>NZ_JBHZGV010000040.1:0-1193 GCF_043359985.1 Comamonas trifloxystrobinivorans
AGATACTGTCGTGCCCGTCAAGTACTTTGTTCGTGTAATTTCATATCAAATGCCTTTCTTGTTCGCAATATCGCAAAGGTAATCTGCACCATCTTGCGCATCAGCGCCGCAATGATCACCATCTTGGGCTTGCCTGCTGAACTCAAGCGCTGCGCAAAGACTCGCCCCCACTCAGTGCATCGCATCGTCACGATCGCAGGCATGAACAAGGTCTTGCGCAGCTTGGAGTTGCCTTTTTTGGAGATGCGCGGGCGACCCCGCACACTCGAGCCTGACTCGTAGTGCCGCACATCCAGCCCGGCGAAGGCTACCGCCTGTTTGGCCGAAGCAAAGCGCGCTGGCCCCCCGTAGTGGCTGAGCAGGACAGGAATGGAGACATCACCAAGCCCCGGCACGCTGTCGAGCAAGTGGCGTTGCTCGCGCAGTGTGGGGTCGTCATCAATGTGCTGGCGGATTCGTTTTTCGATGAGCTTTATCTGCTCTTGCAGCGTGCTTAAAACAGCCTCCACGCTTTCTTTGACGCTGTCGTGGACCACTTGCAGCCGGGTCACTTCTTGGGTGTGTAGCGCCACCAGCGAGTCTCTGCGAGCGACCAGCGCCCGGAGCGTGCGCACTACCACTGGCGGTGCCTGCCAAGCATCGGGCTTGCGTTGGGCGCAAAACTCAGCAATGAGCTGTGCATCAGCCGCATCGGTTTTGCTGCGCTGACCAAGCGCCACCCCATAGGCTTTGACCTGCGCGGGGTTGACAACGCTGACGACGTAGCCCGCGTCGCTCATGTACTCGGCCAGTGCTTCCCAGTAAGGCCCAGTGGCCTCCATGCACAAGTGGGCAGTTGCGGCTCCATGCTTGTGCAACCAGGCGACCAGATCCTCGAACCCTGCTGCACTGTTGCGAATTACCTTGTTGCGGTACTTCCCATTGACAAGGCGCAAACACACATCAACCTTGAGCTTTGCTATATCCAGGCCAACTACCAAAAGGTCTTGCTGCTGCCCACCTTGCGCTGTCACTTCTCCTGCTCTCATGTCTGACCATCCTTGTGAATGCGTGCTCCGAGAAATGAACCCTCGGGCTGAAAGATACTGTCCGGACTTAGCACGGACAGGAGAAAAGGACTGGCGCTGCATATCTACGCGACAGGTTGCAAGCCTCAGGGAGTTCCCTGCATACGCCAGCCCTGATCGGGCCAT
>NZ_JBHZGV010000041.1:0-1188 GCF_043359985.1 Comamonas trifloxystrobinivorans
GGTAATCCCCCCACAAACCACCGCTCTGAGAAGTAGAGCTATGCGGCCATGGCCAGCCGCTGTTTGGGGGTGATGCCGCCCAATGCCATGTTCGGGCGTTCATGGTTGTAGCGCCACATCCACTGCGTGGCGTACTCCCGAACCTCGTCGAGGTCCGACCAATAATACTGTGACAACCATTCGTAGCGAACCGTTCTGTTAAAGCGCTCCACGTAGGCATTTTGCTGAGGCTTACCGGGCTGGATGTGTTCGATGCGGATTCCTTGCCCGCCGGCCCAGTGCAGCAGCGCAGCGCTGATGTATTCCGGCCCGTTGTCACAACGTATCGCCTGTGGCTTTCCACGCCAGGCGACAACCTGCGTCAGGGTCCGGATCACACGATGCGCAGGCAGTGAGAAGTCCACCTCGATGCCCAGCGCCTCACGGTTGAAGTCATCAATCACGTTGAGTAGCCGGATAGTGCGGCCATCTTCAAGCTGGTCATGCATGAAGTCCATTGACCAGACTTCGTTGCAGTGCTCTGGCACTGTGAGCGGCTCGGGCCTCTCACGCACCAGACGCTTTCGGGGCTTGATGCGCAGGTTCAGCTCCAGCTCCCGGTAGATGCGGTAGACACGTTTGTGATTCCAGACAAAGCCACGCACGTTGCGCAGATGCAGAAAGCACAAGCCGAAACCCCAGTTGCGGTTGTTGTCGGTCAGGCGCATCAGCCATCGGGCAATCTGCTCGTCTTCGTTGTTGCGCTGGGCCACATAGCGATAGCAGGCTTGGCTGATCTGGAACGCCTGGCAGGCAGACCGAATCGACACGCCGTACTGCTGCACGGCTCGCTGAGCCATCTCACGTCTGCGAGATGGCTTCACCACTTTTTTGCGAGAGCCTCCGAGACGATCTCGGCCTTGATCTTTTCCTCGACGTACATCTTGCGCAGCCGCCGGTTCTCCTCTTCCAGCTCCTTCATGCGAGCCATAAGCGAGGCATCCATGCCGCCGAACTTGGCCCGCCACTTGTAGAACGTTGCCGAGCTGACGCCCAGTTCACGGCAGAGCTCAGGAACAGCCAAGCCGGCCTCGGCTCGCTTGAGCGCGTCGATGATCTGGCTGTCGGTGAAACGTGATTTCTTCATGGTAGAGATTCTCCTGTGAGAGTCTCTACTTCTCAGCGCGCTGGAATTGCGGGGGGATTACC
>NZ_JBHZGV010000042.1:0-1127 GCF_043359985.1 Comamonas trifloxystrobinivorans
CACGTGAACGTGGGCACCATCGGTCACGTTGACCACGGTAAGACCACCCTGACGGCTGCTATCGCTACCGTTCTGTCCAAGGCTTTTGGCGGCGAAGCCAAGGGTTACGACCAGATCGACAACACGCCTGAAGAAAAGGCCCGTGGTATCACCATCAACACCTCGCACGTTGAGTACGAAACGGCTACCCGCCACTACGCTCACGTGGACTGCCCCGGCCACGCTGACTATGTGAAGAACATGATCACCGGCGCCGCTCAGATGGACGGTGCTATCTTGGTTTGCTCCGCTGCTGACGGCCCTATGCCTCAAACCCGCGAGCACATCCTGCTGGCTCGTCAAGTGGGCGTTCCTTACATCATCGTGTTCCTGAACAAGTGCGACATGGTCGATGACGAAGAGCTGCTGGAACTGGTGGAAATGGAAGTCCGCGAACTGCTGGACAAGTACGAATTCCCTGGCGACGACACCCCCATCATCCGTGGTTCGGCCAAGCTGGCTCTGGAAGGTGACCAGTCTGACAAGGGTGAGCCTGCCATCTTGAAGCTGGCTGAAGCTCTGGACGCATACATCCCTACGCCTGAGCGCGCTGTGGACGGTGCTTTCCTGATGCCTGTGGAAGACGTGTTCTCCATCTCCGGTCGTGGTACCGTGGTGACCGGTCGTATCGAGCGCGGCGTGATCAAGGTCGGCGAAGAAATCGAAATCGTCGGTATCAAGGACACCGTCAAGACCACCGTGACCGGCGTGGAAATGTTCCGCAAGCTGCTGGACCAAGGCCAAGCTGGTGACAACGTCGGTCTGCTGCTGCGCGGCACCAAGCGTGAAGACGTGGAACGCGGCCAAGTGCTGTGCAAGCCTAACTCGATCAAGCCACACACCCACTTCACCGCTGAAGTGTATGTGCTGAGCAAGGACGAAGGCGGCCGCCACACCCCATTCTTCAGCAACTACCGCCCTCAGTTCTACTTCCGTACGACGGACGTGACCGGTGCCATCGAGCTGCCAGAAGGCAAGGAAATGGTGATGCCTGGCGATAACGTGTCGATCACCGTCAAGCTGATCGCTCCTATCGCTATGGAAGAAGGTCTGCGCTTCGCTATCCGCGAAGGTGGTCGTACCGTCGG
>NZ_JBHZGV010000043.1:0-1039 GCF_043359985.1 Comamonas trifloxystrobinivorans
GGCTTTGTTGCACAACCCGACCTGAGAGCACACGTCCCCAAACCCCAGACGGAGTTATGCCACGACCACCGTCACGGGCGTTCCCAATTCTGTGAATCGATTGAGGATGGCAGCACGCACATTCAACTCAACCACTTGTCGTTCAAACGTACGGGCCATCACTTTTTCACCCAGACGCTTGAAGCAATTCATCTTCGTTTCCACCAACGACCGGCGGTGGTAGCTGCTCCAGTGTTTCCAGATTTCTCGACCAAATCTCCTGCACGCTTTGACCGCTTCATTGCGGACCGCAAACGCAGCGCTTTTTCGCAATTGCGCGCCTTTGCGTGGTGGAATGATCGCAATGGCATTGCGACGAGCGCAGGCCTCGTACACATCCTTGGTGTCGTACGCGCCATCGCCCGTGACGCTGGCAATGGGTTCATCTTCTGGAATCTGATCGAGCAATTCAGCAGTCACAGGAGAATCACCGATCTCGTTGGTGGTCACCACGATGGCGCGGATTTGCAAGGTGTCGGCATCGATGCCCAGATGCACTTTGCGCCACTGGCGACGTCTTTCAGTTCCATGCTTCTTGGCCTTCCATTCGCCTTCACCCAGGAATTTGATGCCCGTGGAATCCACGAGCATGTGAAGACCCCTGCCGCCTTTGCTTGTGCGGTACGGCACTTGGACATTCAGCGTTTTTTGCCTGCGGCACACCGTGCTGTAGTCGGGGGCTGCCCAGGGTAATCCGGATAGCCGCAGCAGCGATTGCACCAATCCCAGCGTTTGGCGAAGCGCCAAGCCGAACAAGCATTTGATCGTCAGGCAAAACTGGATGGCTGCATCGGAGAACGTCTGATTGCGTCCTCGTTTGCCGCTTGGTGCTGCGTACCACTGCATGTCTTCATTCAACCAGATGCTCAGGTCACCTCGGGCCTTCAACGCCGCGTTGTACGCCTTCCAGTTCGTGGTGCGGTAGCGCCGCTTGCCCCAGCTCGAATCACTCATGCGCCGAGGCTACCTCGACTTTGGCAGCACTTTATGCAACAACGCC
>NZ_JBHZGV010000044.1:0-773 GCF_043359985.1 Comamonas trifloxystrobinivorans
ATCTACAACATCCTCAAAGCCGCAGGCCTCATCCAGGGCCAGCGCAGACGCAGGCGCGTCCACCCCACCGAGCAACCACTGCGCCCCAGCAGCGAGCCCAATGGTCTGTGGAGCGTGGACTACAAAGGCCAGTTCAAGACCGCCGACGGCCAGTGGTGCTACCCCTTGACCATCATGGACCACGCCAGTCGCTACCTACTGGCCATCGATGCCTACCCCAGCACCGGCTTTGCACAAGCCCAGCACAGCTTTGAGCGTGTCTTCCAACACCACGGCCTGCCAAGCCGCATCCGCTCAGACAACGGCGCCCCCTTTGCCAGCACGGGCGTTGCAGGCCTGTCACGCCTAGCCGTGTGGTGGATACGGCTGGGGATCGAGCCCGAGCGCATCGAACGCGGCAAGCCCCAGCAAAACGGCCGCCACGAACGCATGCACCGCACCCTCAAGCACGCACTGGGCAAAACACCGGCAGCCAACCTCCAAGCCCTGCAAGTACAGCTAGACGCCTTCCGTCAGCACTACAACGAGCAGCGCCCCCATGAAAGCCTGGAGCAGCAAACACCCAGCCAGCGCTACCGCTCATCCGATCGCACCTATCCAGAGCAGCTGCCGCCAGCCCAGTACCCGCCTCACTGGGAGAGCTCCACGGTCAGCCGCAATGGAGTGGTGTACTGGAGAGGCTTGCGCATCTACATCGGCTACTTGCTGGCGGGTCAGCAAATAGGCATGCAGGAGGTAGCCGCAGGCCAGTGGGAGGTGTACTTGTGCAACAC
>NZ_JBHZGV010000005.1:0-331741 GCF_043359985.1 Comamonas trifloxystrobinivorans
CGGGGACGCTGGATGTGGGGCAGATTTTTCGCCTCCCTTTTTGGCTGGGCAAAAAGGGAGGTCGCCTGCCGGGGCGAGACCCGGCCAGCTGCAGCATGCAAAACCCAGTAACGCCAGTTAGAAAAACAGCCTCATCAAATCTGCGTGAAGCGCAGAAAGCCCCGCCATGGGCGCGGACGCCACAAACTCCGCGCCCTCACCCAGCCGCTCCAATCAATGCCAGTCACGCCGAAGTGACACACCGCCTACTGGTTCGCCCACACCGGCTTGCGCTTCTGCGCAAAAGCCTGCGCCCCTTCTTGCGCATCAGTATCCATCATATTGGTGGCCATACATTGGCTGGCCGCCTGGTAAGCTGCCTCCAAGCCCAGCTCGCGCTGCTGGTAGACCAAGGCTTTGCCCATGGTGATGGCAGCGCGCGGTTTGTTGACGATGGCGGCCAGCAATTGCTCCAGCTCGGCATCCAGCTGATCGGCTGCCGCCACGCGGTTGACCAAGCCCTCCGCCCTGGCCTGCTCAGCGCTCAAAAATTCGCCCGTCAGCAGCATTTCCATGGCTTGTTTGATGGGCACATTGCGCACCAGCGGCACACTGGGCGTGGCGCAGAACAGGCCGTAGTTGATGCCACTGGTGGCAAAACTGGCCTCGCTGCTGGCCACGGCCAGGTCGCACTGCGCCACCAGTTGGCAACCGGCTGCAGTGGCCATGCCATGTACCCGCGCAATCACCGGCACCGGCAGTTTCTGGATGGCCAGCATCACCTTGGTGCAGCGCTGAAACAGATCCTGGTACCAGGCTTTGTCCGGGTGGGCCGCCATGTCCTTGAGGTTGTGGCCGGCGCAAAAGGCGCGGCCATTGGCGGCCAGCACCACGGCGCGCAGGCTTTCGTCTTGGGCGGCAGCCGCCAGCGCGGCTTGCAGGGCAGACAGCATTTCGTCGCCCAGCGCATTGAAGCGCGCCGGGTCGTTCATGGTCAAGGTCAGCACGCCGCGCGCATCGCGCGACTGCAGAAGGATAGTGCTCTCGGACATCGGCTCGGTCTTTACAGGTCAGCTTACAAATCGGCCAGCACGCGGATATGCGCTTCCACACTGGCGGCCAGCGGCGCCATGACATAGCCGCCTTCGAGGCAGGAGACGATGCGCCCCTTGCTGAAGCGCCGGGCAATGTCTTTAATGCGGTGCGTGATCCAGGCGTAATCGGCTTCTACCAGTCCGAGCTGGCCCATGTCGTCTTCGCGGTGGGCATCAAAGCCGGCGCTGATGAAAATCATCTCCGGTTTGAAGGCTTCGAGGCGCGGAATCCAGTAGGTCTCGACGATTTCGCGCACATCCATGCCCTTGGTATAGGCGGGCACGGGCACGTTCAGCATGTTCTCGGCCGGGTCTTTATCACCGCTGAAAGGGTA
Source organism: Comamonas trifloxystrobinivorans (assembly GCF_043359985.1). Classification (NCBI taxonomy): domain Bacteria; kingdom Pseudomonadati; phylum Pseudomonadota; class Betaproteobacteria; order Burkholderiales; family Comamonadaceae; genus Comamonas; species Comamonas trifloxystrobinivorans. The sequence continues at coordinate 1,409 of NZ_JBHZGV010000005.1, forward strand.
GAACGGGTGTTGGAAGATGCCGACCATCAGGATGTTCGGATCATGGGCACAAATATCTTCGGTGCCGTTGCCATGGTGCACGTCAAAGTCAACAATCGCTACGCGCTTGAGCTGGTGGCGCATGAGCGCATATTTGGCTGCCAGCGCCACGTTGTTGAAAAAGCAAAAGCCCATGGCCTGCTTGCGCGTGGCATGGTGGCCAGGCGGGCGCACGGCGCAAAAGGCGTTCTCCATCTCGCCGCCAATCACGGCATCGGTCGCAGCCAAGGCTGCGCCAGCGGCACGCAAGGCGGCGTTCCAGGTGTTGACGTTGACGGAGGTGTCGGTGTCGAGCATCAAGGTGGCCGGGCCGCCGACCGCCTGGTTGTCGCCCGCCATCTCGGACAGGCCGCGGATCGCGGCGATATGCAAGCGCTCATGACCCAACTCAAGATCTGATGGCATGGCCTTGGGCGCGTCGCGGCGCTCCAGCGCGTCACCCACGCCCGTCATCAGCAGGCGGTCTTCAATGGCGTCCAAGCGTTGCGGGCACTCGGGGTGGCCCGGGCCCATGTCGTGTTTCCAACAGTCACGGTGTGTGAAATAACCTGTCTTGGACACAGCTTTCGTCTCCTTGCTCGTTTTTATCGTCTATGGTTATGCTATGCAGACACAGCACACCATACAAAAATTATTGGCTCAGCTTAACACGGTGATTGTGGGGAAACCGGCGCAAGTCCAGGATTGTCTGACTTGTTTGCTGGCAGGAGGTCACCTGCTGATTGAAGACGTGCCGGGCGTGGGCAAAACCACCTTGTCGCACGCACTGGCACGCACTTTGGGGCTGCAGTTCTCGCGCGTGCAGTTCACCGCCGATCTGATGCCCAGCGATCTGACGGGCGTATCGGTCTACGAGCGCGAGCAGCAGAACTTCGTCTTCCACCCCGGCCCGGTGTTCACCCAGGTGCTGCTGGCCGACGAGATCAACCGCGCCAGCCCCAAGACACAAAGCGCCCTGCTCGAAGCCATGGAGGAAAAGCAGGTCACCGCCGAAGGCACGACGCGGCCGCTGCCCCAGCCGTTTTTCGTGATCGCCACACAAAACCCGCTGGAGCAGCTGGGCACCTATGCCCTGCCCGAGAGCCAGCTGGACCGGTTTTTGATGCGCATTTCGCTCGGCTACCCGGACCAGGCGGCCGAGTTCCAACTGCTGGCCGGCCAAGGCCACCGCGATATTGCCAACCAGCTGCCTGCGCTCACCTCGGCCGTGGAGCTGAAGTTTTTGCAGCAGGAGGTGAGCGCCGTGCGCACCAGCGATGCGCTCATCCACTACGTCCAAGCCTTGATGGCGGCCACCCGCTCGGGCAAATGGTTTGTGCAAGGGCTATCGCCCCGCGCCGGTATTGGCCTGGTGCGGGCGGCCAAGGCGCAAGCGCTGATCCAGGGCCGCGACTATGTGGCGCCTGACGATGTACAAGCCATCTTGCCGCAGACCACGGCGCACCGCATGGTGCCGGTCAGCAGCGCGGGGCGCAGCGCCGTCGAACAAGTACGCGCCATGATGGACAGCGTGCCGCTGCAATAAAGTGGCCAGCACTATCACCCCGCAAGCTGGCACCAGCCGCCCTGCCCGGCCCGCCTTGTTGCAGGCCTGGCGTCAGCGCATGCGCCGCTGGTGGCTGGGCAAGCTGTCGCTCAGCAGCACCCTCACGGTCACCCGGCGCAACCTCTACCTGTTGCCCACGCGCGCCGGCTGCATGCTCGGCGTGACCTTGCTGGTGCTGCTGATAGCCAGCATCAACTTTCAACTGAACCTGGGCTTTTTGCTGACCTTCATGCTGACCGGCGCGTCGCTGGTGTCCATCGGCGTTGGCTACCGCAATTTGCTGGGCATGCAACTGGGCTTGCACGCGCCGCAGGCGGCCTTTGTGGGCCAGGCCTTGCCCTTGGGCTTGAAGCTGGACAACCCCAGCCGCCGCGCCCGCTATGCGCTCGGCGTGCGCCTGTACGAAGAGCCCAGCTACAGCATGGCCAACGTCCCTGCCCAAGGCCAAACCACCGTGCAACTCGCCATGCTGGCCAGCCAGCGCGGCTTGCAGCCCTTGCCAGCGGTGGTGGTGGAAACACGTTTTCCCTTGGGTGTATTCCGCATGTGGACGGTGTTCCGCAGCGACGAGAAAGCCCTGGTCTACCCCAGCCCCGAATCCCACCCGCCGCCACTGCCGCATGGCCTGGCTGATGCGGGCCAAGGCCACAGCGCGCGCTTGCATGCCAGCGGCGGCGAGCTCGACGGCGTGCGCGGCTACCGCCGTGGCGACCCGCTCAAGCTGGTGGTCTGGAAAAAAGCCGCCAGCGCCTTGGCCACCGGCGTGGGCCCGTTTGTGGTGCGCGACAACCAGCAGCAAGCGCAGCAAGACCTGTGGCTCGACGCCAGCCGCTGCGGCCTGGCCGAGCTCGAGGCCCAGCTCTCGCGTCTGACCGCATGGGTGCTGCATGCTGAGCAGCAAGGCCTGCGCTACGGCTTGCGCATTGCCGCCAACGGCAACGACATAGCGCCCGACAGCGGCCCGGAGCACCGTGCTGCCTGCCTGCGGGCACTGGCCCTGGCGTAGAAAGCAAGCCATGCCCAACAGCTCTCTCTCTCTGCGCCAGCGCCTGAGCAACCTGCCCCGCGAAGCACGCGATACGCTGTTTCTGCTGGCCGTGGTCAGCTGGGTACTGATGCCACTGACCGCCACCTTGCCGGTTTGGGCTTCGGCCCTGGCCTATGGCTTGTTGCTGTGGCGTGCCTCGCTCGCTTTCCGGCAAAAACCCTTGCCCAACCGCTGGACGCTGGCCGCCTTGCTGGTGCTGACCGTCGGTGGTACCGCCCTCCACTACAAGACGATTTTTGGCGCCGATGCCGGGGTGACGCTGATCACCATGCTGCTGACCCTCAAAACCTTGGAGATGCGAGCCCGGCGCGATGCCATGGTGGTGTTTTTTCTGGGCTTTTTTGCCTTGCTGGCCAATTTTCTGCATTCGCAATCGCTGCTGACAGCGCTGGCCATCTCGATCGGGCTGGTCGGTTTGCTAACGGCCCTGGTCAATGCCCATATGCCCGTAGGCCAGCCTTCGCTGCGCTATGCCGCCAAGCTGTCGCTGAAAATGATCGCCATTGGCGCGCCGCTGACCTTGGCGCTGTTTGTCTTCTTCCCACGCATGGCGCCGCTGTGGGGCGTGCCCACGGCCAAAACCGCCAAAACCGGTTTGTCCGACGAGATGAGCGTGGGCAATATGGCCTCGCTGGCGCAAGACGAAGGCATTGCCTTCCGCGTCCGTTTCGAGACCGAAGGCAACCGCCCGCCGCCCAGCCGGCTGCTGTACTGGCGCGGCCCGGTGTTGGCCGATTTTGACGGCAAAACCTGGCGCGCTGCGGGCGGCCAGCCCGCGCCCAGCGACAAGCCCCTCACCGACATCAGCACCAGCGGCGAGCCCTTGCGCTATGAGCTGACGCTGGAGGCGCACCACAACTCCTGGCTGTTGGCTCTGGACCTGACCAGCGAGGCGCCAGCGCTGCCGCGCGGCCGGCCCTACCGCACGCAAGACATGCAGTGGCTGAGCTACCGGCCAATCACCGAAGTCACCCGCATCAGCATGCAAAGCCACACCAGCTACCGCTTTGGCATGCAGGCCAGTGAACGCGAGCTGCGCTTCAACCGCCGCTTGCCGGCCAACAGCAACCCGCGCACCCAGGCCTGGGTGCAACAGTTGGCGGCTGAAGTTGGCGACGGGCCCGAGCGCGACCAGCGCCTGGTGCAGCGCCTGCTGGCCCAACTGCGCAGCGGCGGCTACACCTACACGCTCAACCCCGGCGTTTATGCGGGCGAGGCAGCCGACCAGTTCTGGTTTGACCGCAAAGAAGGCTTTTGCGAGCATATTTCGTCGGCCTTTGTGATTGCGCTGCGGGCAGCTGGTGTGCCAGCACGCATCGTCACCGGATACCAGGGCGGCGAGATGAACGCGGTAGACGGATTTTGGACCGTGCGCCAGGCCGATGCCCATGCCTGGGCCGAAGTCTGGCTGGGCGCGCAGCAAGGCTGGGTACGGATCGACCCAACCGGCGCCGTCAGCCCTGGCCGTGTGACGGCTGCGCAGCGCATCAACACCAGCAACGTGATGGGCTTCATGGTCAGCAACCAGGCCGCCATCAACACCTTCCAGCACATGCGCGCCATGTGGGAAGCCGTCAACAACAGCTGGAACCAGTGGGTGCTGAACTACACCCAGCGCGACCAGATGGACATGCTCGGCAAGCTGGGCCTGTCCAGCCCGAACTGGATGGACCTGGTGCGTATTCTGGGCGGCCTGCTCATCGCGGCAGCGGCCATCGTCTCCCTGGTGCTGTACTACCAACGCCGCCACACCGATCCGTGGCTCGTCTTGTTGCTGCAAGCGCGCCAACGTCTGGCCAAGGCCGGTATCGCCAGTGCGGAGAGCGCCACGCCGCGCAGCCTGGCGCAGGCCATCCGCCAGCAGGCGCCCGAGCAGGCGCCGGCTTTCGAGGCCTGGTTGCAAGCGCTGGAACGCATCCGCTACGCCAGCGCTGGCGCGCCAGGCTCCACGACCGCTGCACTGGCAGGCTTGCGCAAACAGTTACGACAATTGCCCTGGTCTGGGCTGGCACGCCCCGCCGACAAGGTATAAAGCCGCATGCACCGCATTCTCCAAAAAACGCTCGTTTTGCTAGCAGCCAGCGCTTGCGTGGTCAGCGCCAACGCACAAAAACCCTCGAAGAAAAACCGCGACAGCGAAGCCAGCGCCTCAGCGCAAAGCTACGCCAACCGGCCCGAGGCCGATGACTTTGTGCGCGAAGTCGCGGCGCGCCGCCATGTTGACGAAGCCTGGCTGCGCGCCAGCGTCAACCAGGCCCGCTTCAACCCCACGGTGCAGCGCCTGATGACGCCGCGTACCGGCCCCGCCGGCGTCAAAAACTGGCGCGCCTACCGCAGCCGCTTTGTCGAGCCGATCCGCATCCGCGCCGGCCTGCGCTTTTGGAACGAGAACGAAGCCGCCCTGGCCCGCGCCGAGCAAACCTATGGCGTGCCGGCCGAATACATCGTCGGCATCATCGGGGTGGAAACCATTTACGGCCAGCAAACCGGCAACTTCAGCGTGGTCGATGCGCTGGCCACGCTGGCTTTCGACTACCCGGCCAACCACCCGCGCCAGGCCGAGCGCAGCAAGTATTTCCGCGGCGAGCTCGAGCAGTTTCTGACCACCGCCTACCTGAACAACAGCAACCCGTTCGACACCCAGGGCAGCTACGCCGGCGCCATGGGCCTGCCGCAGTTCATGCCCACCAGCTGGGCCAACTATGCGGTGGATTTTGACGGCGACGGCAAGATCAACCTTTTCAGCAGCAAGGCCGATGCGATTGGCTCGGTGGCCAATTATTTTGTCGGCCACGGCTGGCAGCGCGGCATGCCGGCTTATTACGATATGCAGCTCAACAGCACGCCCGCCCAACTGGCCACCTTGCTGGAGCCCGATATCAAACCCACGTTCAGCGCCGCCGAGATGGCCGCCAACGGTGTGCAACTGGCCGCGCCCGGCCCGCAGCACAACGGCCCGCTGGCCCTGATCGAGCTCAAGAACGGCGATGCCGACGCGCAGTACGTGGCCGGCACGCAGAACTTCTACACCATCACGCGCTACAACTGGTCAAGCTTTTATGCCATGTCGGTGATCCAGCTGGGCCAGGCCATCAAGCGTGCCCGCACCGGCACGCCGGTGGTGCCAGAGAGCTATACGCCCGAGGCCGAGCCCAGCAGCGAAAGCACCAACTCGCCCAGCGCTGAAGCTGCGGCCAAGGCCTATCTGCGCAACAAGGCGCGCCAACAACGCACACCCGATCCGGCCAGTTTCAGCCCGCAGTGACCGCTGGCGAGCGCGCAATATGGTCGTGATCCAGGCGCTTTCAAGGGCTTGGCAGCAAAAATAAAAAGCCGCCAATTTCTCTTGAAATCAAGACCTTGCCATCCAACTACCAGTCATCGAGCAGCAAGATGCTGCACTGATAGAAAAGGATTGAACATGATCATGACCCCTCTGCTGCACCGCTCTGCCTACGCTGTTTCTCCCGCTGCCATGGATGCCGCGCTGCAACGCTTTTTGCAAACCACCACGGCCGCCTCGCCAGCCAACGAAAACGTCAGCCAAGACGGCAGCGTCTTCACCATCCAACTCGACGTACCCGGCCTCAGCCGCGAACAACTCCAGCTGGAGCTGCAAGACAAAACCGTGCGCCTGAGCAGCGTGGAAGGCGCACCGCGCAGCGTACAACGCGCCTGGAAACTGCCAGCTGCCATCGACCTGGCCAACTCCAAGGCTGCACTGGAAAACGGCGTGCTGACCTTGACGCTGGCCACGCACCAGCCCGAGCCCCAAGTGCAGACGCTGGCCATCCAGTAAACGCCGTAGCAAGGCTGTAGCCACCAACAAAATGGGCCGCGATTTTCGCGGCCCATGGTTTTGGCAAAGCAATGGCGCTCAAGCTGTGGCGGTGTTCGCCAACACGATGGAATCCAGCGGCCAGCGTGGCTTCACATCAAAAGCGTATTCCTTGGTGGCTTCTTGCTGACCAGCCTGGATGCGCATGGCTGCGGCCATGGCAATCATGGCGCCATTGTCGGTGCACAAATGCAGCTCCGGGTAATGCACGCGCACGCGGCGCTTGGCGCATGCCGCGTTCAACTGCTCGCGCAGCAAGCGGTTGGCGCCCACACCACCAGCTACCACCACGCGTTGCATGCCGGTTTGCTTGAGCGCGGCCAGAGTCTTCTTCACCAGCACATCAACAATCGCCGCCTGCGTGGAGGCGGCCAGATCGGCCTTGCGCGCTTCCAGCTCGTCGCCCAGCTTTTTGGCCTGGGTCAGCACCGCCGTTTTCAGGCCGGCAAACGAGAAATCCAGATCGCCACTGTGCAGCAAAGGCCGCGGCAGCTTGAAAGCTTCGGGATCGCCGTTTTGCGCCAAGCGCGAGAGCTCCGGACCACCCGGATATGGCAGGCCCAGCAGCTTGGCGGATTTGTCAAAAGCCTCGCCAGCGGCGTCATCAATCGTTTCGCCCAGAATCTCGTACTGGCCCACGCCATCCACGCGCATCAGCTGCGTGTGGCCGCCCGAGACCAACAGCGCCACAAACGGGAACTGGGGCGGATCGTCGCTCAAGAACGGCGAGAGCAAATGGCCTTCCAGGTGGTGCACGCCCAGCACCGGCTTATCGAGCGCGGCGCCCAAGGCGCAAGCCACGCCCGAGCCCACCAGCAAAGCACCGGCCAAGCCAGGGCCACGGGTAAAAGCAATCGCATCTACGGCTTCAAGCGAGCTGCCCGCATCTTGCAGCACCTGGCGCGTGAGCGGCAGCACTCGGCGAATATGGTCGCGGCTGGCCAGCTCGGGCACCACGCCGCCATAGGCGCGGTGCATGTCGATCTGGCTGTACAACGCATGGCTCAGCAACTGCGGCACAGCGCCGTCGTCGCGCGTGCGCACCAGCGCCACGCCGGTCTCGTCGCACGAAGATTCGATTCCCAAAATCAGCAAACTCATGGAGCGAAAGTGTAGGCTTTCCGCCCTCTGCGCATGAAAAATCCCCAACACCACCCTGCGCTGCAGGAAGGTATTGGGGACTGTTTTGGGGATAGTGGCTGCGCGCAGCTACGGGCGCCTGCTTAGCGGCGGCCGCTGAGCAGGGAGCCGCCGATCTTCATCAGGTCACCAACGTCCAGCTTGCCGTCGCCGTTCTGGTCCAGCAGCGAGCCGAGCAGGCCGCCACCCAGGCCGCCTTGCTGCTGCACCTGGGCTTTTTCCTGGCCCAGGGCGTTGCCCAGGTCGGACGAGTTCATGCCGCCGGCCATGACGCGCTGCGCCAGGAACGACATCACCAGCGGTGCCAGCATTTTCAGCAGATTGGCCGCGTTGCCGCCGCCCAGGCCCGTGGCCTGGCCCAGATTGCTGGATGCCTGGTCTTGCTGGCCGCCAAAGATGTGGCCCAAGATATCGCCCGCGCCCGAGCTTTGTGCGCCAGCCGGTGCACCACCGCCCATGGCGCCACCGAGCACACTGCCCAGCATGCCGCCGAGACCGCCCAAGCCGCCCAATCCACCAGCAGCCTGGCCGCCGCCTGCGCCACCGCCGAGCAGCGAGCCCAGCAAGCCGCCCAGATCCGGGCTGCCGCCGTGGCTCTGCAGCGCGCCAAACAAGGCATCGGCACCGTCGGCGCTTTGAGCATTGTTGCCCAACGCGCCCAGCATCATCGGAATCGCGGCATGCACCGCCTGCTGGGTCTGCTCTTCGCTCTCACCCAGGCTTTGTGCCATCTGCTGCATGGGCGCGCCTTGCAACTGCTGCAACAGCTCGTCAACCATCGATGGGGATCCAGACATATTCTTTCCTTTCAAAAGCCCCGCAGGGCATGGCACAGACTGCGGATATTAGGGCTTGGCGGCGGCGGCGCAAGCTTTTGCAGCGCAAAATTTCGTCAATTCTGCGGGCCGGGCAAGGCGGCGCCGTGACAATGCCCTGCGCCCTCTCGGCCAGCGGACGGGCGCAGCCATTTTTCGTTATTACTTTTTCGTCTATAAAACCGAAAATAATACGCACAACTTTGCAAACACCATGGCCATACAGCACTACATCAAGGACATCGGGCGCGGCGCGCGCGGCGCCAAGGCGCTGGAGCGCGCGCAGGCAGCCGATCTGTTGGGCCAGATTCTGGACGGCCAGGTCAGCGACTACGAAATCGGCGCTTTCTGCATCGCCATGCGCATCAAAGGCGAGACTGCCGACGAGATGTGCGGCCTGTGGGACGCCGTGCACCAGCGCATTGCGCGCTTTTCGCTGGCGGGCGAGCAGCCTGCCATCGTCATCCCCAGCTACAACGGCGCGCGGCGTCTACCCACGCTGACGCCGCTGCTCGCCTTGTTGCTGGCCCGCGAAGGCTTGCCCGTGCTGGTGCATGGCATGCAAACCGAGGCCAGCCGCGTCACCGCATTTGCGGTTTTCGAGCTGTTGGGTATTCAGCCCCAGGCCGCTTTTGGCAGCTTGGCGGCGGGCCAAGTCAGCTGCGTCCACACTGCCAGCCTGCTGCCGGCGCTCGCCAAACTGCTGGCTGTGCGCCAGATCATTGGCCTGCGCAACCCCGGCCACAGCATCGCCAAGCTGCTGCAACCGGTGGCCGGGCCGGCGCTGCTGCTCGGCAGCTACACGCACCCCGAATATCTGCCCATGTTGCTCAGCACCCTTCAGCAATTGGGCGCTAACGCCCTGCTTTCGCGCGGTCTGGAAGGCGAAGTTTGCGCCGACCCGCGCCGCACGCCGCAGTACGACGGCTTTGTGCAAGGCCAGCACCTGCTGCTGCAAGAGCGCGCCGCCGGCACCGAAAGCGAAGTGCCCGGCTTGCCCAGCGCCATTGACGCGGTCACCACCGCCCGCTATACCGAAGACGTGCTGGCTGGCCGCCTGCCCGTGCCCGAGGCACTGGCCCAGCAGGTGCGCTACATCCGCCAATTGGCGGCTCGCATGCAAAACCCGGTTTGACGACCGCCCGCTCCACATCGACTTTCCGCAACACACCATGCCCTCGTTCACGCTGACACCCCACTCCAAGCCCGCCAGCACTGCCAGCGGCACTTGCACCTTGGTGGGCGCCGGCCCCGGCGACCCGGATCTGCTCACCATTGCGGCGGCCAAGGCCATCCAGCAAGCCAGCGTGCTGCTGGTGGACGACCTCGTCAACGACGCGGTGCTCGAATGGGCAGCGCCCAGTGCACGCATCGTGCATGTGGGTAAGCGCGGCGGCTGCAAGAGCACGCCGCAAGACTTCATCCAGCGCCTGATGCTGCAAGAAGTAAGCAACGGCGAGCGCGTGGTGCGCCTCAAAGGCGGCGACCCGTTCATCTTTGGCCGAGGTGGAGAAGAGGTAGATTTTTTGCGTGCCCATGGCGTAGAGCCACGCATCATCAACGGCATCACCGCCGGCCTGGCGGCCATCACCAGCCTTGGTGCGCCGCTGACGCACCGCGATCATGCGCAGGGCGTGGTCTTTGTCACCGGCCATGCCAAGCCGGGCGGTGCCGGGCCGGACTGGGCCGAGCTGGCCCGCACAGCCCACAGCGCCCGCTTGACCTTGGTCATCTACATGGGCGTCGCCAGCGCCCACAGCATCACCGAAGGGCTGCTGCAGGGCTTGCCCGCTGATACGCCTGTGGCCATCGTGCAGCACGCGAGCCTGCCGCAGCAGCGCCATGCCGTCACCGCGCTGGCAGATTTGCCCTCTACCATGGAAAGCCAGCAGCTCGCCAGCCCCAGCATCATGGTCGTGGGAGATGTGGTGCACTGCGTCGCTTTGGCCGCCCAAATGTCAAGCCGCCAAGCAATCGGCTGATTTCCCCGATTTCTACGACATTTCAGTCTACGATAGTCAACAACTGTCAGTGCTCAGGCACTGAACCGTTTGTCATTCACGCCGTAGCACCAGCGGCAAAGCAGCTGCGCTGCCACAGGTGCTGCGGCTGCGCGGCGGCCGCCAGTGGCACGCAGCCTACCCAAGACTATTCGAGGAGACTGAGTCATGCGAAAAAGAACCGCCTTGCAACTGAGTGTTGCGGCCCTGTGTGCTGCGCTGGTCAGCGGCTGCAATACCGAATGGGGCATCAACACCGACCCTGGCACGGGCACCGGCAACGACAAGTTCCCCACGCTGGACGGCAGCAAACCCAAGGCCTTTTCACAACCCGGCCTGGCCAACTTTCCGGCCAATTCGTTGGAGAGCATCCAAGAAGCTATCAACCAGAATGCCGATTTTCTAGCCATTGATCTGGTGATGAGCCAAGACGGCGTGCTGGTGGCCCTGGGCTCGCCCGACATCACCGAACTCACCGATGTCAAAGACATCCGCAGTTTCGGCTCGCGCAAAGCCACACGCGAGATCGATGGCAAATCCAGAACCGGCTGGTTCGCCGCAGACTTTACGCTGGCCGAGTTGCAGACCCTGCGGCTCAAAACGCCTAAAGGCGACTACGCCAGCAACAGCGCAGGCATCCAGTCGTTCAGCCAGATCCTCAACTACGTCCAGCGCCAAAACCGCAACGTTGGCCTGTACCTGCAAACCCGCCACCCCAGCTTCCACACCAAACTCAAACTGGGCATGGAAGACAAGCTGGTCAGCGCCTTGCAGCAAGCGGGCTACAGCAAGGCCAGCGATCCGGTGTTGATTCGCTCTTTCGAAGTGGCGCACCTCAAGAGCTTGCGCAGCAAAACCAAGCTGCGCCTGGTGCAGATGATCGACGCCAGCGGTGTAGCGGCCAACGGCGACGTGCTCATCCAGTCACCGCACGACCGCCCGTACGACTTCACGGCCAGCGGCACCACAACCACTTACCAGGACATGGTCACGGCCGACGGTCTGGCGCAAATCAAAACCTATGCCGACGGCATATCGCCCGCCAAGGCATACATCGTGTCCTCGAAAAGCGTGGACAAGAACAACGATGGCAAGATGGACGATCTGAACGGTGACGGCCTGTGGGACGAGCGCGACCGCGTCCTGACCACCAACACCGCCCTGGTCACCAACGCGCACGCCCAAAACCTGTTTGTACACCCCTGGGTCTTCTCCAGCGACCCGAGCCAACTGGCCAGCGATTACAACGGCAGCGCCACCAACGAGTACCGCAACTTCTACAAGCTCGGTGTTGACGGCGTGTTCTCTTCTGCGCCTCGCGACGCGGTGAAGTCGCGCTGAGCGCTCAGCGCGCTTGCACTGAGCCAGCACTGCGGTGCTGGCTTTTTTCTTGCGCACGGTTGGCAAGTTTTGCGTAAAGGCCTGGAGACGGCCCATCACCAACAGCGTGGCGGGCCATGCTGCAGCCAGCAACCCTGTTTCTTATGCTGCGCTGCCGGGCTATGCTTCCGCCTTCCGCGTCTCGGCAAAACGGCGCGCCAGCTCCTTGCGCAATTCCTTGCGCGTGATGGCGGCGTTCCAGCGGCGCTTTTCCTCGTCTGTCTCGGGTTGCAGCGGCGGCACAGGCACGGGCTTGCGGTTATCGTCCACAGCGACCATGGTGAAAAAGCAGCTGTTCACATGGCGCACGCTGCGCTCCTGAATATTCTCAGCCACCACCTTGATGCCGATCTCCATCGACGAGGTGCCGGTGTAGTTGACACTGGCGTAGAAAGACACCAACTCACCCACATGGATGGGCTCCAGAAACATCACCTGGTCCACGCTCAAGGTCACCACATAACGGCCTGCATAGCGGCTGGCGCAGGAATAAGCGACGTTATCAAGCTGGCGCAAAATCGCCCCGCCGTGCACATTGCCAGAGAAATTGGCCATGTCGGGCGACATGAGCACGGTCATCGTGAGTTGGTGGTGAGGAAGACGCATGAAAGCGATTGTAGGCAGATCGCATAACCATGGCCGGCGCTGCTTTTCGCTTGAAACACGCCTGCGCCAGGCTTTATGCTGCGCAGCATGGCCGCCACCGAACCAGCCGTAGCACTGCTCAGCCCTGCGCAACAACAGGCGCTAGAGGCCGTGCGCCAGCGCGGTATGCAGCGCGGTCCAGCCGTGCCCTACGCGGCCATGCACATTCACTTCCATCCTGACTGGTTGCATGGCGGCGCCACGGTGATCGAGCACCTGGCCAGCAGCGGGCGCTACCAGTCACAGTTCGAAAGCGGCAGCAGCAACGGCAGCTACAGCCCGCACAACGGCGGCCAGCGCTGGCAGTGGGAGCACGACTGGTTTGCCGGTGCCTACGATGCGGCGCCCAGCAGCGAGCGCCCGGTTTACGGCGCGGTAGATCTAAGCGCTTTGGGTGCCCGCCACTGGGTCGGCCACGGCGCAGCGCCGCGCTTTGGCTCGGCCTGGTTGCAGTTGCACGTTGGCGTTGCCGCCCGCAGCAGCTTTTGCGACCCCGACAGCTACTGGCAACCTGAGCACATCGGTCTGTGGCCGCAGATGGACTGGCAGCAATTGCAATGCCTGACGCTGCCCGACCCGCTGGACCACTATGTTGAAGCCCAAATCCACGGCGGCCTGCTCTTGGCGCGCGATGTGGCAGCCCTGGTGCTGGACCCCAGCTTTGCCGACACGCCGATTGCAGCGGCCGCACAGCGCTGCCAAGTGCCGGTGCACTGGCACGGCGGCTACCGTTTTACAAATCACAAGCTCACCGCAGCTGCTGAATACCGAGGCGATGAAATCGCTGCAACATTGCAAGACCTGTTGCAGCACTTTGGCTCGGGCAATGGCTCCGCCCGCAGCCTGAGCCCGGCCGATCTAGGGCGCGCCCAAGCACAGTCCACACGCAACCAGCGCTACGACGCCCAATCGTTGAAAAAGGCCTGGCATTGCATGGCCCGCTTTGGCGGCATGCCGCTCGGGCAGCCGTAGCGCCAGCCACCCGGATATGCCACATGGCCGATAATGCGCAGCTTTGCTGAACGGGCCCGCCCGCCTCAGCCGCACCGCAACCAGAGCCTTTCTCGCATGTCCGCTTCCCACTCCCTCTTGCAATTTGATGCCGTCATCATCGGCGCTGGCGCTGCCGGCCTGTTTTGCGCGGCCCAGGCGGGCCAGCGCGGGTTGCAGGTGTTGCTGATCGACCATGCGGACAAGGTGGCCGAGAAAATCCGCATCTCGGGCGGAGGCCGCAGCAATTTCACCAACCGCGATCTGGACGTGCGCCAGCCGCACAAGCATTTTGTCGGCCAGAACCCGCAGTTCTGCCGCTCGGCGCTGTCGCGTTTTGCGCCGGCCGACTTCATCGCCCTGGTCGACAAGCACGGCATCCCGCACCACGAAAAACACAAAGGCCAGCTCTTTGCCGACCGCTCGGCCGAAGACATCATCGCCATGCTGCTGGCCGAGTGCGAGGCCGGCCAAGTACAGCGCTGGCAGCCATGCGCGGTGAAAAACATCAGCGCCGTGGATGACGCCGCCAGCACGGCCCGTTTCCAGATCGACACCGATCGCGGCCGCGTGCACACGCGCAACCTGGTCATCGCCACCGGCGGGCTTTCCATCCCCAAAATTGGTGCTACAGATTTCGGCTACCGCATTGCCCAGCAATGGGGTCTGAAGCTGGTGCCACGCAACCCCGGCCTGGTGCCCATGACTTTTGATGGTGCGGCCTGGGCGCCCTACGCGCAATTAGCCGGCTTGGCTTTGCCGGTGGTGATTGGCACTGGTAGCAAAAAAACGCGCATGGAATTCCACGAAGACCTGCTCTTCACCCACCGCGGTCTCTCGGGCCCGGCCATCTTGCAAATCTCCAGCTACTGGCAGCCGGGCCAGCCCATCGACATCAACCTGGCGCCCGAGTTGGACGTGGCCGAACACCTGCAAGCGGCCAAACAACGCTCGCGCAAACTGATCGCCAACGAGCTGGCCGCCCTCGTTCCCGCCCGCCTGGCCGACGCCTGGGTGGCGCAAGACGCCGATTGGCAACGCCCGATTGCCGAAGCCAGCGACAAAGCCCTGCTGCGCCTGGCCGAACGCCTGAGCCGCTGGCAGCTGACGCCCACTGGCACCGAAGGCTATAAAAAGGCCGAAGTCACCGTGGGCGGCGTGGACACCAGCGAGCTGTCACAGCAAAGCATGGAAGCCAAGCGCGTGCCCGGCCTGTTCTTCATAGGCGAGGTGGTCGACATCACCGGCTGGCTCGGCGGCTACAACTTCCAATGGGCCTGGGCCAGCGCGCACGCCTGCGCGCAGGCGCTGGAAGCGGCCTGAGCCCACGGCCCGGTGCGTGCTTGCCAACAGTCCCTTGGCAAGCCCCAGGAAAACTGGTTATAATCCTCGTCTTTGCTGGCAAAGCCCTGTCTGCCAATACTAGTCAATATGACAGGGCACAACCGCCATTCAAGGCTTTCAGGCTGATCTTCCTGAAAACCCGCTGTTGGCACCAATGGAAAACATTAGCTAATGACGACTATCCGTGTAAAAGAAAACGAACCCTTTGACGTTGCTCTGCGCCGCTTCAAGCGCACCATCGAAAAGCTGGGCCTGCTGACCGACCTGCGCGCTCGTGAATTCTACGAAAAGCCCACCGCAGAGCGTAAGCGCAAGAAGGCTGCTGCCGTGAAGCGCCACTACAAGCGCGTTCGCAGCATGCAACTGCCTAAGAAGCTGTACTGATCGCAGCATTCACAGCTGGTGCGCACTGCGTCATCAGCTTGTGGAAACA
The DNA here is from genome assembly GCF_043359985.1 of Comamonas trifloxystrobinivorans. Taxonomy (NCBI): domain Bacteria; kingdom Pseudomonadati; phylum Pseudomonadota; class Betaproteobacteria; order Burkholderiales; family Comamonadaceae; genus Comamonas; species Comamonas trifloxystrobinivorans. The sequence continues at coordinate 16,627 of NZ_JBHZGV010000005.1, forward strand.
CCCGCGCTCGGGACGCCAGGCGCGGGTTTTTGTTTTTCTGGCGCTGCCACGCCGGCACGCCAAACCTTCGGCAGACCGCTGCTTGCTACCCACGGTATAACGGCCTGCCCCAACAGGAGAGAGCTATGAGCTTGAAGGCCCAAATCACCGAAGACATGAAGAACGCCATGCGCGCCAAGGACACCGAGCGCCTGGGCACCATCCGCCTGCTGCAAGCCGCGATGAAGCAAAAGGAAGTGGACGAGCGCGTGGAAATCGATGACGCCATGGTCATCGCCATCGTCGACAAAATGATCAAGCAGCGCAAGGACAGCATTGCCGCCTACGAAGGCGCCAACCGCCAGGATTTGGCTGACATTGAAAAGGCCGAGATCGCTGTGATCGAAGGCTACCTGCCCCAACGCATGTCGGCCGAAGAAATCACCGCCGCCGTCAAGGACATCGTCGCCAAAGTGGGCGCCACCGGCCCTGGCGACATGGGCAAGGTGATGGGCGCCGTCAAAACCCAGCTGGCCGGCAAGGCCGACATGGGCCTGGTATCGGCTGCGGTGAAGGCTGCCTTGAGCAATTGATCAGGCACTAACCGCCACCAGGCACGGGCAGCCCGCCAGCCTGGTACACAATCTGCCTTTTGCAAATATGCAAAAGGCATTTTTTTTGGACCATATTGGGTTTCCCGGGTGCGCAAGTGATGTGACGAAGCCAGTTACAACGCCTGTGCTGAGGGACTTCGTTTTGAGGTGCTGAACTGTTCCCGTGCCCGCTTCACTGCACGGCGAAGTGGTTTGAATACCAGCCAAGCAAGACCCATTGATCCAAGAAAATCCATTTCCGCCTCTGCACGCCCGATCGGTTCAAGCCTCCATGCCTTCTCCCACCAAGCCTCTGCCGCTCGCCGGCATCCGCGTTGTCGAATTCACCCACATGGTCATGGGCCCCACCTGCGGCATGGTGCTGGCCGATCTGGGGGCCGAGGTCATCAAGGTAGAGCCGGTGGAGGGCGACCGCACGCGCCATTTGCTGGGTGCGGGCTCGGGCTTCTTCCCCATGTTCAACCGCAACAAAAAGAGCATTGCCCTGGATTTACGCCAAGCGCAAGGCGTAGAGGCGGCGATCAAGCTGGCAGCTTCGGCAGACGTGGTGGCACAGAACTTCAAACCCGGCGTCATGACCAAGTATGGACTGGACTACGCCACGCTGTCGCAACTGAACGAGCGCCTGATCTATGTGAACCACACCGGCTTTCTGCCCGGCCCGTACGAGCACCGCACGGCGCTTGACGAAGTGGTACAGATGATGGGCGGCCTGGCCTATATGACGGGCCGCCCTGGTGACCCGCTGCGGGCCGGCACCAGCGTCAACGACATCATGGGCGGCATGTTTGGTGCGATCGGCGCCATGGCGGCGCTGATGCAGCGCGCCCAAACCGGCAAGGGCCAGGAGATCGACTCGGCACTCTTCGAGAACAACGTCTTTCTGGTGGGCCAGCACATGATGCAGTACAGCGTCACCGGCGAAGCCGCAGCGCCCATGCCGGAGCGCATTTCCGCCTGGGGCATTTACGACGTGTTCACCGTCCAAGACAAGGCGCAAATCTTTTTGGCCGCCGTGAGCGACGCGCACTGGCAAGCCATGTGCCAGGCCTTTGGCTGGGCCGATCTCCAAGCCGACCCGCAATACGCCAGCAACAACGACCGCGTGCGCGCCCGCCCCACGCTGCTGCCCGTGCTGCGCGAGCGCCTGGCGCCCATGAGCGCAGCCAGCATTGCCCAAATCTTCGAGGCCCAAGGCCTGCCGTATGCGCCCATCAGCCAGCCGCAGGATTTGCTGCAAGACCCGCACCTGCTAGCCACCGGCGGCCTTGCCGACATCCGCCTGCCCGATGGCGTCCGCGCCGGGCAGACCGCGCCCACCACCTTGCTGCCGCTGCGCATGGACGGCCAGCGCTTGCCGGTGCGCACCGATCCACCGCATCTGGGCGAGCACACAGCCGAGCTGCTTGCCAGCCTGGGCTACAGCGCCGCACAGATCAACGCCATGCAAGCGGCCAAAGCCGTGCTGTAACAAGCGCAATTTCGCTGCTTTCCTACAAAACCCGTTGCGTGCCGCGCCTACGCTAAGGGCTTTTCATTGCCAAAGGAATACAGCCATGAAGCATTGGATCGTCATCCTGGGTTTGGCGCTGGCAGGCGCAGGCAGCGCCCACGCGCAAGCGGCCAAAGCGGCCTCGGAAGCCGCAGATGCGGTAGAGCACAAAATCGACGAAAAGCGGGCGGAAAATGCCGCCGCCAAAAGCGGCCCCGTCGGCAAGGTGGTGAACAAAACCAAGGCTGGTTACCACAAGGCCCAATCCAAACGCTCGGCCAACAAGGCCAAGGCATCGGCGAAAAAGGCCGTGCAGTAAGGCCACGCTAAGCAGGCGGCAAGAGGGCTGCGGCCCTCTTTTTGGCGGGCCTCGGCCAGTACGCCAACATCCAGTTTCATCTCTCACCAGCGGCAGCGCCAAGGCGTGTGCGAAGATGCCCGCTTGTCTGCTTTACAAGGATTGCCGCCATGCTGCGCTCACGCTCGTCTTGTCTTGTCCTCGCACTTGCTACTGCCCTGCCCTTGGCCGCGCAGGCCCAAGTGCCTGGCTCCGGCAACCCGGCCTACTCCGGCCCGACACTGACGCTCGACGCCGAGGCCACGCAGCGCGTGCCCGAAGACACGGCCTGGGCCAGCTTCAGCGTGGAGAAGGAATCGGCCAACCAGGCCGATGCGCAAAAGGCCGGCCAGGCTGCGCTCAGCGAGCTGATGGCGGTGATCAAAAAAGTGCCGGCGCTGGAGACCAGCACCGAGAACCTGTTCACCCAGCCGGTCTACAACAAGGAAGGCAAGATCACCAGCTGGCGCACCCATTTCTCGGTACGCTTTGAATCGACCGATACCGCCCAGGTGGCCAAGACCATGGGCGAGCTGATCGGCAAGGCGCGCCTGTCGGGCTCGGGCTCCAGCCTCTCGGATGCTGCACAAAAGAAAGTGCAAGAGCAGCTGATCGGCAAAGCCGTCAAGGCATTTGAAGCCAAGGCCCAGGCCACGGCCAGCGCCATGGGCTTCAAATCTTACGAATATGGCAATGTGGCGATCAACCAATCGGGCGCCATGCCGATGCCACGCAACTCGGTCACGCTGTTCAGTGTTGGAGTCGCCTCCGCCAAGTCTGCTGCGGGCGACGCCATGGGCATCGAGCCCGGCCAAACCCAGGTGGCCGTGCAGATCTCCGGCACCGTCAAGCTCGTCAAATAAACGGCAATGCCCGCGCCGCCGGCGCCGGGCTTACAGGCTGCGCGAGAGAATCAGCACCACGCCGGCCACCGTCAGCACTGCGCCCACGCACGCGCCCAGCGTGGGCGCAACCCGGCTCTTCCACCACAGCAGGGGCAGCAGCAAGATCGGCGAGATCGAAGACAGCATGCCCACCAGGCCGGCACTGCCGTATTTGAGCGCCGCCAAAATCAAAGTCATGCCCAGCGCCATCGACAAAAAGGCACTGCCCGCCAGCAGCCACCAATCCTTGCGCTGCATTTGCGCTTGCAAGCGCGCCGGCTGCCAGCCCGAGAGCCACAAAATGGCATGGAAGCCAAAGCCCGCCGCCATGCGGATGGCCGATGCAGCCACGGGGTCCACCTCCGGCCCCATCACCGGCTTCACCACCAAGGTGCCCAGCGCCTGGCCCAAGGCCGCCACCAAGCCCAGGCCCACACCAATCGCCAGGCGGCCGCGCGTGGCCTCCCAGCTCGATTCATTGCCCGCACGGCTGCCAAAGGCAATGGCGCTCATCACACCGCTCACCACCAGCGCACAACCCAACATGGCCATGCCGCCCATGCGCTCGCCCAAGAACAAAGCCGCCAGCACCGCCGACATCATGGAATGCGTGGCAAACAAAATGCCCGAACGCCGTGGCCCGAGCCGGTTCATGCAGGCGAACAGCGCCGTGTCGCCGACAAAGATGCCGATAAAGCCGGACAACACCAACACGCCCACTACCGTGGTGTTGAGCGTGCCCCAACTGCCCATCAGCGTGGCCGCGCCGCCAAGCATGGCGCTGGCAAACACCATGCGCCAGCGCGTAAAGGCAAATGCGCCCATTTTGCGTGACACAGGCGCCGAGAACAGCGCCGCCAGCGCCCAGCAGGCAGCAGCCAGCACGGCCAGAAATTCGGGAGGAAAAGGTAAGTGAGACACGGCAGCGCAGAAAAAACCGCAGCTGGTGCCCTCTTCTGTCTCGCAGTTGCTGCGCAGGCGGTGGCAATGGCGCTAGGATGCTGAGCCAAACCGGCGCCCCCTGCTGCAGAGCAAGGAGGCGCCATTGTAGGGCTGCGGCCAACGCCTGCGCGGCAGCCCCTGACACCCAAAGGACGATTCCATGAGCAAGAAACAACGCATCGCCGTACTCGCTGGCGATGGCATCGGCAAGGAAGTCATGCCCGAAGGCATTCGCGTGCTGCAAGCCGCCGCCCAGGCTTTTGACCTGCCGCTCGAGATGCAGCATTTCGACTGGGCCCATTGCGACTACTTTGCGCAGCACGGCCAGATGATGCCCGACGACTGGAAGGCCCAGCTGCAAGGCTTTGACGCCATTTTGTTCGGCGCCGTGGGCTGGCCCGCCACCGTGCCCGACCATGTTTCGCTCTGGGGATCGCTGCTCAAGTTCCGCCGCGAGTTCGACCAGTACATCAACCTGCGCCCGGTGCGCCTGTTTGACGGCGTGCCTTGCCCGCTGGCCGGCCGCAAGCCCGGCGATATCGACTACTACGTGGTGCGCGAGAACACCGAGGGTGAGTACACCTCGCTGGGCGGCATCATGTTTGAAGGCACGGACCGCGAGATGGTGCTACAGGAGGCCGTGTTCACGCGCAAGGGCGCTGACCGCCTGCTCAAGTTCGCCTTCGATCTGGCCCAGAGCCGCAGCAAAAAGCATGTCACCTTGGCCACCAAATCCAACGGCATCGCGATCAGCATGCCTTGGTGGGACAAGTGCGCCGAAGCCATGGCCCAGAACTACCCCGATGTGGTGCTGGACAAGCAGCATATCGACATTCTGACCGCACGCTTTGTGCTGCAGCCTGGCCGCTTTGACGTGGTGGCCGCTACCAATCTGTTTGGCGACATTCTGAGCGACCTGGGCCCGGCCACCACCGGCACCATCGGCCTGGCACCGTCGGCCAACCTCAACCCGGAGCGCAACTTCCCCTCGCTGTTCGAGCCCGTGCACGGCTCGGCGCCCGACATTTATGGCCAGAACATTGCCAACCCGATCGCCATGATCTGGTCGGTGGCGCTGATGCTCGACTTTTTGGGCAACGGCCAGGGCAACTGGCGCGCCGCGCACGACGCTATTGTCGATGCCATCAGCCGCGTCATCCTGAGCGGCCCGCGCACGCCCGACCTGGGCGGCACGGCCAAGACGCCCGATGTGGGCAGCGCCATCGCCGCACTGTTGGCTTGACGCGACTGAACTGGCTGGCCCGTACCAGCCAGGGCAAAACAGCGCTGGCGGTTTTGCCCATCAGTGCCAGACGCTCATAAATAGATAGCACCCAAGACACCACAGGCGGCCTCTGCGCTGCCACGCGGGCGACAGCCGGCGCTGCCACAGAAAAGCGCAGACGCCTATCATGGTTTCCTCTGCAAGCCATGCACGAGCCGCCTGCCCGCAGGCGCCGCGTCCGCCCCATGACCGCCATCGTCACCCCTCCCCAGCCCGAATCCCCTGCGCCGCACAGCGGCCTGTACTTTGGCTGGGTCATCGTCGCCGCCTCCACCATCCTCACCTTGCTCACCGTCGGCATGCGCATGGGCATCGGGCCCTTCATGCTGCCCATGGCGCAAGACCTGGGTTTCAGCCGCAGCCTGCTGTCGTCCATCGTCGCCATCGGCATGCTCTGCTACGGCCTGGGCATGCCGGCGGCGGGCTGGCTGGTGGCGCGCAAAGGCACGCGCACGGTGCTGCTAGTGGGCACCGTCATCGTCGTGCTGGCCTGCATCTGGACGGTCAACGCCCGCACGCCCTGGAGCTTTTTCTGGGCCTATGGCGTGGTGTTGTCGCTGGGCCTGGCCTTTACCAGCCCAGTAGCGGTGACGCCGATGATCAGCCGCTGGTTCACACGCCAGCGCGGCATGGCGCTGTTCTTTTTGTCTACCGGCTCCATGGCCGGCATTGCGGTGATGACGCCGGTTTTCACCTACACCATCAGCCACTGGGGCTGGCAAAACACCTTGCTCGGCTTTGCGGCGGTGTTCGCGCTCATCATCAGCGCCATGGCTTTTGGCATTGTGCGTGACGACGCGCCAGAGAACACCGACCTCAGCCCCGCCCAGATCCAGGCCAGGCGCGCGCAAGCGGCAGCCAGCCCTGCGCAAGTGCTGCGCCCCGCCCACTCGCTGAGCTTTGCCCAGGCCATTGCCACCGCACCTTTCTGGCAAATTTTTCTGGGTCTGTTTGCCTGCGGTTTCAGCATGAACCTGCTCGGCACCCACGGCGTGCCCATGCTGATGGACCACGGCTTTGACGCCGGCAGCAGCGCAGGCGGTATTGGACTGATCGGCTTTGTCGCCATCTTCAGCACCCTGGGCCTGGGCAAGCTGTCCGACATGGTGCCGCGCCGCTATATCCTGGCCGTCATCTACCTGGTGCGCGGCCTGGGTTTTATCGGCCTGGTCGCTGTCATCCACCACTGGCAGTTGTACGCGGTGGCCGCCATTGGCGGCATTGTCTGGGCTGGCTCGATTGCCGCCTCCTCCGCCATCCTGGGCGATCTGTACGGCATCAAACTCGTCGGCCTGCTCTACGGCTGGGCCTACCTGGGCCACCAGATCGGCGCCATGATCAGCAGCTGGCTTGGCGGCTGGGCTTTCGAGCAGTTCGGTACGCACTGGATCGCATTTGGCGCCGCCGCCCTGCTGCTGGTGGCCGCAGCTGGCGTTTCGCTGATGTTGCCCACCAAGCTGGCCACCAGCGCCAACCCAGCCTGAAGCCTGCGCTACCCTGCTTGCGCTACCTGCAGCCAGGCGCAGCAGCTGCGATCAGGCCGCTGCGCTGTGCAAGCGGTGGCGCACCAAGTCCGAGCGGCTGTGGTTGACCAGCAGAATGCTGACCGCCGCCACCAGCGACGGAATGGCAATGGCCATGAAGTTCTGCTGCAGCGGCAGTTGCTTGCTGACGATCATGCCGATGATGACGGGCGCCACAATCGCGCCAATCCGGCCCACACCCAGCATCAGCCCCAGGCCCGTGGCGCGGATGCTGCTGGGGTAGAACTGGCTGCAGTACGCGCAAGACACGGTCTGCGTGCCAATGGTGCAAGCACCGGCCACGCCCACCACCAAAAACAGCGCTGCGGTGGGCAGGCCGCTGCCCATCAAGCTGATGGAGACTGCCGCAATCAAAAACATCAGCGCCAGCACCGCCTTGATGTGAAAGCGATCGGCCAGCCAGCCACCGATGATGGCGCCCACCGTGGCACCAATGTTCAGCGCCAGCACAAAGTTCAGCGCTGAGCCCAGGCTGAAACCGGCCTCGGCCATCAGTTTGGTCAGCCAGGTGTTGAGCGAATACACCATGAACAAGGACATGAAGCAGGTGAGCCAGAACATGACGGTGCTGAACGCGCGGCCTTCGGTAAACAGCGCCAGATAAGGTGAGCCCCCTTTGCTGGCAGCCTCGGCTTGTTCTGGTTTGGGCTGGTTTTGCAGCAGCACAAACTGGTCGCCCGGCTGCGGTTCATAACTGGGCGAGAGCCGCTGGGCAATGCGCTGCAGCTCTTCGGTGCGGCCTTGCTTGAGCAAGAACGCCATCGATTCGGGCAACTGCTTCCACAGCCAGGGCAGCAAGACCGCGGGCACGGCAGCGGCAAAAAATACCGTCTGCCAGCCATGCTGCTCGATCAGGCCTTTGCCCAGCACCGCCGCCAGCATGGCCCCTACCGAATAGCCGCTGAACATCAGCGCCACCAAAGTGCTGCGCTGCTTGAGCGGCGAGTAATCGGCGGTTTGCGCAATCACATTGGGCATGACGCCGCCAATCCCCAAACCGGCCAAAAAGCGCATCAGGCTGAAGCTCAGCGGGTCTTTGGCCAGGCCCGAGGCGGCCGTGAAAATGCTGAACACGCCGATGCACAGGCAGATGACAGCGCGCCGGCCAAAGCGGTCGGCAAAGCCGCCAAAGACGATGGTGCCGAACATCATGCCGAACAAGGCCGAGCTCGCCATAAAGCCGGCCTGCGTGCCATCGACCCCCATCTCTTTCATGATGGAGGGCAGCGCAATGCCCACTACGGCCAGGTCATAGCCATCGAACACAATGGCCAGGCCGCACCAGATGAGCACCACCCAGTGAAAAGACGAAAAACGGGCTTCGTCTACCATGCTTTGCAAATCGATCTGACGCATGTTTTGTCTCCCCAATCTCGGTTTGTAGTGATACGGGCGGGAACGGATGCCGAGCGGCTTGGGCAGCGCCTATTGGCCCAGGCCGGGATGGACCTGGCCCATAGGCCCCAGGCCGGCTTGGTCCGCGCCAAGTGGTTCCAGGCCGGGATGGTCCAGACCGGGATGGTCCAGACCCAAATGGCCCAGACCGAAGAATTGCCGGGCATTGCCGTCCAGCAGCTGCTGCTTGAGCGCCGCGTCGAACTGCGGCGCGCTCTGGATCAGCGAGCCAATGGGCTGCTCGCCGAGTGGAAACGGGTAGTCCGAGCCCATCATCACGCGCTCGGTGCCCATCACACCCACCAGCATGGCCAGCGCTTCGTGGTTGAACACCGCCGCGTCGGTATAGAGGCGGCTGGCGTATTCGGAGGGCGGGCGCGGGCAGTCTTTGCGCACAATGTCGCGGTGCTTCCAGGCGTTGTCCACGCGGCCCAGCGTGTAGGCAAAGCTGCCGCCGCCATGGGCAAAGCAGATCTTCAGGCTCTCGGGAATGCGCTCCAGCGCGCCCGACAGAATCAGCGACAACATGCCCAGCTGGGTTTCGGCCGGCATGGCTACCAGCCAGGGCAGCATCCACTGCTGCATGCGCTGCGGGCCGCCCATCATGTCCCAGGGGTGGACGAAGACGGGAATGTTCTCGTGCGCGCAGTGGGTCAGAAAATCCACCATGTCCTGGTGGTCCAGGTCTTTATCGCCCATGTGGTTGCCAATCTGCACGCCCACACAGCCCCGCTTTTGCGCCCGCGAGGCCTCGGCGCAAGCCCGCTTCAGGTCTTGCAGCGGCACCTGCGAAAGCACTTTGAGCCGCTCGGGGTGCTTGGCGGCGAAAGCCAACGCTTGCTCGTTCATTTGCGCAGCCCAGTCTGCCGCCCGCTCGGCTTCCCAGGCGTAGCCAAACATGACCGGCGTGGCGCAGCTCACCTGAATGTCAACGCCCTGGGCATCGAGCTCCTGTACGCGAAAATCCGCATCCCAGAGCGCACGGTAGACCGGGCGAAATGGCTGATCGCCCAGCATGATCTGCCCCGTCTCTCCGCCCTCGTCCATGCGCAACCAGGGGGCACGCAAAGCATCCACCTGCTGTGCTTGTGCACGGCTGATGGTGGGGAAGAAATGGGAGTGCATATCGATCATGGCGGTAGTCCTGAAGTGGTTGGTGGCATAGCCCAGCCAAGCGCCCCGGGCCGCGTGGGCAGCCGGTGGCGCAGCGCTGGCTTGCGGGATGGAGGAATGGCGACGCTGGCGTCAGACACGCCAAGCGGCATGCTGGCTGGCCGCCTTCCCCCTGTTGGTCACAAAACGGTGTGCGGATAGCTGGCGTTGAGCGTGCGGTGCCAGCTGGCGTAGTCCTTGCCTGGGTGCTGCACGCCGCAGCTCGGGCAGCAGCGCTCGCTGTCGGGCTTGGCGTAGAACTGCTCGTACACAGGAGGCAGATCGTCCACGATGCTTTGCAGTTGCATCTCGGCGCGCCAGATCAGGCTGCCGCAGGCAGCGCAGCTCCACTGCAGAGCATCAAGCTGGCCTTGGGGCCGCTCACGCTCGATCACCAGGCCCAGGCTGCCCGCTTCCGGGCGCTGCGGCGAGTGGATGACATGCGGCGCCATCAAAAACACCTCGCCTTCGTTGATGCGCACGCGCTCGTACTGGCCCCGGTCCCAGATCAGCAAGGACGCATTGCCCTTGATCTGGTAGAAGAACTCTTCGAGCGGATCGTCATGGAAATCGGTGCGCTCGTTGGGGCCACCGACGACCGTGATCATGAAATCGCTGTTCTTCCAGATCTGCTGGTTGTTCACCGGCGGCTGCAGCAGATGCTGGTGCTCGCTAATCCACTGCTGCAGATTCAACGGCAGACCGTGCTTGAAATTCTTCGCCATGGGCTTACTCCTTGGGTTGCGGGCTATAGGCCGTGGCACGGATTTCGATGACCAGGTGCGGATGCGGCAACTGGTGCACGGCCACGGTGGTACGGGTCGGGCCGCTCTCGTCAAAGAACTCGGCCCAGACGTCGTTGAATCCCCCAAAGTCGTTCATGTTGACTAGGAACACCTGGGTATCGACCAGGTCTTGGAGGCTGGCACCCGCGTGCTCCAGAATGCTGGCGATGTTGTTCAGCACCGCGCGGGTTTGGACTCGGATGTCGAGCTGGGTCACGCCCATGGCATCGACCTCGGCGCCCTCAAAACTGTTGTCGGGCCGGCGCGAACTGGTGCCGGAGACAAAGACCAGATCGCCAGCGCGTTTGAAGTGCGGGAAGCGCCCGCGCGGCTTGGCCTTGCCGGCAATCACGCCGGAGGGGTTGTGGTTCATGCGGTGCTCCTTTCAGGCGGTAAAAAACGCCACCCGGCCCAGGCCGTGGATGTCGCAATGCACATGGCTGCCCGGCGTCAGCGCCTGCGCCGCCGTAGCCGCACCGGCCATGATCAGCGAGCCCGCAGGCAAGCTGCTGCCGCTGGCGGCCAACAGGCGTGCCGATTGCACGACCGCGCGCATCGGGTGGCCCAGAATGGCGGCCGTGGAGCCGGTCTGCACCAGGCGGCCGTCGATGCCCATGTTCACGCCCGCGTTGGCCAGCGCCTCGAAATTGCGCGACCAGCCGCCAACCACCAGGCCAGCGGATGAGCAGTTGTCGGCCACCACGTCTTCCAGCGTGAACTTGAAGTTCTGGTAGCGCGAATCGATGATCTCCATGGCGGGCGCCACCGCCTCGATGTAGTCGAGCGCCTCCAGCGCGGTCAGCGGCCGGTCGATGGTGCGCTTGGTCAAAAAGCAGACTTCCGGCTCCGCCCGCGGGTGGATATAGCGTTGCAGCGAGACACTGGCGCCCTCTTCTTCGAGCATGCTGCGCGTGAGCCAGCCCCAGATCAGGTCGTTCACGCCCATCTGCAGCATCTTGGCGCGGCTGGTAAAGCCCAGCTTGATGCCACGCACATCGTCGCCACGCGCCACGCGACGCTGGATGGATGCGCGCTGGATGGCATAAGCCTCGTCCAGGCTGAAAGCACCGGCCGCGAACTGCGGCACCGCCTTGGCTTGCACGGCAGCGTTGTCCAGCTGCTCGGCCCACAAACGGATATCGGTCATGCGACTACCTCCTTGCCTTGTTGTTGGAGCATGTCCAGCGCCACGTCCACGATCATGTCTTCCTGCCCGCCTACCATGCGGCGGCGGCCCAGCTCGGCCAGAATGTCGAAGGTGCTCAGGCCATATTTGCGGGCCGCCGCTTCGCTGTGCAGCAAAAAGCTGGAATACACGCCGGCATAGCCCAGCGCCAGGGTTTCGCGGTCCACCCGCACCGGGCGAATCTGCAGCGGCCGCACCAAGTCTTCGGCGGCATCGATGAGCTGGCGCACATCGCAGCCGTGGTTCAGGCCCAGACGGTCCAGCACCGCAATCAACACTTCCAGCGGTGCATTGCCAGCGCCAGCGCCCATGCCTGCCAGGCTGGCGTCCACGCGGTCGCAACCATGCTCCAGCGCCACGATGCTGTTGGCCACGCCGAGGCTCAGGTTGTGGTGGGCGTGGATGCCGGTTTCCGTCTCGGGCTGGAGCACTTGCTTAAACGCCTTGATGCGCTCAGCCACGTCGTACATGTTCATGGCACCGCCCGAATCCACCACGTACACGCATTGCGCGCCATAGCTCTCCATCAGCTTGGCCTGCTGTGCCAGGGCTTCTGGCTCATTCATGTGGCTCATCATCAGAAAGCCGGTGGCGTTCATGCCCAGCTCGCGCGCATATTCGAGGTGCTGCTTGGCAATATCGGCCTCGGTGCTGTGCGTGGCTACGCGCACCACGCGAGCGCCAGCGTCGTAGGCAGCACGCAGATCGTGCACGGTGCCAATGCCCGGCAAGAGCAAAGTAGCCACCTGCGCGTGTTGCACGCTTTCTGCCACGGCGGCAATCCACTCCACATCGGTGTGTGCGCCAAAACCGTAGTTGAAGCTGGAGCCCTGCAGGCCATCGCCGTGCGCTATTTCTATGCTGTCCACACCGGCCTGGTCCAGCGCGCGGGCAATGGTTTTGACCTGCTCAAGCGAGTATTGGTGGCGCATCGGGTGCATGCCGTCGCGCAGAGTGACATCGGAAACGTAGATTTTCTTAGCCTTGTCAAACATCTCAACTCCCTTACGCCGCAGCGCTTTGTGAAACCGGCAAGTTGCTGGCAATGCGCTCGGCGGCCGCCAGGGCGGCGCTGGTCATGATGTCCAGATTGCCGGCGTACTTGGGCAGGTAGTGGCCGGCGCCTTCCACTTCCAGAAAGACCGAGACCTTCAGCCCCGGCAGATGCCCCACGCCCGGCACATTGAGCGGGTAGCTGGCATCGAACAGATCGAACTGCGGCGCCTGCTTGAGGCGGTAGCCAGGCACATAGGCCGCCACATCGGCCACCATGGCTTCGATGGAACGGGTGATGGCGGCGCGGTCGGCATCGACGGCGGTCAGGCAGTAGACGGTGTCGCGCATCACCAGCGGCGGCTCGGCCGGGTTGAGCACGATGATGGCTTTGCCGCGCTGCGCGCCCCCCACTTCGGAGATGGCGCGCGATGTGGTTTCGGTGAACTCGTCGATATTGGCGCGCGTGCCCGGGCCGGCTGATTTGCTGGCAATCGACGCCACGATCTCGGCATAGGCCACCGGCGCCACCCGCGAGACGGCTTTGACGATGGGTATCGTGGCCTGGCCACCGCAGGTCACCATATTGATATTGGGGGCGTCCAGGTGCTCTGGCAGGTTGACCACCGGCACCACATACGGGCCAATGGCGGCCGGCGTCAGGTCAACCACGCGCACGCCATGCTGCTGCAACAGCTCGTTGTTTTTGATGTGGGCCGATGCACTGGTGGCGTCAAAAACAATGCGCAGCGACGGGAACACCTCCATCGCCAACAGGCCTTGCACGCCTTCGTGCGTGGTGGCCACGCCCATGCGCTGGGCACGCTGCAGGCCTTCGGATGCCGGGTCGATGCCCACCATCACAGCCATCTCCAAATGCTGGGCCTGGCGCAGGATCTTGACCATCAGATCCGTGCCGATATTGCCCGAGCCGATGATGGCCACCGGCGTTTTGGCAAGCTTTTTTGTCATAGAGAACTCCGATCCAAAAGACAGGCGAGGGAAGAAAGACGAGCGCCGCTCGGCGGCCGCCAGGCTGCCAAGCGGCCAGACTCAGGCGCTGGCAAAAGCCGCTGTCACGCTGCCCAGGCCCTGGATATGCGCGCTGAACACATCGCCCGGCTGCGCAGCCACCATGGGCCCCAAGGCGCCGGTCAGTACCACATCGCCGGCACGCAAAGGGGTGTTCAGACGCACCATGGTGTTGGCCAGCCACACGGCAGCGTTCAAGGGGTTGTTCAGGCAGGCCGCGCCCGAGCCGACCGACACCTGCTCGCCCCGGCGCTCCATCACCATGCCGCACTGCACCAGATCCAGATCACGCAGCAGCACCGGGCGCGAGCCCAGCACAAACAGGCCGGACGAAGCGTTGTCCGCCACCGTGTCAACCAGCTGAATGTCCCAATTGGCGATGCGGCTGCCCACCACTTCGATGGCTGGCAAGGCATAGGCCACGGCGGAAATCAGGTCGGCAAAACTGTGTTGCTCATGACCCAGGTCGCGCTCCAACACCAGCGCAATCTCAGCCTCGGCCTTGGGTTGCTGGGTGCGGCTCCAGGCAATCTCTTCGCCGTCGCCCACGGCCATGTCGGCAAACAGGGCGCCGTAATCGGGCGCATCCACGCCGAGCTGGCGCTGCACAGCCACCGAGGTGAGCCCGATCTTGCGCCCCACCAGGCGACCGCCTGCCAGCAAGCGCCGGCGGCTCAGCTCCTGCTGCACCTGGTAAGCCACATCCAGGCCACGGCCCGCTTCGGCCAGTTGGGCGATCTCGTCTCGCACCGGCGCAATGGCCACTCCACTGTGGCTGGCCTGCCAGAGTTGCTCGGCAATGGTTTTGGGAGTGATGCTCATGGATACCCTTTTCAAAGTGAACCAGGCTTTTGCATGCCCTGGAACAGCGGTAAACACCAGCACGGGCCAGCAGAGGTAATGAAACGCCGCTCTGCTGCCGGTGCTGTTAGTGGGATTGACTATAGAAATCCACGCGCAGTCTGGAAAATGAATATTCAGACCGGCGCCATAAGCAACTGGAATGACGGTACAAACCCTAGGAATGGATAGGGCCCGCAAGCAAGTTTGAAAGCAGCATTGCTTGCCGTTGGCAAACTGAAACAAGACATGCAATGCCTTAGCGCAAAAGACTTCTGGCAATGCAGCCAATAAATTAATCGAGCTGCGTTAGATCAATGCAATACTTTCGGTGCAGAAAATCTCAGATCGTTTAAGCGGCTCCAATCCCTAGCCAATGACCCCCATTGCCTGCCAGGAAAGTGGAGATTTTTTGCATCCGGCATCGGTCACAGCTGCGCCAAAACGCAGCAATCTTCAAGCACCCGCCGGGCTGGCGACACAGTTGCCGGCTACCTCTTCAAGCGCCTGCAACAAGCGCGCCGTGGCTGGCGTGATATTGCGCCCCTTGGCCAAGGTGTAGCCCACCTGTGTCAACGATGCGGTTGGCGGCAACGGCAGCATGGTGATCAGCCCCAAATGCACAAATTTGCGCGCCACGCTGAATGGCATCAAGGCCACCATGGCCGAATCCACCAGCAGCCCGAGGCTGGTCATGATCGACACCGATTCGACAATGCGTACCGGCTTGGGCATGCCGATGGCGTCAAAAAACAGCTCGGCCGAGTTTTTGGCCTCCGAGTCCGAGGTGGGCAAAATCCAGTCCAGCTGCCGAATCTCGTCCAGATCGACCTGGCTTTGCAGCGCCAGCGGGTGCTGGCGACCCACCACCGCGCACAGGCTTTCTTCAAACAAGACCTTGTGCTCCACCTCGGCCGAAGCCGCGTGGCCTGGCACCAGGCCCACCACCACATCGATCTGGCCGCGCAACATGTCGGCGAACATGGTTTCGTTAACGCCCACATTCACCTGCACCACCACATTCGGCGCAATCTCGCGCATGCGAATGATGGCCTGTGGAAGCAGTTGCGCCGAAGCTGCCAACAAGGTGCCTACCATCACCTTGCCCGACACGCCGTCGTTCCAGGCATTGATGTCGTCGGCCAGGTAGCGCAACTCGGTCATCAGGCTTTTGGCGTGCTTTTGCACCATCAGGCCAAAGTCGGTCGGCAACACGCCGCGGGAAGAGCGGGTGAGCAAGGGGCGGCCAAAATGGTCTTCCAGCTCTTGCACCGCTTTGCTGATGGCCGGCTGCGTCAGGTGCAACTCGCGCGAGGCGGCCGAGATGGTACCGCTGCTCAGCACCTGCTCCAAGATGGCAACTTGCTGCAGCCGCAAGCGCCTGGCCAATGTGTGTTTGGAAAAAACCATCCATCTGCTCCTTGTTCAAGGCTCGCTGCACAAGCCCTGCTCTCGCCTTCCCGCTCTTCTCCAGCGCAGCAGTGTAGGCACTCAACGGGCGCTTGTCGCACCAGTAGCTCAAGCTCTGTGGCCGGCGCTGCCCGGCTTTACTCGGCGGGGTATTCCTGGCGTTTATGGCAGGCAGCCAAGTCTTCATTGGTCAGCCCGGCGCCTGCTGTCTATGCTTGGCTTGAGCGCGTCAGCCGGACGCCCAGCATTGCCCAAGGAGCACCATGGCCCGTTTTCAACTTCCCCCTTCCATCCGCCAGAACCGCAACTATGTGGATGGCCAGTTTGTCCAGACCGGCAAAACGTTCGACAACATCTGCCCTGTCGATGGCACGGTACTTGGCCAGGTGTACGAGGCCGACCAGGCCCTGGTCGACCAGGCCGTGGCCGCCGCCCGCAAAGCCGTCAGCAGCACCTGGGGCCAGATGCCGGTAGGTCAAAGAGCCGACTATCTGCACCGCGTGGCCGACATCATCGAGCGCCGCTTTGACGAATTTCTGGCCGCCGAGGTGGCCGACACCGGCCGCCCCATCAACCAGGCGCGCAGCCTTGACATTTACCGCGGCGTGCACAACTTTCGCACCTTTGCCGACCTGGGGCGCAACGCGCATTCGGAGTTCTACGAAACCCATCTGGGCGACGGCAGCGAGCTGATCAACTACGTCAAACGCAAACCGCTGGGCGTGGTGGCCAGCATCTCGCCGTGGAACCTGCCCCTGCTCTCGCTCACCTGGAAAGCCGCACCCGCGCAGATCTGCGGCAATGGCATCGTCTGCAAACCGTCAGAAGAAACCCCCTCCACCGCCGGCCTGCTGGCCGAGGCTTTTGATGAGGCTGGCGTGCCCGCTGGCGCCTTCAACCTGGTGCACGGCTTTGGCCCCAACTCGGCAGGCGCGTTTCTTACCGCCCACCCCGGCATTGATGCCGTCACCTTTACCGGCGAATCGCGCACCGGCGCCACCATCATGAAATCGGTAGCCGATGGTGTGAAAGAAGTCTCCTTCGAGCTGGGCGGCAAGAACGCTGCCGTGGTCTTTGCCGACGCGGATTTTGATGCGGCGGTCGCAGGCGTGCTGCGCTCCAGTTTTACCAATGCCGGCCAGGTCTGCCTGTGCTCGGAGCGGGTCTATGTGGAGCGGCCGATTTTCGAGCGCTTCGTCGCCGCGCTCAAAGCCCAGACCGAAGCGCTGGCGATCGGCTGGCCCGACGACGACCAGGTCTTCATGGGTTCGCTGATCTCGCAAGAGCACCGCCGCAAAGTGCAGTCGTACTTTGACCTGGCCGTGCAAGAAGGCGCCACCGTGGTGACCGGCGGCAAGGTGCCGCATTTTGGCGATGAGCGCGACAACGGTGCCTTCGTGCTGCCCACGATCTGGACCGGCCTGAGCGACGACGCCCGCACCACCACCGAAGAGGTGTTTGGCCCGGTCTGCCACATTGCACCATTTGACAGCGAGAGCGAAGTCATCGCCCGCGCCAACCACAGCGCCTACGGCCTGGCCGCCACGCTGTGGACCAGCAACCTCTCGCGCGCCCACCGGGTGGCACCGCAGTTGTCGGTAGGCATCGTCTGGATCAACACCTGGTTCTCGCGCGATCTGCGCACGCCTTTTGGCGGCACCAAGCTCTCGGGCATAGGCCGCGAAGGCGGCCAGCATTCGCTCGATTTCTACTCGGAAATCACCAATATCTGCATCAAGGTCTGAGCGCTTTGGCGCACCCGCCTGCGCCAAGCCAAGCTCAAAATCCCAAGGCCCGCGAATGCGTGCCTTGGTGCTTTGAGCGATGCGGTGCTGCAGGCGCCAGCACCTTCGGCAATCAATCGATCTTCAGGTTGGTGGCCTTGGCCACATCGCCCCAGCGTTTGATTTCAGCGTTCACAAAAGTCTTGAAAGTGGCCGGCGTATTCGGTGCAGGCGGCAGCAAGAAGCCATTGGTCTGGTACTTGGCCTGAATGTCGGCATTGCTCGTCAAGGCCTTGTTGATGGCCTGGTTCAGCTTGTCCACCACCTCGGCAGGCGTACCCGCCGGGGCGAACACCGCAAACCAGGCGGCCACATCGAAATCCGCCACACCGGATTCGGCCACGGTGGGGATGTCAGAAGCAAAGCTGACACGCTGTGCGGTGGTCACCGCCAGGCCCTTGAGCTTGCCGGCGCGGATTTGCGGCAACAAGGGCGGCAGATTGTCCATCATCGAATCGACCTGCCCGCCCAGCAGATCCGACACCGCCGGGCCGCTGCCGCGGTATGGCACATGCAAAATGCTGGCGCCGGTCCTGAGCTTGAACAGCTCGCAACCCAAGTGCGCCGAAGAGCCGCTGCCCGGCGATGCGCAGGTCAGCTTGTTCGGGTTCTGCTTGGCATAAGCAATGTATTCGGCCACCGTGTTCACCGGCAGCTTGGGGCTGACAGCCAGAATATTCGGCACCACATTGAGCTGCGCCACGGGCACCAGGTCTTTGGCCGCATCGAAGCTGAGTTTGGTGTAGAGCCCCTGGTTGATGGCCGTGGAGATGGAGCCTACAAACAAGGTGTAGCCGTCGGGCGCAGAACGCACCACGTATTCCGCACCAATATTGCTGTTGGCACCCGGCCGGTTTTCCACGATGAAGGACTGGCCGAAGTCTTTGCCCAGCGCATCGGCCACCATGCGAGCGCTGCTGTCCGTAGCGCCACCGGGCGCATAGCCCACCACCAGTTTGACCGGTTTGCTCGGGTAGTTGCTGGCCTGCGCGTGGACGCTTGCCACGCCCAACATGGCGCCGCTTGCGATCGCCGCAGACAGCAGCGCGGTTTGCATTCTTATCTTCATCTTTGTCTCCGTTTCTAAAAAGAGCCGCACCATCAGCGCAGCGAAAAATCTCCGTTGAGTCGCAACCAATTGGCGTTCAGCTCTTGCGGCTGGCTCACGCCCAACAAGGCCATGTCCGTCATCAGCTCCTGCCTGAATATGTGTACGGCATGCGCAATCCCGGCCTCACCCGCCACCGCCGCGCCATACAGCTGCGGCCGACCGGTGAAAACCAGGTTGGCGCCCAGCGCGATGGCCTTGAGCACATCGGTGCCACGGCGAAACCCGCCGTCGATGAACACGGGGAAATCGGCGGGCACGGCGCTGCGAATCTCAGGCAGTGCCTGCAAAGGCGAGATACAGGCATCGAGCTGGCGCCCGCCGTGGGTGGAGACGACAACCGCATCCGCACCGTGCGCCACTGCCAGGCGCGCATCGTCGGGGTGCATCAGGCCTTTGAGCACCAGCTTGCCTTTCCAGGCCGCGCGGATCTGGTCGATGCAATCCCAGTCGAGCTTATCGCGCTCGCCCCGAAAACCGTTGGGCGGATCGGCCGTAATGGCCGGCCCCATCTCGTGCGCCAAATTGGCAAAGCGCGGTATGCCCTGGCTGAGCACGGTTTTCAAAAACACGTTGGTGCTCCAGCGCGGGTGGCACAGGCCGTCGACCAACAGCTTGAAGCTGGGGCGAAAAGGCACGGTGAACTTGAGCCGTTGCAGGTTCTCGCGGTTGGCGCCCACGCAGGTGTCGATGGTGATCACCAGCACCTCGATCTGCGCCTGCTCCAGGCGCTGCAGCAAAGGCAGAATGCGCGCCATATTGCCGGGCAGATAGGCCTGGTACCAGCAGCGCTGCCCGTTCTCTTGCTGCAGCCGCTCCAAGGGCACGGTCGAGGCGCCGCTGATGATGAAGGGCAGTTGCTCTTGCCGCGCCACCTTGGCCAGCGCAGCATCGCACTCCTTCATCACGATGGCCGAAAAACCCGTGGGCGCAAAGCCCATCGGCAAAGCATAGGTCTGGCCCCATAGCGAGGCGGCCGTGCTGCGCTTTTCGACATTGCGCAGCCCACGCGGCACAAAGCCCAGGCGCTGAAAGGCTTGCAGGCTCTCTTGCAAGGAAGCGCCGTCTTCGGTGCCGCCACACACATAGCCGCGCACGCAAGCGGGCATGCGGCGGCGTGCGACACGCTCCAGGTCGGCAATCGAAAGGTATTGGTCTAGCGCTGGCATGCGCGGTCTCCGTGGGCTGTTCTTGTGGCTGACAGCGACCATTGTTCGGAGAGCGCCCGCAGCGGGCAAACGAAATTAAATAATCGAGCTATTCCAAAAATTCATGCGCCAGGCTGCGCACTGCTTGGGGAAGCAAAAACGGCCGCCTGCTCCAGCACCCAATCGACAAAGCTGCGCACCTTGGGTACCGCCGCACAGTGGCTGGCGTAGGCCACGTAATACGCGCCGTCGCTGGGCTGCACATACGGCCAGGCTTGCACCAGTGCGCCGGTTTGCAGCAGCGGCGCTGCAAACATGCGCGGCATGATGGCCAGGCCCATGCCTTCCAGCGCCGCCTGCAGGCACATGGCAAAGGTGTCAAAGCGCGGCCCGCGGTAGCAGTGCACCGAGGCAAAGCCTTGGTGGGCCAGCCAGTCGCGCCAGATTTCAGGGCGCGAGGAGCATTGGATCAAAGTGAACTGCTCCAGCTCGCTGAGCGCAGCCAAGCCCTGCGCTGGCAAGTAGGCCGGGCTGCCCAGCACCGCCACATCGGCAGCGAACAGGCGCTGACAATCGGCTCCGGGCACGCTGCCTGCGCCATAGAACAGCGAGACGTCGATGCGCGACTCCATCAGGTCGAAAGGCCGCGCATCGCCCTTGGTGACCACCTGAATATGCGGATGCGCTTGCAAAAAGTATTTGAGCCGGGGCACCAGCCAGCTGATGCCGAACGTGGGTTGTACCGCGATGGTGAGCGTTTCGTCGGAAGCGCCATAACCCATGGCGTAGCGGGCAGAGGCATCGACCTGGTTGAGAATGCTGCGCACCTCGGCCAGGTACATGCGGCCCGCCGGCGTGAGCGCCAAACCGCGGGGCGAGCGGTGGAACAAGGCCTGGTGCAGCAGCGCCTCGAGCTGGGCGATCTGTTTGCTGATGGCGCTTTGCGTCAGGTTCAGGTCTTGCGCGGCCAGCGTGAAGCTCATGTGCCGCGCCACGGCCTCGAAGCACTGGAGCGCGGTGATCGACGGCATGATGCGCTTGTTCATGCCGCTGACCCAGGGCGCCGGCTGCTTGTCGCCCTTGCCCATGTCAGGCCTTGGGCAACTGAGGCGCCTTGACAAAGTCGTCCAGCGACAGACCCTTCTCGCGCAGCAGCGCCTCCAGCACGGGTTTGAGCTGGCCCAGGCTTTCGTCGACGGCTTCGCGCACCGTGTCCACCACCACTTGCGTGCTGCGCTCGATCTCGATGTTCAGGCCGTCGCCCTCGCGCTTGCTCTCGAACACCGTCATGCGGCGGGTTTCGGGGATCAGCCAGACCTCGAACCAGCCTTCCTGGCGGTTGACCTCGGCAACCGTCAGGCTGGCGCCGTTGATGGCGATATAGCCCTTTGCAAACACGTAGCGGCGGAAAGGCTCGGGCACGGCCACGCGCATCACGTAGTTGTTGTCAAACTCGCGCACCTGCACCAGCGTGCCAGTGAAATCGATGTGGCCGGACAGCGGGTGGCCGCCAATCTCGGCCCCATCTTTGGCGGCGCGCTCCACGTTGACGGGCGAGCCCACTTGCAACTGACCCAGTGTGGTGATGTTCAGGCTTTGTTGCATGACGTCGAACTTGGCGTGCTGCGCATCGCTCAGCTCGGTCACCGTCAGGCACACGCCGTCGTGCGACACGCTGGCCCCAATGGCCAGATCTTGGCAAAAGCCCTCTGGGAAAGCCACCGTGAAGGTACGCAGCCCTGGTTGGTCTTCAATCGCGCTGATGCGCGCCACTGCCTGAATAATGCCGGTAAACACTGGCTATCTCCTCGCGCCGCAGTGAACCGACCGGCCCCGCTGGCAGCATGTCTGACAAAAGTATCTTCTCGGATGACCGAGAAAGATAAGAGCATGGTTCTGCGGTATTCAACCAGCATCACTTAGCAGCGAAGCGGGCGCTGGAATCGCTCACCACAATGGCGAGATGGCCGCGCAGGCTAGGCGCCGAGCGGGCAGGCCATCCTGTGCAGATAGTACCTGGGTACGGCAAAGCTCGGTAACAACGCATGCGTGGCCATATCGCCACCTCAAAACGAAGACTCTGATCCAGGCACAAGGGCTGGTTTCGTCACCACTCCTGCGCCTCCAGAGCCCCATAAAAAGTGCGAAAGAATTGCTTAAGAGCCTGCCACCTTCATGCGGTGGACCAGGATCGAGCCTAGGGTCTTGGAGCCGGCGCAATATTCGTCGGCACCCACTGCCTCGATACCCTTGAACATGTCTTTCAGGTTGCCGGCGATGGTGATCTCTTGCACCGGGAAGGCGATTTTGCCGTTTTCCACCCAGAAACCGCTGGCACCGCGCGAGTAATCGCCGGTGACCGGGTTCACGCCCTGGCCCATCAGCTCGATCACAAACAGGCCCGTGCCCAGCTTTTGCAGCATGGCGTCCAGATCGTCGGTGGGGCGGGTTTTGCTGGAGTAGAAGTGCAGGTTGTGCGAGCCGCCGGCGTTGCCGGTAGTTTTCATGCTCAGCTTGCGGGCCGAGTAGGTGGACAGGAAATAGCCGCCCACCTTGCCGTCTTCGATCACATGGCGCTTGGCCACGCGCACGCCTTCGTCGTCGAAAGGCGCACTGCCCTTGCCGCCGATAAGAAACGGGTCTTCCACCAGCTGGATGTGCTTGGGGAAGACTTTTTTGCCCAGCGAGTTGAGCAGGAAGGAGCTGCGGCGGTACAGCGCGCCGCCGCTGATGGCTTGCACCAGCGCGCCCACCAGGCCAGCGGCCAAAGGCGCGTCAAACAGCACCGGGCATTCGGTAGTAGGGATTTTGCGAGCGCCCAGGCGCGACAAAGCGCGCTCGGCGGCATAGCGGCCCACCACGGCGGGATCGGCCAGGTCTTGCGCACGGCGCATGCTGCTGTACCAGGCATCGCGCTGCATATCAGCGCCCTTGCCGGCGATGGGCGCTACCGAGATGCTGTGGCGCGAACTGGCATAACCGCCCGCGAATCCATTGGTGTGGGCGCTGTAGAAATGGCTTTGCTGGGCCGACACACCGGCGCCTTCGCTGTTGGTGATGCGCTTGTCGGTGGCAAAGGCTGCCGCCTCGCACTGCAGGGCCAATTGGGCGGCCATTTCGCTGTCGATCGACCAGGGATGGAAAAGATCGAGCTCGCGTTGCTCGGCTGCTGGCACAATATCGGCTGCATCGGGCAGTCCGGCGACCGGGTCTTCGGCCGTGAAACGGGCGATGTCATAGGCCGCCTGCACCGTACGCTCCACCGCTTGGGCCGAGAAATCCGAGGTACTGGCATTGCCACGGCGCTTGCCGATATAGACCGTCACGCCCAGCGATTTGTCGCGGTTGCGCTCTACCGTCTCCAGTTCGCCCTTGCGCACGCTGACCGACAGGCCAGCGCCTTCGGAGGCGTCGGCCCCGGCATCGGTAGCACCCAGTTTCTTGGCGTGCGCCAGTGCCTGGTCGACAAGGTCTTGGAAAAATGCGCGGCTGTAGCTGAAGCCGGCGGCAGCCTTGGCATCGCCTTGGCTATTGGAGCTGGAAACGGTTTTTTTCATACTGCCCGCTATGATACTGATAACTGCCATCGCCCTGACGCACTGCGGGGCCTTGGCCTTTTGAACCAAAACATTACCATGTCACGCAAACCCACCAAAGGCTATTTCGTACGCGGCAAGTTCGTGGCCGAAGGCAGCGAACTCGATATCGAACTCAAGGCCGAACTCAAAGGCACGACCGAGTCGAGCAAGTCCGACCTGAAAAAGGAGATGGACGCGCTGCAAGACCTGGGCAAGGAACTGATGGGCCTGCGCAGCGATTTGTTCAAGCGTCTGCAATTGCCCGAGATTCTGGTGGGCGCGCTGGCCGAGGCCAAGCGCATCACCAATTTCGAAGGCAAGCGCCGCCAGATGCAGTACGTGGGCAAGCTGATGCGCAAGCTCGACGAGAGCGAGGTGGCCGCCATCAACGCCGCGCTGACCGAGCAAAAAGAAGGCTCGAGCATTGAAAAAGCCTTGCTGCACGCCGCCGAGCAGTGGCGCGACCGCATGATCGTGAGCGACGACGCCGTGGCCCAGTGGATCAACGAAGCGCCCGAGACCGATATCCAGCAACTGCGCTCGCTGGTGCGCCAGGCCCGCAAAGACATGCCCAGCGCCCACGACGCCAAGGTGCAAGAATCCACCGGCCAGGCCACCCGCAAGGGCCGCGCCTACCGCGAGCTGTTCCAGCTGGTGCGCGACCACGTGATGGCCGCCCACGCCGCCCGCCTGGGCACGCCAACCAGCGCCGACGAGCCGGACGAAGACGAACAGCACTGAGCCAGACTATTTGCGCCCGGCGCGCCCTCAGCGCACCCGCCGAGCGCCCTCCATCCATGAGCATTACCTACGATTCCGTCAAAATCGGCATTGTCTCCATCAGCGACCGCGCCAGCAGCGGCGTGTACGAGGACAAAGGCCTGCCCGCTTTGCAAGACTGGCTAGGCCGCGCGCTGCACAACCCGGTGAGCTACGAGCCGCGCCTGATCGCCGACGAGCAGGCGCTGATCAGCCAGACCCTGGTAGAGCTGGTCGATGCCGGCTGCCACCTGGTACTGACCACCGGCGGCACCGGCCCGGCGCTGCGCGATGTGACGCCCGAGGCCACCTTGGCCGTGGCCGACAAAGAGATGCCCGGTTTTGGCGAGCAAATGCGCCAGATCAGCCTGAAGTTTGTGCCGACCGCGATCTTGTCGCGCCAAGTGGCGGTGATTCGCGGCCACAGCCTCATCATCAACCTGCCCGGCCAGCCCAAGGCGATTGCCGAAACCCTGGAAGGCCTGAAAGACGCCGAAGGCACGCAGCTGGTGCCCGGCATTTTTGCCGCTGTGCCTTACTGCATCGATCTCATTGGCGGCCCTTACCTGGAAACACGGCCCGAGGTCTGCAAGGCTTTCCGCCCGAAAAACGCGATTCGCCAGCCCCAAAGCTGATCGCCGCAGCGTGCGTGGTGGGCGGCAGCCCCGCCTGATCTTGGGTATATTGCAGCGCTTGTCTTGGATATTCGACCGCTGCCACCATGCCCACCTACGCCCTGCTCCTGGCCCACGACGAACACCCTGGCCCGACGACCGAATGGCCGGCCGAGCCCGGCGGCGCTTGCGATGGCTGGGCCGAGTGGTTTGGCAGCACGCCACTGCTGTTCAGCCTGCTGTTGGGCGATGCGCAGCATCTGCCCGAGCTGGTGCCTTGCAGCGCCTACCAGGACAAAGAAAGCCTGAGCGCACTTGCTGCGCCGATGGCCCAGGTGCAAGCCCGCTGGCAATGGCTGAACGCCCTGCTGCAACCGCTGCCCATGCACTGGCCAGAGTCGATCAAAAAACAGTGGCAGGAGATCGACACCGCCATCACCCGCAGCCAGCGCCAATGGCTGCTGCTCGACTGCGCCACGCTCTGCCCGCATGATTTTGACGAGCCGGAGTTTGCGGCGTTTTTGCAGGCGCAGCGCGACCGCTGCCTGCAATGGGATTGCCGCGCCAGCAGCCTGCCGCCAGCGCTGCAACCTTTGCAACAACAGCCTGCCAGCAAGCTGGGCTGGTGGAGCCCGGCTGTCATCGCCCGCACCGAGGTGGTCGAGCAAGAGAGTGAAGAGGACTGGCCCGCCTGGCTGGCCGACCACTATGCGCCGCGCCACCACAGCGCCTGGGAAGAGGCGCTGGACGCCTACTACGTGGTGCCCAAGCTGCACCCGCGCACCGGCAAGCCGCCCAAAAACGAAGACGAGCGCACGGACTGGCCGGTAGGCTTGGTCACGCCATACGGCCGCTGGCTGCAGCGCCCGATGGAAGACGCGCGCTGGGCCTATGCCAGCGGCGGCTATATCAATGTGCGCTATGCCGAGGCGGTGGAAGGCGAAGGCGCCAAGTCCGGCCTGAAAGATTTGAACGGCGTCTGGGTGGTCTCGCCCGCTGAGGGCTTGCGCGACGCCTATGCCATCACCCCGCATGTGCTGGCCTGCAAATCGCCCGATCAGGAGCACCGCGAAGACCTGCGCAGCCTGCCCGGGCTGGCGCTGCTGTATGCCGGCGTGCAGAGCATTTACTACAACGAAGAGCAGGACGCTTTCATCCGCGCCACCACCGGCCCGCAAGAGGAGCAATCGGCCCTGCTGCTCAATGCCCACGGCCAACCTTTGTTTGACAGCAGCCGCTACGAGCGCGTGGGCGATTTTGACGCCAAGCACGGCCTGGCCGTGGCCTATGTGCGCAAGCCCTTTACCGATGAGCACGGCCAGGAAAGCAGCCACGTTTACGAAGGCGTGGTACATGTGGACGGCCAGGAAATCATTCCCTGCGAGTACGAGCTGATCGAGCGCGGCTTCAGCAGCTCGCCGCCCAAGGTGTTGGTAGGCGGCAAGCTGCTGGCCTTTACCCACCAGGGCCAGCCGCGGGTTTACAACACCCGGGGCCAGTTGCTGGCGAGCCCCGATATCTGGTGCCCGCCACTCAACCGCAGCGTCAAAAAGAACGAGTTGCTCACCTTCATGGGTGACGGGCCCGAAGCCGAAATGGGCATGTTCTCCCTCAAGGACTTCAGCTTTACCCGCACCGGCGAGAGCTGGGACGATTACCGCAATGCCTTGCGCGGCATGTTCAAAGGCTTGCGCCTTGAAGAGGCTGCGGACAACGGCGATGCGCCAGAAACCACGACCATGACACGCGAGGAGCTGATCGAGGCCGAGGACGAAGTCTGGATGCAAGACCTGGCCCGCATGCTGTGCCTGGGCGACGAAGACGAAGCAGACGAGCTGGTGGCGCAGTGGCGCAACTGCGTGGCCGAGCCCGACCCGGACGACTTCGGCTGGGACGAGGACGACGACGAGTTCGACCCCGATCTGCTGGAGCTGGAAGGCGACGAGAACGCGCTGAGCCTCTACTGGACGCACCTGCTGGCCATTGCCACGCAGTTTGCGCGCTACGACTGGAAAGACGCTGACAGCATTGCCCAAACGCATTGGCTGCCCGGCACGGACGACTGGCACTGGGACACGCCTGCCGATGGTGTGGAAAGCGGGCTCGAACACATGGCCGAGCACCTGGCCGCCCGCGGGCTGGCCCTGATCAAGCTCTACACCGACGACGACAGCCTCCGCATCACCGTGGTGCGAGCCGACGATGCACAGGATTTTCTCGACCGCCTGGCGCAAGCCAGCCTGCAAGCCTGGAACTACAGCGCCGACTGAGCCAGCCTCAGCCCCGCGCCAGCTGTGCACATTTCAGCGCTTTACGCAGGGTTTGCATACGCTCGCCCCGAGTAATACGGTTGAATTGCAAACCCTCGCACCCGCGCCGGCGGCTTGTGCTTGAATGGATGCTTTTTCTGACCCAGCCAGCAGCGCCAGCTATCAACGCAATAGCAGTGCCTTGGCTGCGATAAAAGCGTTGATAAGCGCTGCTCTGCCCCATGAAGTCGCCCGCCGTTCTTACCGTGTTGTTTGCTCTGTGCACCATGCTTGGTCCGCTGGGCATCGACACCTACCTGCCCTCTTTCCAGGCCATCGGCCACGAGTTCAACGCCAGCCCGGCCACGGTGCAGCAAACGCTGTCAGCCTACGTCATTGCCATGGGCGCCACCATGCTGTTCTACGGCACGCTCAGCGACACCTTTGGCCGCCGCCGCGTGATGATGGTCTCGGGCATCGGCTACTGCATCACCTCGCTGGTGGCGGCCTTTGCGCCCAGCATCGAGAGCCTGATCGTGATGCGCTTCATGCAGGGCCTCACCGCCGGCTCGGGCATGGTGATCATGCGCGCCATGGTGCAAGACCGCTACCAGGGCGCCGAAGCCCAGCGCAAGATGGCCTTTGTGATGATGATTTTTGGCGTGGCCCCGGCGCTGGCGCCGATTTTTGGCGGCTGGCTGCAAACCCATGGCGGCTGGCGCGCCAGCTTTTACTTTCTCTCGGCCTTTGGCGCTCTGCTGGCCCTGCTGTGCTGGCGCGTGCTGCCCGAAACCCTGGCGCCGGAAAAGCGCGTGCCGCTCAAACTCGGCGTCATCAGCGCCAACTACCTGCGCGCACTGAGCAACCGCCGCTTTCGCACCATGCTGCTCGGCCTGGGCCTGATGGCCGGCGCCAGCTCGGTCTACATCAGCTCGGCAGCAGAATTTGTGGTGACCGTGCTGCGCAAAGATGTCACCTCGTTCGCCTGGCTGTTCATCCCGCTGATCGGCGGCACCATGGTGGGCTCGGCCATCTCGGGCACGTTTGCCAAGCGCTTGCCGATGCGCACGCAAAAGAAAATCGGCTACGGCTGCCTGGTGCTCGCCTGCAGCAGCAACCTGCTCTACAACAGCCTGGCTGCGCAACCCGAAGTGCCTTGGGCCGTGCTGCCGATTGCCATCTACACGCTGGGCATTTCGCTGCTCATGCCGATCCTGACCATCGAGACCATGGGCCAGTTCCCCGAGATGCGCGGCCTCGCCTCATCGCTGCAAGGCTTTACGCAGATGATGGTGTTCAGCCTGATCTCCAGCCTGCTCGTGCCCCATCTCTTCCACAGCGGCCTGCTGCTAGCGGTAGGCCAGAGCGTGGTGGTAGCAGCCGGCATGCTGGTGTGGTGGTGGGCCACGCGGCGCACAGGCGCGGCAGCAAAAGCCTGATGGGCGACGCCAGGTCACCGATACGACAATATCAATAGTTAAAAATCCATAGCTGCTAGTTAACCCGCTTGCCGGCTCCAACAGCCCAGCCATAGCATTTCTGCAGTGGCCGCCCACATCGGCGCCACCGTATTGCAAGAAGGAATGCTATGGATAACTACTGCAAAAACCGGTCAGCTCGCCTCTCTACCATGCTGTGCGCAGCCGCCTTGCTGGGTTTGGCCGCCCAGGCCAGCCAGGCCCAGGACAAAGTCAAGCTGGGCTTTTTGACCGACATGTCAAGCCAGTACGCCGACGGCGATGGCAAGGGCGGCGTGACCGCCATCCAGATGGCGATCGACGATTTTGGCGGCAAGCTGCTGGGCAAGCCCATTGAGCTGCTCTCGGCCGACCACCAGAACAAGGCCGACATCGCCTCGACCAAATCGCGCGAATGGGTCGATACCCAAGGCGTGCAACTGCTGATTGCCGGCACCAACACCGCCACTGCCTTGGCCATGGGCCAAGTGGCCAACGAGAAAAAGCGCGTGCTGCTGATCAATGGCGCCTACTCGTCGGGCATCACCGGCGCCAGCTGCTCGCCCTACTGGGTGCACTACAACTCGGACACCACGGCTATCGCCCGCGGCACCGGCAAGGCCGTGGCCGAGCAAGGCGGCAAAAGCTGGGCTTTGCTGGTGGCCGACTACACCTTTGGCCACACGCTGGAGAACGACATCACCAAGGTCATCACCGCCAACGGTGGCCAGGTGCTCAAGTCGGTACGCGCACCCTTCCACGCCAACGATTTCTCCTCGTACCTGATGCAGGTGCAAGCCAGCAAAGCCGAAATTCTGGGCCTGGCCAATGCCGGCGGCGATTTTCAAAATTCGCTCAAAGCGGCGCGTGAATTTGGCGTGACACCCAAAATGCGGCCAGTGGCACTGATGGTGTTTGCCAACGAGGTGGAAAGCCTGGGCCTGAAGCTGGCCGGTGGCCTGATGTTCACCGACAGCTGGTTCTGGGACCGCACGCCCGAAGCCCGCAAGTGGACCGACCGCTACTACGCCAAAACGGGCAAGATGCCGACCTCGCTGCACGCGTCGGATTACTCGTCGGCCATGAGCTACTTCAAGGCGGTAGAAAAAGCCCAGACGCTGGACGCCGACAAGGTGATGGCTACGCTCAAATCGATGGAGCTGAACGACATGTTCGGCAAGGGCAAAATCCAGCCGAACGGCCGCTACGTGCACGACATGTATCTGCTGCAGGTAAAGACGCCGGAAGAATCCAAGGCCAAGCACGATGCCTTCAAACTGATCAAAGCCCTGCCCGGCGACACCTTGTTTGCCAGCAAGGACGAAGCCAACTGCCCGCTCTGGAAATAAGCGCCGGCGCCCAGCGTCGAACCGCGCCAGGGCTCCAATGAACAAAGCCGCAAGGTGCAGACCTTGCGGCTTTGTGTTGAGTGAACCAGCCGCGCAGTGCAGTTGGCTCAGGCAGCGCTCAGACTTTAATCAAACCCACGCATTTGCGCCCATTCGGCAAACGGTGCGCGGTCAGCGCGCAGGCTGTTGATGGGTGCATTTTTGTCTTCATAACCCAGCGACACGCCAAACGCCACTTGGTAAGGCTCGGGCGCTTGCAACACCTTCTCGACCGTGTTGCCATAGCGGCGCCAGAAACCTTGGGCGCAGGTGGCCATGCCGCGCTCAGTGGCCAGCAGCATCAGCGATTGCAGGTAAATGCCCAGGTCCACCCACTGCGCGTAGCCCATGCGCTCGTCGGCAAACACCAAGATGCCGACGGGCGCGCCAAAGAACTGCCCGTTTTTGGCCAGTTGCTCCAGGCGAGCCGTCTTGTTTTCGCGCGGGATATTGATGGTCTTGTACAGGTCTTCGCCGTTCTTGAAGCGGCGGCTGCGGTACGGCTCCCACAGATTGGGCGGGTACGAGAGGTTGCTGGCCAGCTCTTCGTCGGGTTGGGCTGCGGCAATGGCATCCACCAGTTGCTTCAAGGCCGGGCCGGCCAAGGCCACTACGCGCCAGGGCTGCAGATTGCCGCCAGAGGCTGCCTGGGCCGCATCGCTGATGAGCTGGTGCACAGCCTCGGGCGTTGGCGCCTGGGGCAGATAAGCGCGCACCGAGCGGCGCTCCAACATGGCTTGGGTGACGTTCATGGCCTTCAGTTCCTCCAATAAAGACAAGCGGCCGCTAGTGTAGTGCAGCGCAACATGCGGGGCTGACGCGTGGGCGGCAAGGCCGGCCAGTTGCGCGCAAGCCCTCCCAGGCCCTACGATGGCAAGCTATGCAACTGACTGCCATCCAAGCCGATATCACCACCCTGCGCGTCGACGCCATCGTCAATGCAGCCAACTCATCGCTGCTGGGCGGCGGCGGTGTCGATGGTGCCATCCACCGCGCTGCGGGGCCGTATCTGGTGCACGAATGTCGCCTGCTAGGCGGCTGCAAAACCGGCGATGCCAAGCTGACGCACGGCTACCGTTTGCCAGCCAAGCACATCATCCACACAGTGGGCCCGGTATGGCGTGGCGGTGAGAACGACGAGGCCCAACTGCTCGCTTCTTGTTACCGGCACAGCCTGGCGCTGGCCGAAAGCGCAGGTGTGCAATCCATCGCTTTTCCCAGCATCAGCACCGGCATTTACGGCTACCCGATTGCGCTGGCCGCGCGTATTGCGGTGGCAAGCGTGCACACCTGCCAGCCCGACGCTCCCGGCATAAAGCAAGTGATTTTCTGCTGTTTCTCAGCCACCGATCTGGCCGTGTACCAGCAGGCTTTGCGCGAAATGGAGGATTGAATGCAGTTGTGGGATCGACTCGTCTACGCTTTCATCAGCGCTCTCTTTGGCGCAGCCATTGGCACGGCTGGCTGGTGGTTGTACGGCATGGCCCATTCGCTGAACTACGATGGCCCGAGCATGGACCCAGTGCTGCGCCACTGGCTGCTCAGCAGCATTGGTCTCTTTGGTGTGCTGGGCTTCATATTTCAGCAAATGGCGGCCGATTTTGCAGGCGACACCATCAGCGCCATTCTGCACTTTGAGTTCAACGACACACCAGGCAATGGCACGCGCTGGTTGGTTGCGCTGGTGTTCGTGGCCATTTGCATCGCGGCCATTTGGTTCACTACGCCACACGGCAAATAACGCCTGACCGCGCTTGATGACTGCTGGCGCTTTGTCACCCAGCGCCAGCAGTATTGTGGGCTACTTCAACCCGATTCAGCGCGCCGTGGTGTCGCTGGCAATCGGCGCGATCGGTATGTAGAAATCCCCGCCGGCCTGGTTGAACTCAGCCGCCTTGGCTTGCATGCCCACGGCAATGCCCTGCTCTGCCGCCACGCCTTGTTGTTGCGCAAAGTCGCGCACCTCTTGCGTGATCTTCATCGAGCAGAACTTGGGGCCGCACATGCTGCAAAAGTGCGCCACCTTGGCGCTGTCCTTGGGCAGGGTTTCGTCGTGGAAAGCGCGGGCCGTGTCCGGATCGAGGCCCAGGTTGAACTGGTCTTGCCAACGGAAATCAAAACGCGCCTGGCTGAGCGCATCGTCACGCGAGCGCGCGCCGGGGTGGCCCTTGGCCACATCGGCCGCATGCGCTGCAATCTTGTACGCGATGATGCCTTGCTTCACATCGTCACGGTCTGGCAGGCCCAGGTGCTCCTTGGGCGTCACATAGCAAAGCATGGCGGTGCCGAACCAGCCAATCATGGCGGCACCAATGGCCGAGGCGATATGGTCGTAGCCGGGCGCGATGTCTATGGTCAGCGGGCCCAGGGTGTAGAACGGCGCTTCGTGGCAGTGCTTGAGCTGCTCCGTCATGTTCGCCTGGATCATGTGCATGGGCACGTGGCCAGGGCCTTCGATCATGGTTTGCACATCGTGCTTCCAGGCGATTTGTGTCAGCTCGCCCAGGGTCTTGAGCTCGGCAAACTGGGCTTCATCATTGGCATCCGATGCACAACCGGGGCGCAGGCCATCGCCCAGCGAGAAGCTCACGTCGTAAGCTTTCATGATGTCGCAGATGTCTTCGAAATGCTCGTACAAAAAGCTTTCGCGGTGGTGCGCCATGCACCACTTGGCCATGATGGAGCCGCCGCGCGAGACAATGCCAGTGCGGCGTTGCGCGGTGAGGTGAATGTAGGCCAAGCGCACGCCGGCGTGAATGGTGAAGTAATCCACGCCCTGCTCGGCTTGCTCGATGAGTGTGTCGCGGAAGATTTCCCAGGTCAGGTCTTCCGCAATGCCGCCCACTTTCTCCAGCGCCTGGTAGATGGGCACGGTGCCAATCGGCACCGGCGAGTTGCGCACGATCCAGTCGCGCGTGGTGTGGATGTTCTTGCCGGTCGAGAGATCCATCACATTGTCTGCACCCCAGCGGATGGCCCAGACCAGTTTTTCCACCTCTTCTTCGATGCTGGAGGTGACGGCCGAGTTGCCGATGTTGGCGTTGATCTTGACCTTGAAATTGCGGCCAATCGCCATCGGCTCGATCTCGGGGTGGTTGATGTTGGCGGGGATGATGGCTCGGCCACGGGCCACTTCGCCGCGCACAAACTCGGGCGTGATGATTTTGGGGATGGCAGCGCCCAGGCTGTTGCCAGCCAGGCGCGCCTCACGCGCTGCGTCTTGCTGGTACTGCGCCATCCATTCGCGGCGGCCGTTTTCGCGCAGCGCCACGTACTCCATCTCGGGCGTGATGATGCCGCGCTTGGCGTAATGCATTTGGGTCACGTTCTGGCCGGCTTTGGCGCGGCGCGGCTGGCGCTGCAGGGCTGCAGCCTCGGCGCGCAGTTGTGCCACGCGGGCGTCTTCTTCGCCGCGCTTGCCGCCGTCGTCCAGCGCCACACGCTGGCGGCCCACGTAAAACTCGCTGTCACCGCGCGCCTCAATCCAGGCAGCGCGCACGCTGGGCAGGCCTTGGCGAACGTCGATGGCGACCGCCGGGTCGGTGTAAGGCCCCGAGGTGTCGTACACGCTGACCTGCTCGCCATTGGTCAGCGCAATATCGCGCACCGGCACACGCAGTTCGGGGTGGATAGCGCCGTGCAGATAGCTTTTGCTCGACGCCGGAAAAGGCTGGCGCGACTGGGCCAGCAGCTCGGCAAAACGGGCAGCATCCGGGGCATGCGCTGCAGCGGGCGTAAAGAGGGATTCAGGGGCGTTCATCGCGGTCTCCATAAGCGGTTGGTTGCATCAAACGCTCCGTGGAGTGCCGGCCCTGCTGCTGACTGCGGTGCTGTGGCTGATGGCCAGCTTACGCCGCTGCTACCGGTTGCTGCCTGCCACTGGTAGGCCAGTGTGGGCCGCTCCCGCCAGAATCTGCCGATTCCGGCCCTGGCCGCTGCGCCCTGGTGTTGGCCCTGCCCAAAAAAGACAAAACCCCAGTGCGCGAGGCGCCTGGGGTGTGCTGTGCTGGTGTGGGCGGATGGCGGGCTTGCTTTAAGCCACTGCACCTGCCTTTTACCAGCCCTGCGTCAGGGTCCCGCTCTTCTTCCGCCGGTATGAACCGGATCAAGTTCGTCGGGTTCGCAGGCAGCAGTTGGTCAACCGCAGCCCGCATCTCAGCGCTTTCGCACACCCCGGAGCTGGCGGCAGTATAGCCGTACTGGAGCGGCTTGGCCAATCCCCCTTTCTCGCTGCGCTGTCAAGCCGTGTTTTCGACAGGGTTGGTAGCTGCCACGGCTGGTGATTCCCCCAAGTGAAATTGACGGCCGCGCCTGCAAATATCGGGGGCCCGACGGCGCGCCTGCATGGTTCGCTGTCATCTTCAGATGGAATGAAAAACGGAGACAACATGCGCACACTCACCTCAACACCTCGCTTTGCCGTGCCTCGGCCTACGGTAGCGGCCGCATCGCTGGCCTGCGCTCTGGCATTGCTGGGCGGCTCGGCCCAGGCGCAAGATGCGGTCCGCATCGGCTTTATCACCGATATGTCGAGCGTTTACGCCGACGTGGATGGCAAGGGCGGCGCACTGGCGCTGCAGATGGCTATCGACGATTTTGGCGGCAAGGTGCTGGGCCGGCCGATTGAGCTGATGACGGCCGACCACCAGAACAAGGCGGATGTGGCCGCTTCCAAGGCGCGCGAATGGTTTGACCAGCGCGACATGCAAATGCTGGTGGGCGGCACCACCTCCAGCACGGGCCTGGCGATGGCCAAGGTGGCCGAGGAGAAAAAGCGCCTCATCATCGTCAACGGCTCGGGCACTTCGGCGCTGACCAACGACCAGTGCAGCCCCTACACCGTGCACTACGCCTACGACACTGTGGCGCTGGCCAAGGGCACAGGCGGCGCGGTGGTGGGCCTGGGCGACAAGGACTGGTTCTTTCTGACGGCCGATTACGCCTTTGGCCACGCGCTGGAAGCGGACACCACCAAGGTAGTGAAGGCGGCGGGCGGGCGCGTGGTGGGCTCGGTGCGGCACCCGATCAATGCCTCGGACTTTTCGTCTTTCCTGCTGCAGGCGCAAAACTCCAAGGCACAGATTCTGGCCATGGCCAATGCGGGCGGCGACACCATCAACACCATCAAGGCCGCGCGCGAATTTGGCGTGACCAAGACCATGAAGCTGGCCGGCATGCTGCTGTTCAGCTCAGACATCCACAGCCTGGGCCTCAAGCAGACCGAGGGCCTGATGTTCACTGACAGCTGGCACTGGGATCTGAACCCGGAAAGCCGCAAGTTCTCGAACCGCTTCATGGAGAAGTTCAAGAAGATGCCGACCTCGCTGCAGGCGGCCGATTACTCGGCGATGATGACGTATCTGAAGACCGTCGAGAAGATCAAATCGACCGACTCCGACAAGGTGATGGCGGCGCTCAAGGCCGAGCCGCTGTCTGACTTCTACGCCAAGGGCTCGATCCGCCCCGATGGCCGCTATGCGCACGACATGTACCTGATGCAGGTGAAGGCGCCTGGCGAGTCCAAGGGTGCCTGGGATTACTTCAAGGTGCTCAAAACATTGAACCCGGACGAGGTCTGGACGACCAAGGCCGAAACCACCTGCAAGCTCTGGAAATAAGCGCTCTACCCTCACAGCCAAGGCCCGCATCTGCGGGCCTTTTTCATACAAGTGCCATCGCTCAGCGAGAACGCCCCAAAAAGCGAATAGACACCAACTCCGACGCAAAGCCGCTCATGCTTTTGCGCAGCCCACAAAGCACAAGGCCCGCAATCTGCGGGCCTTGTTGTCTGTGGCGCTGAGTGGCGCTTATTTCTTCTTGCGGTCGATGAAAGCGATCAGCTCACCCATGATGCCGCGGCGGAACAGCAGCACGCAGATCACAAAGATCAGGCCGGTCACGATGGTCACCGATTCGCCCAGGGTGTTGAACCATTCAACGCCCGTCCAACGAGAGAGCGCGGAGCCAATGTCGCCGATCTTGTTCTCCAGTGCCACGATGACGGCCGAGCCGACAATCGGGCCGGAGAGCAGGCCCAGGCCGCCCACCAGCGTCATCAGAATGACCTGGCCCGACGCCGTCCAGTGCACATCGGTGAGCGTGGCAAAGCCCAGCACCACGGTCTTGAGCGAGCCGGCCAGGCCTGCCAGCGCCGCCGAGATGACGAAGGCCAGCAGCTTGAAGCGGTTCACGTCGTAACCCAGCGAAATGGCGCGGGGCTCGTTCTCTTTCAAGGCCTTGAGTACCTGGCCGAAGGGCGAGTGCACGGTGCGCATGATCAGCAGGAAAGCCAGCACGACGATGACCAGGGCCACGTAGTACATGGTGATATCGCTTTCGAGGCTGAGCACGCCGAACAGCTTGCCGCGCGGCACCGCTTGCAGGCCGTCTTCACCACCGGTGAAAGGCATTTGCAGGCAGGCGAAGAACAGCATCTGCGCCAGCGCCAGCGTGATCATCGAGAAATAGATACCCTGGCGGCGAATGGCCAGCCAGCCAAACACCAGGCCCAGCACGGCGCCAAAGGCCACGCCGAACAAGATGCCCAGCTCTGGCGTCAGGCCCCAGGCCTTGATGGTGTGGCCGGTGATATAGGCCGCACCACCAAAGAAGGCCGCGTGGCCGAAGGACAGCAGGCCGGTATAGCCCAGCAGCAGGTTGAAGGCACACGCAAACAGCGCGAAGCACATCAGCTTCATCACAAACACCGGGTAGGCGCCCAGCAGCGGCGCGGCGATCATGCCGAGCAGCAGCAATCCGTATCCGAGTTTGGCAAACTTCTTGGAATTCATCCCCTAGCCCTCACTTCGCTTTGCCAAACAGGCCCGCTGGACGCACCAGCAACACGATCACCATGATCACGAACACGACGGTTGACGAGGCTTCCGGGTAGAAAACCTTGGTCAAACCTTCGATCACGCCCAGACCCAGGCCGGTGACGATGGCGCCCATGATCGAGCCCATGCCGCCGATCACCACCACCGCAAACACGGTGATGATCAGGTTCTGCCCCATCAGCGGCGTGACCTGGTAGACCGGCGCAGCCAGCACGCCGGCAAAGGCGGCCAAGCCCACACCAAAGGCATAGGTGAGCGTGATCATCAAGGGCACGTTCACGCCAAAGGCTTCCACCAGGCGCGGGTTCTCGGTACCTGCACGCAGATAGGCGCCGAGGCGGGTTTTCTCGATCACGAACCAGGTGGCGATACACACCACCAGTGAAGCCACCACCACCCACATGCGGTAGTTGGGCAGCATCATCACACCGACGTTGGTGGCCCCTTCGAGCAGCTCGGGCGTGTCGTAACCCAGGCCCGAGACGCCGTAGATGGAGCGGAACACACCTTCGATCAGCAGCGACAGACCCAGCGTGAGCAGCAGGCCGTAGAGGTGATCGAGCTTGTAGATGTGGCGCAGCAGGAACCGCTCGATGAGGACGCCCACCACGCCCACCAGCAGCGGCGCCAGCAGCAACATCACCCAATAGTTGATCTTGAAGTAGGACGCGGCCATCCAGGTGAACATGGCCCCCAGCATGAACAAAGCTCCATGCGCGAAGTTGATCACGTTGAGCAGGCCGAAGATGACTGCCAACCCCAGACTGAGGATGGCATAGAACGAGCCGTTGACGAGGCCCAGCAGCAGCTGGCTCATCAGGGCCGGGACTGAAATACCGAAAATTTCCATGAGGGGCTCACGAATCAGTGGATGAACACGCGCCTAGGGTCCGCTTACTTCCAGAGTGCGCACTTGGATTCGGCCTTGGTGGTCCAGACCTGGTCGGCGGGCAGCGTGGCCAGCACCTTCAGGTAGTCCCAGGGCTTTTTCGACTCGGCCGGCGACTTGGCTTCGACCAGGTACATGTCGTGGGCAAAGCGGCCATCGGGACGGATCATGCCCTTGCCGTAGAAATCGTTGATAGGCGTGCTCTTGAGGTGCGCCATCACCTTGTCCGCGTCGGTGGTTTTGACAGCGGCCACGGCCTTCAGGTAGTTCATGGTGGCCGAGTAGTCAGCGGCGTGGATGTCGGTCGGCATGCGCTTGGTCTTGGCGAAGAACTTCTCGGCGAACTTGCGGCTTTCGTCGTTCATGTCCCAGTACCAGCTGGTGGTGTGCAGCAGGCCTTCGGTGTTCTTCAAGCCCATGGAGTGGATGTCGGACAGGAACACCAGCAGACCGGCGGTCTTCATGCTCTTGTTGATACCGAACTCGCGTGCCGCCTTGATGGCGTTGATGGTGTCACCACCAGCATTGGCCAGGCCCAGAATCTGTGCCTTGGAGTTTTGTGCCTGCAGCAGGAAGGACGAGAAGTCCGATGCGTTCAGCGGGTGCTTGACCGAGCCCAGCACCTGGCCGCCCTTGGATTTGATGACGGCCGTGGTGTCGTTCTCCAGCGAATGGCCGAAGGCGTAATCCGCCGTCAGAAAGAACCAGCTCTTGCCACCACGGTCTACCACCGCGCCGCCCGTGCCCTTGGCCAGAGCCACGGTGTCGTAGGCGTAGTGCACGGTATAGGGGCTGCATTGGTCGTTGGTCAGCGCCGAGGCACCCGCACCGCTGTTGAAGTAAACGCGTTTTTTCTCTTGCGCTACCTTGGCCGATGCCAGGGCTGTGCCCGAGTTGGTGCCGCCAAACAGCATGGTCACACCGGCGGTATCGATCCACTCGCGTGCCTTGGAAGCGGCGATGTCGGCCTTGTTCTGGTGGTCGGCGGACACCAGCTCGATGGGCTGGCCCAGCACCTTGCCACCGAAATCGTCGATCGCCATCTGGATGGCGACGGCGCCGTTCTTGCCTTCTACGTCAGCGTACAAGCTCGACATATCGGTGATGAAACCGATTTTGACTTTTTCCTGCGCTTGCGCGGCAGCAGCAGTCAAGGCCATCATAAAAGTCACTTGCGCAATGGCTTTGAACTTTGCTTTCATCTCTGTCTCCTGTAAAAACCCG
Organism: Comamonas trifloxystrobinivorans; assembly: GCF_043359985.1. Classification (NCBI taxonomy): domain Bacteria; kingdom Pseudomonadati; phylum Pseudomonadota; class Betaproteobacteria; order Burkholderiales; family Comamonadaceae; genus Comamonas; species Comamonas trifloxystrobinivorans. The sequence goes on from NZ_JBHZGV010000005.1 coordinate 55,531, forward strand.
GGTACGAACGGCTGGCCGGGACATCGTCCTCTGCTGGCCAGCCCGTTGCAAAAAACAATCAAACGCCCAACAAGGTGTTGAGCAAAGGCATCTTGGCTTCCAGCTCGTCGGCACCAAACTGCTCGACGATCTGGCCGTGTTCCATCACATACAAACGGTCGGCCAGCGGCGCGGCAAAACGGAAGTTCTGCTCCACCATGACGATGGTGTAGCCCTTGGCCCGCAGGCTCACGATCATGCGGGCCAGCGCCTGCACGATGACGGGCGCCAGACCTTCGGAAATCTCATCGAGCAGCAGCAGCTTGGCGCCGGTACGCAGAATGCGAGCCACTGCCAGCATCTGCTGCTCACCGCCGGACAGGCGCGTGCCCTGGCTCTGCTTGCGCTCGGCCAGGTTGGGGAACATCTCGTAAATCTCGGCCACCGACATGCCGGCCGAGCCGGTTTTCAGGTCGGGTGGCAGCATCAGGTTTTCTTCGCAGGACAGGCTCGCGAAAATGCCCCGCTCTTCCGGGCAGTAACCAATGCCCAGGTGCGCAATCTTGTGCGTGGGCATGTTGATGGTTTCCACGCCATCAACCTTGATCGAGCCCTTGCGCGAGCCGGTCAGGCCCATCACGGCCCGCATGGTGGACGTACGGCCAGCGCCGTTACGGCCCAGCAGCGTGACCACTTCGCCCGGCATCACGCGCATGTTCACGCCATGCAGCACATGCGATTCCCCGTACCAGGCCTGCAGATCGGTGATCTCCAGCGCTGGCGTCAAATTCTTGTCATTCATCTCAGTGCGCTCCCTGCAGCTGGCCGTCGGTGGTACCCATGTATGCTTCCATCACCTGCGGGTTCTGCGACACCGTCTGGTAATCGCCCTCCGCCAGAATGGCGCCGCGCTGCAGCACGGTAATGCGGTCGGCGATGGTGGAGATCACCTTCATGTTGTGCTCCACCATCAAGATGGTGCGACCGACCGAGACCTTCTTGATCAGCTGGGTGACGCGGTCCACGTCTTCGTGGCCCATGCCCTGGGTGGGCTCGTCGAGCAGCATCAGCTCCGGCTCCATGGCCAAAGTAGTGGCAATCTCGAGCGCCCGCTTTTGGCCATAAGGCAGGTTCAGCGTCACCTCGTGCGCCAGGTGGGCCAGGCCCACTTCTTCCAGCAACTCCACGGCGCGGCCGTTGAGCTGGTTGAGCGTCCTCTCGCTGCTCCAAAAGTGGAACGAGGTACCGAGCTGGCGCTGCAACGCAATGCGCACGTTTTCCATCAGCGTCAGGTGAGGGAACACCGCCGATATCTGGAACGAGCGGATCACACCACGGCGGGCGATCTGGGCCGGCTCTTCCTTAGTGATATCGATGCCGTTGAAATGGATCACGCCCTTGGTTGGCGTCAAGAACTTGGTCAACAGGTTGAAGCAGGTCGTCTTGCCGGCACCGTTGGGGCCGATCAAGGCATGGATCGACCCGCGCTGCACGGACAGATTGACATTGCTGACCGCTGTGAATCCACGGAACTCCTTGGTGAGCTCTCGGGTTTGAAGAATGACATCACTCATTGGCACTGCACCACTTCGCTTGAAAAAAGATCGGCGCATCCTTATGCAAAGGGCACGCCGCTTCGATGACGCCTATGCTAGGGAATAATGCAACGCGATAGTACTGGGGAAAGCCTGTAAGTGCGCATGCGTAGGCGTTTACCCGTGGGCGCTAGCTGCTAGCATTTTTATAGTCATCTGGGTGACATTTGATCCGTTTGCCATCACCAGAATCTGTCAGCATTCTGGCCACAATAGCCATCATCCGCAAACAAGCGCAAAACGGCAGTGCGCCGCCCTTTTGAAGCAGCCTTGTGGCTTGTATTACGTGTGGGGTGCAGAAGCGTGTGGCGGCAAGGGCCACACAAGCAAAGAAGCAGAGCAGCCTGCCCACCCCCTGCTCGCCAGCTTTACTGCAAGCTGTGCTTGGCGGCGTCGGGCAATGGCAAGGCCATCACCTCAATACCGTCCTCTGCCAATTCCTGGCGCTCTTGCGGGGTGGCCGTGCCACGGATGGGGCGCTCTTCTACCTCGCCCTCGTGCATTTGGCGTGCCACCTGGGCAAAGGTGGTGCCCACGTCTTCGGTATTCGCCACGATGTGGCGAGAAATCTGCAACCAGGCCTGCTGCAGTTGCTGCAACTCAGCGGCAGGCACGGCTTCGGCGCTGGACGCCGGGCTGCTGCCGGATGCTGCGCCAGCCGTTGTGGCGGCCGGCTGGGGTGCTGGGGAAGTATTGGATTTGCGGGCCAGACGCGGCGCGCTCAGGCCTTTGACCACATCGGTCGAGCCGCACAGCGGGCAAGTGAGCCAGCCTTGCTGCTGTTGCTGTTGAAACTCCGCCTCAGAGGCGAACCAGCCTTCAAACACATGGTCGGCCGGACAGCGCAGATTGAACACCTTCATGGCTCAACCCAGGCTTTTGGAGCGGCGCACCAGGTACTGGTAGACAAAGCCGGGAAAAGCAAAGGTCAGGAACAAAGTGCCGGTAATGGCGTAAAACTCCCAACCCTGGGCGCTGCGTTGGCCGGCGCGGCCTTCGAGCAGGCTGGCCAGCACGCCGACCACCAGGTACAGCAGCACCAACTCCAGCAAACGCACCCACAAGGGCTTGGGGCCTTGGGCCAAGCGCGGCCCCAGAGCCAGCACGCGCTGGTTGAAAAACGGCAAATTGGCCGCAACAAAGCCCGCCACGATCACCAACCAGATGGATGCAGTGATTGACATGCGGGCTTCTTACTCTCTCAACAAACGGGCAGGTTCTGCCCGAATCAGCTGGCCAGTGCGCGCAGGATGGCGTCCGTGCACAGCTTCATCAGGCCAGCGGGGAACAGGCCCAGCAACAGCACCAGGGCACCGTTGATGACCAGCACCACGCGCACGTCGAACGGAGCCGACACCTTGGTAGCGGTGATGGGCTTGTCGAAGTACATGACCTTGACCAGACGCAGGTAGTAGAAGGCGCCGATCAGCGACATGATCACGGCAAACACGGCCAGAGCAATGTACAGCGCGCTACCAGCGGCCACCACAGCTTGCAGCACGGCAAACTTGGCGTAGAAGCCGACCAGCGGAGGAATACCAGCCATGGAGAACAGGCAGACCGCCATCACGCCAGCGTACAGCGGGCTGCGTTGGTTCAGGCCGGCAAAGTCGGCGATCTCTTCGCTCTCGAAGCCTTCGCGAGCCAGCAGCAGCACCACACCGAAAGTAGCCAGGGCGGTGAGCACATAGCTGACCACATAGAACATGGCGGCGCTGTAGGCGTTGCCAGCCGTGGCCGCTTCCATGTTGCCATTCACCACACCCGACATCAGGCCCAGCAGCACAAAGCCCATTTGCGAGATGGTCGAGTATGCCAACATGCGCTTGACGTTGGTTTGCGCGATAGCAGCCAGGTTACCAATCAGCAGCGACATGATGGCCAGCACCGCCAGCATCTGTTGCCAATCGATGGCCAGCGGCAGCAGGCCGTCGACCAGCAGGCGGATCACGATGGCGAATGCAGCCAGCTTGGGTGCGCCACCGACGATGGCGGTGATAGCCGTAGGAGCGCCTTGGTAGACGTCGGGCACCCACATGTGGAAAGGCACCACACCCAGCTTGAAGGCCAGACCAGCCACCACGAACACCAGGCCGAACACCAGCACTTGGTGACGCAGCAGGCCGGAATTGACAGCCTTGAAGACTTCACCAATATCCAGCGAACCGGTGGCGCCGTAGATCATCGACAGGCCGTACAGCAGGAAACCCGAAGCCATGGCACCCAGCACGAAGTACTTCATGCCAGCTTCCACTGCTGCAGTGTTGTCGCGGCGCAGGGCCACCAGGGCGTAGCTCGACAGCGTCAGCAGTTCCAGACCCAGATAGATGATCAGGAAGTTGTTGCCGGCGATCATCACGAACATGCCAAGCAGAGCCAGCAGCGACAGCGAGAAGTACTCGCCGCCACGCAGCATGCCGCGGTCACGGGCATAGCCGCGGCCGTAGACCAGGGTCACAGCCATGGCGATGGCGCCAAAGCACTTGAGCCAGTTGCCCATGGAGTCAGAGACCACCATGTTGCCAAAGGCGTAGAAGGTGTTGCCATTGCTGGCATACATGCCGGTGAACAGCGCCACCACCACCAGGGTGAGCAGCGACAGCACATAGGTGACGGTGCGGCCTGCGCTCTTGACGCCCAGGTCCACCAAGGTGATGACGCAGCCCATCACCAACAGCACGATTTCAGGATAGATAGCCAGCCAGCTGATGTTATCAATCATCTCAAGTCTCTCAATTCTGTCCGGGCATCACAGCTTGGACGTGGCGACATGCTTGAGCAGGTCAGCAACCGACGCACCCATCACATCCGTGAACGGCGCAGGATAGATACCCATGTACAGCACTGCTGCTGCCAACACGGCCAAGATAAGGAATTCGCGGCAACCGATGTCCTTGAGCTCACGCACATGGTCATTGGTCACGGGGCCAAAGTACACCCGCTTGTACATCCACAGGGTGTAAGCGGCACCCAGGATCAGCGCCGTTGCGGCCAGCACGCCAATCCAGAAGTTGAACTTGGTGGCACCCAAGATCACCATCCACTCGCCGATGAAACCGGCGGTGCCTGGCAAGCCGCAGTTGGCCATGGCAAACAGCAGCGCGAAGGCGGCGAACTTGGGCATGGTGTTGACCACGCCACCGTAGGCAGCGATTTCACGCGAGTGCACACGGTCGTACAGCACACCGATACACAGGAACATGGCGCCCGAGACGAAGCCGTGGGCAATCATCTGCACCAGGCCGCCCATCACACCGATGTCGTTGAAGATGAAGAAGCCCAGCGTCACAAAGCCCATGTGCGCCACCGACGAGTACGCCACCAGCTTCTTCATGTCCTTTTGCACAATGGCCACCAGACCCACATAAATCACGGCCACCAGCGACAGCGCGATGATCAGCCAGGCCCACTTGTGAGCGGCATCAGGTGCGATAGGCATCGAGAAACGCAGGAAACCGTAGGCACCGAGCTTCAGCATGATGGCGGCCAGCACGGCGGAACCACCGGTAGGTGCTTCCACGTGCACGTCGGGCAACCAGGTGTGGAACGGGAACATCGGCACCTTCACAGCAAAAGCGGCGAAGAAGGCAAAGAAGATCAGCGTCTGCTCGGTCATCGACAGGCGCAGCTGGTGCCAGGCCAGGATGTCGAAGCTGCCCGCCTTGCTGAACAGGTACAGGATGGCGATCAGCGTCAGCAGCGAGCCCATCAGCGTGTACAGGAAGAACTTGAAGGCCGCGTAGATACGGTTCGGGCCGCCCCAGATACCGATGATCAGGTACATCGGGATCAGCGTGGCTTCGAAGAACACGTAGAACAGCAGGCCGTCCAGGGCCGAGAACACGCCGATCATCAGACCGGAGAGGATCAGGAAAGCGCCCATGTACTGGTTGACGCGCTCGGTGATCGACTCCCACGAGGCCAGCACCACGATCACCGTGATGAAGGCCGTCAGTGGCACGAACCAGAACGAGATGCCATCAACACCGAGGTAGTAGTTGATGCCAAAACGGGGAATCCAGGACGCCTTTTCGACGAACTGCATGGCCGAGGTACCGAGCTGGAAGCCCGTGTACAAAGGCAGCGTTACCAGCAAACCGATCACGGCGCCAATCAGCGCGATCCAACGCACCAGCTTGGCCTGCTCCGGCTTGCCGAAAGCCAGCACCACCACACCGAAGACGATGGGGGTCCAAATTGCAAGACTCAACAATCCCATTTTTCTTCTTCCTTACTTGTTGAGCAGCACAAAGTACGTCATGGCCAGGAAGATGCCCAGAATCATGACCAGTGCATAGTGATACACATAACCGGTTTGCAGCCAACGCACCAGCGCAGCGATGCGACCGACCACCTTCCAGGAGCCGTTGACGATCAGGCCGTCGATCAGGCCTTGGTCGCCCGCCTTCCAAAACACGGTACCCAGCACGCGCGAGCCGCGAGCGAAGATGTTTTCGTAGACCCAGTCCACACCGTACTTGCCTTCCAGCACCTGGTACAGACCGATCTTCTGCGACACCGACTTGATCTTGGCGGGGATTTGCGGCGCGAGCATGTAGAACACATACGACACCACCACACCAGCCAGAGCCAGCCAGAAAGGCGCAGCCGTGAAGCCGTGCAGAGCCATGGCCACCGGGCCGTGGATCTTTTCGGCCAGCTCGGCCATTGCGCCGTGCTTGGTGCCATCGACGTGGATCACGCCCTTGAAGAAGTCACCGAACAGCATGGGCATCAGCGCGATGTAGCCGATGATCACCGAAGGAATGGCCAGCAGCATCAGCGGGCCGGTCACGACCAGAGGCGACTCGTGCGGCTTGGCATCGTGGCCATGGCCGTGGTGGTCGTCATGGGCATGGTGGTCATCGTGGTGCGCATCCGGGTTCTGGTCGTAGCGTTCCTTGCCGTGGAAGACCAGGAAGTACAGACGGAACGAGTAGAACGCAGTGATGAACACGCCAGCCAGCACCGCAAAGGTGGCAAAACCGGCTGCAGGCAGGTTAGAAGCGTGCACGGCCTCGATGATGGCGTCCTTCGAGTAGAAGCCCGAGAAGAACGGCGTACCGATCAGCGCCAGGTTGCCCAGCAGGAAGGTGATCCAGGTGATGGGCATGTACTTGCGTACGCCGCCCATCCAGCGGATATCCTGGTTGTGGTGCATGCCCATGATGACCGAGCCAGCGCCCAAGAACAGCAGTGCCTTGAAGAAGGCGTGCGTCATCAGGTGGAACACCGACACCGAGTAGGCGGAGACGCCCAGGGCGATGGTCATGTAACCCAGCTGCGACAGCGTGGAATAAGCAATCACGCGCTTGATGTCGTTCTGGATGATGCCCAGGATACCCATGAACAGCGCCGTGATGGCACCGATCACCAGGATGAAGTTGAGGGCCGTGTCCGACAGCTCATACAGCGGCGACATGCGCGAGACCATAAAGATACCGGCGGTCACCATGGTGGCCGCGTGGATCAGTGCCGAGATAGGCGTGGGGCCTTCCATCGAATCGGGCAGCCAGGCGTGCAGCGGGAACTGGGCCGATTTACCCATGGCACCGATGAACAGGCAGATGCAGATCACGGTGACCAGCGACCAGGTGGTACCTGGCAGGCTCAGGCCCGACAGCTCTTGCGTTTTGGCAAAGATTTCGGTGTAGTTGAGCGTGCCGGTGTAGGCAGCGATCAGGCCGATACCCAGGATGAAGCCGAAGTCACCGACACGGTTGACCACAAAGGCCTTCATGTTGGCGAAGATCGCGCTTTCCTTCTTGAAGTAGAAACCGATCAGCAGATAAGACACCAGACCCACTGCTTCCCAGCCGAAGAACAGCTGCAGCAGGTTGTTGCTCATCACCAGCATCAGCATCGAGAAGGTGAACAGCGAGATGTACGAGAAGAAGCGGTCATAGCCGTCATCTTCTTCCATGTAGCCGATGGTGTAGATGTGCACCATCAGCGACACGAAGGTCACCACGCACATCATCATCGCGGTGATGGAGTCGATCATGAAACCGATCTCCATCTTCAGCGTGCCCACCGTCATCCAGGTATAGAGCGTCTGGTTGAAGGTGGCACCATCGAACACCACGCTCTGGAAAGTCATCGCAGAGATGATGAAGGCAATCAGCACGCCGGCAATCGTCAGGGTGCGGCTGCCTACGCGGCCAATACGGTTACCACCAAGCGCAGTACCGAATATGCCTGCCAGCAAAGAGCCTACCAGCGGAGCCAGGGGCACCGCCAACAGGGTGGAAGCATTAAGGGTTTGACTCATTCTTCTGAACCTTGCAAGTATTGGTGCCTCAACCCCGCAAGGAGTTGAGATCTTCCGCATCAATGGTGGTCTTATTGCGGAACAACAGCACCAAGATAGCCAAGCCAATAGCCGACTCCGCAGCGGCAACCGTCAAAATAAAGAACACGAAGATCTGTCCGTGCATATCGCCCAGGTAGTGGGAGAAAGCGACAAAGTTCATGTTCACCGCGAGCAGCATCAGCTCGATGGCCATCAGCAGCACAATCAGATTCTTGCGATTGAGGAAGATGCCCACCACCGACAGCGCAAACAGCATGGCGCCCAGCGTCAAAAAGTGACCAAGTGTCAGTGTCATGCCTTCTTCTCCTCGGCTGCGGGAGCCTCTTGCACCACAGGGGCGGCGGGCTTCACAGTCTCAACCTTCAAAACTTTCAGGCGGTCCGAAGCACGTACGCGCACTTGCAGCGATGCATCGATGGCCTTGGAATCCTTGCGGTGACGCAGCGTCAGGGCAATGGCGGCAATCATGGCTACCAGCAAGATGGTGGCAGCAATCTGCACCGGATAGAGGTACTCGGTGTAGAGCAGCGTGCCCAGCGCCTTGACGTTGCTGTAAGGCACAACCTTGCCTGCAGCGTCGACCACGGCCGGAATCGCCTTCGGTGCATCGACCGAGCTGAAACCGCCAATCAGCACTATGCCCATCTCAAAGGCGACGATGGCGAAGATGACCGCGGCCAGCGGGAAGTTCTTCCAGAAGCTCTTGCGCAGCTGGTCGAGGCGGATGTCGAGCATCATCACCACGAACAGGAACAGCACCATCACTGCGCCCAGGTACACCATCACCAGGACGATGGCCAGGAACTCAGCCTTGAGCAGCAGCCAGATACCGGCTGCTTGTGAAAATGCCAGCATCAGGTGCAGCACAGCGTGCACCGGATTGGGGGCAGTAACGACCCGGAATGCCGCGTACAGCAGCACTACCGAGAACAGATAGAAAAAACCAGTTGTGACGTCCATGTGGGGCTCTTTTCAATCAGTCTCCAAGTGCCGCCTTAACGGTACTTTGCGTCCGCAGCCTTGGCTGCAGCAATTTCAGGTTCGTAACGGTCACCCACGGCCAGCAACATTTCCTTGGTGAAGTACAGGTCGCCGCGCTTTTCGCCGTGGTATTCCAGAATCTGGGTTTCCACGATCGAGTCAACGGGGCAGCTCTCTTCACAGAAGCCGCAGAAAATGCATTTGGTCAGATCGATGTCGTAGCGGGTGGTGCGGCGCGAGCCGTCATCACGCACATCGGACTCGATGGTGATGGCCATTGCCGGGCAGACCGCTTCGCACAGCTTGCAGGCAATGCAACGCTCTTCGCCGTTTTCATAGCGGCGCAGTGCGTGCAGACCACGGAAGCGTGGCGACAACGGTGTCTTCTCTTCGGGGAACTGGACCGTGATCTTGCGGGCGAACGCGTAGCGACCGGTCAGGGCCATGCCCTTCATCAATTCCCAGAGCATGAAGCTCTTGAAGAAATCCTTCACCGAGAAGGAGCGGGGAGAAACTGCAGTAGTCATGGTAGGTGTCCTCCGCTTACTTCCAGATGTTCCAGGGCGACAGCAACCAGCCGCCCACGAAGACCAGGTAGACCAAGGTCACGGGAATGAAAATCTTCCAGCCCAGACGCATGATCTGGTCATAGCGGAAACGTGGGAAGGTGGCACGAATCCAGATGAACATCGATACCACGACGAAAGTCTTGATGCCCAGCCAGATCCAGCCAGGGATGAACGACAGGAACTCGAACGGAGGCAACCAGCCGCCCAGGAACATGACCACGGCCAGAATCGACACCAGCCACATGCTGGCGTATTCAGCCAGGAAGAACACCGCAAAGCCCATGCCCGAGTATTCGACCATGTGACCGGCCACGATTTCCGCTTCGCCTTCCACCACGTCAAACGGGTGGCGGTTCACTTCGGCCACGCCCGAGATCAGGTAGACGATGAACATGGGGAACAGCGGCAGCCAGTTCCAAGACAGGATGCCGACGCCGGCCGATGCCATCATGCCCTTGCCCTGGCCCAGCACGATTTCGGTCAGGTTCATCGAACCGGTGACCATGATCACCACCAGGAAGCAGAAGCCCATGGCGATTTCATAGCTCACCATCTGGGCCGATGCGCGCAGCGCGCCCAGGAAAGCGTACTTCGAGTTCGAGGCCCAGCCGGCGATGATCACGCCATAGACTTCGATCGAGGTGATCGCCATCACCAGCAGCAAGCCTACGTTGACGTTGGCCAGCGCCGCATCGGGGCCGAATGGCACCACCACCCAGGCCGCAAGCGCGGGCATGATGGCCATGATGGGGCCCAGGCGGTACAAGCCGGAGCTGGCAGCCGTGGGCGTGATGATTTCCTTGGTAGCCAGCTTCAGGCCGTCGGCCATGGGCTGCAGCAAACCGAAGGGACCCACGCGGTTGGGGCCGTAGCGCACTTGCATGAAGCCGAGCAGCTTGCGCTCCCACAGCGTCAGGTAAGCCACCGCGATCATCAGCGGCAAGACGATGCAGATGATCTTGATCAGGTTCCAGATCACCGGCCACACCAGGCTAGACCACCAGCCGGCCGCGACCAGGCCCAGACCACCGTTGTAAATTGCGTCAATCATGGTGCCACCACCTCCGAGGATTGGCGGGCATCCGCCGTCATTTGCAGCGAAGGCGCACGACGCACAATTCCATCCAACTGGTAAATGCTTGCGACCACCGGTTCCTGCGCAGCAGGGCCGGACACCGCCATGTTCTTCTTGGTGCTGTTGGACAACTGCTCAGCAGGCACTTGGCTTTGCGAGCGGGTGGCCACGGCCAGCACGTCTTGCGACGATTCGAAATCCATGCCGGCCACGCTGAGCAGATTGCCCAGCACACGCAGCACCTTCCAACCTGGACGGGTTTCGCCCAGCGGCTTGACGACTGCGTGGAAGCCTTGCACCAGACCTTCGGCGTTCACGAACGAGCCCGAGGTTTCGGTGAACGGTGCGATGGGCAGCAGCACATCGGCAATGTCCATATTGGCCTTGAACGGGCTCAGGCTCACCACCATCTCGCAGGCTTGCAGTGCTTGCGTGGCAGCGGCGCCGGCCGCCGAATCTTGTGCAGGTTCGGTGTTCAGCAGGAACAGTGCCTTGGTGCCGCCAGCCAGCATTTGTGCAGCGTTCAAGCCGTCTGCGCCTGGCAGTGCACCCACCCACTGTGCGCCCACGGTGTTGGCCGCTTCGGTGAGAAAGCCCACGGTAGCACCGGTTTGCGCGCCGATCCAGTTGGCAATGGCCAGCAAGGTACCGGCTTGCGCGTGGTGCGCTACCGCGTTACCCAGCAAGATGGCTTTTTGTTCACCGCTTTGCAGCGCACGAGCGATCTCGATCGCCTCGGGCGTTACCGTACCCGCATTGTTGGGCGATTCCAGGCCCTTCGATTGGGCAATGGCAGCCGCCACCGACGACAGCGCGTAAGCCCACTGTGCGGCAGGAGCCAGCAGTTGGTGCGCCACCGGCATGGCCAGATCGTAGGCCTTGGCGTTGATGGTAGCGAGCACTGCGCCCTTGCGGGTAGCTTGGCGAATGCGCTGTGCGAACAGCGGGTGTTCCTTGCGGATGTTGGAGCCCACGACCAACGCAGTGTTCAGCTCGGACAGCGAGGCGATCGAGCGGCCCAGCCAACGCACGCCATCGCTCTTGTCGAACGAGGCATTGCGCAGACGGTAGTCGACGTTCTGGCTGCCCAGACCGCGCACCAGCTCGGCGGCCAGGTACAGCTCTTCCAGCGTACTGTGCGGGCTGACCAAGGCACCAACGGCTTGGGCGCCGTGGTCGCGCTGGATGCTCTTGATGCCATTGGCCACATATTCCAGGGCCACTTGCCAGCTCACCTCGGTCCACTGACCGCCTTGCTTGAGCATGGGCTGGGTCAGGCGCTCATCACCGTTCAGGGCTTCGTAGGAGAAGCGGTCACGGTCGGCGATCCAGCATTCGTTGACGGCATCGTTCTCGAACGGCACCACGCGCATGACGCGGTTGTTCTTGACTTGCACCACCAGGTTGGCACCGGTCGAATCGTGCGGCGCCACCGACTTGCGGCGCGACAGTTCCCAGGTACGGGCGCTGTAGCGGAAAGGCTTGCTGGTGAGCGCGCCCACCGGGCAGATGTCGATCATGTTGCCCGAGAGCTCGGAATCAACGGTATCGCCCAGCACGGTGGTGATTTCGGAGTGCTCGCCACGGTTGACCATGCCCAGCTCCATCACGCCGGCCACTTCCTGGCCAAAGCGCACGCAGCGGGTGCAGTGGATGCAGCGGCTCATCTCTTCCATCGAGATCAGCGGGCCCACGTCTTTGTGGAACACCACACGCTTTTCTTCGTTGTAGCGCGAGGCACTGCCGCCGTAGCCGACTGCCAAGTCTTGCAGCTGGCATTCGCCACCCTGGTCGCAGATCGGGCAATCCAGCGGGTGGTTGATGAGCAGGAACTCCATCACCGATTGCTGGGCCTTGACCGCCTTGTCCGAGGTGGTGCGCACGATCATGCCCTGCGTGACCGGGGTCGCGCAGGCGGGCATGGCCTTGGGGGCCTTCTCGACGTCGACCAGGCACATGCGGCAGTTGGCCGCGATCGACAATTTCTTGTGGTAGCAGAAGTGCGGAATGTACTTGCCTGCAGCGTCAGCCGCGTGCATGACCATGCTGCCTTCCGCGACCTCGACCTTCTGACCGTCTATTTCAATTTCAACCATATGCTCACTCGCGATCAGGAAGAAGCAGCAGTCTGCTTGGCAGCAGCGTTGATCTTTGCTTCAAATTCGTGGCGGAAATGCTTGAGCATTGCGCGCACCGGCATGGCCGCCGCGTCGCCCAATGCACAAATCGTGCGGCCCATGATGTTGCCAGCCACCGAATCCAGCATCTCCAAGTCTTCCTGGCGGCCGTGGCCGTGCTGAATGCGGTCAACCATGCGCCACAGCCAGCCCGTGCCTTCGCGGCAAGGCGTGCATTGACCGCAGGATTCGTGCTGGTAGAAGTACGACAGACGCAGCAGGCTCTCGACCATGTCGCGCGAGTCGTCCATCACGATCACGGCGCCCGAGCCCAGCATGGAGCCGGCCTTGGAGATGGAGTCGTAATCCATCGTGCACTGCATCATGATGTCGGCCGGCAACACCGGTGCCGACGAACCGCCAGGGATCACCGCCTTGAGCTTGCGGCCGGTGCGCACACCGCCAGCGAGTTCCAGCAAGGCGCTGAACGGCGTGCCCAGCGGCACTTCGTAGTTGCCGGGCTTGTTCACGTCACCGCTGACCGAGAAGATCTTGGTGCCACCGTTGTTGGGCTTGCCGCATTCGAGGTAGGCCTGGCCACCGTTGCGGATGATCCAGGGAACGGCCGCAAAGGTTTCGGTGTTGTTGATGGTGGTGGGCTTGCCATACAGGCCGAAGCTGGCCGGGAATGGCGGCTTGAAGCGCGGTTGGCCTTTTTTGCCTTCGAGCGATTCGAGCAACGCGGTTTCTTCGCCGCAGATGTAAGCGCCAAAACCGTGGTGCGCATGCAGCTGGAAGCTGAAATTGCTGCCCATGATGTTGTCACCCAGGAAGCCGGCCGCACGGGCTTCTTCCAAGGCGGCTTCAAAGCGCTCGTAAACCTGGAAAATTTCGCCGTGGATGTAGTTGTAGCCCACCGAGATGCCCATGGCAAAAGCCGCAATGGCCATGCCTTCGATCACGATGTGCGGGTTGTACATCAGGATGTCGCGGTCCTTGCAGGTACCGGGCTCGCCCTCGTCCGAGTTGCACACCAAGTGCTTCTGGCCAGGGAAGTTGCGGGGCATGAAGCTCCACTTCAGGCCGGTGGGAAAGCCTGCGCCGCCACGGCCGCGCAATCCGCTTTCCTTCATGGTGGCGATCACCTGGTCTTGGGTCAGGCCTTCGCCGCCATCCTTGCCCAGAATCTTGCGCAAAGCCTGGTAGCCGCCGCGAGCTTCGTATTCCTTGATCGACCAGTTCGAGCCGTTCAGATCCGCGTAGATTTGCGGGTTGATGTGGCGACCGTGGAAACAGGTCTCGACACCGGTGGCCTGGAACTGGTTCAGAATTTGTGCAGCTGTAGTCACTTGCTGTCCTCCGCTGCGCGCAGGCCGTCGACCAGTTGGTCGAGCTTGTCGTTTTCCATGAAACTGCACATGTGGCGGTCGTTGACCAGCATCACCGGTGCGTCGGCGCAGGCGCCCAGGCATTCGGATTGCTCAACGGTGAACACGCCATCGGCGGTGGTCTCGCCCATCTTGATACCCAGCTTGTCTTCCAGGTGCTTCAAGGCTTCGCGGCCACGGCGCAGCTGGCAAGGCAGGTTGGTGCACACGCTCAGCTTGTACTTGCCGACCGGGTGCTGGTTGTACATGTTGTAGAAGGTGGTCACTTCATGCACGGCGATTTCGGGCATGCCCAGGTACTCGGCGATCACCGCCTCGCTCTCCTGGCTAACCCAGCCTTGTTCCTGCTGCACGATAGACAGGCAGGCCATGACGGCCGACTGCTTTTGCTCTGCCGGATACTTGGCAACTTCGCGGGCAAAGCGTGCCTTGGTTGCTTCGCTAATCATCGGTCAACGTCTCCAAACACGATGTCCAGGGTGCTCAGCACCATCACAGCGTCAGCCAGCATGTGGCCGCGCGAGAGCTCATCGAGAGCCGACAGGTGGACAAATCCTGGCGGACGAATCTTCAGGCGATAAGGCTTGTTGGCACCATCGCTCACCAGGTAGATACCGAACTCACCCTTGGGGTGCTCCACCGCTGCGTAGGCTTCGCCCTCAGGCACCTTGAAGCCTTCGGTGAACAGCTTGAAGTGGTGGATCAGCTCCTCCATGTTGCTCTTCATCGCTTCGCGGTGCGGAGGAGCCACCTTGTGGTTGTCGGTGATGACCGGGCCGGGGTTGGCACGCAGCCAATCGACGCACTGCTTGATGATGCGGTTGGACTCGCGCATTTCAGCCACGCGCACCAGGTAGCGGTCGTAGCAGTCACCGGCGGTGCCCACAGGTACGTCGAAATCGAGGCGGTCGTAGACTTCGTAGGGCTGCATCTTGCGCATGTCCCATGCCACGCCAGAGGCACGCAGCATCGGGCCGGTCAGGCCCAGGTTCATGGCGCGCTCACCATCGACCACGCCAATGGCCACGTTACGCTGCTTCCAGATACGGTTGTCGGTGAGCAGGGTTTCGTATTCGTCGCAGTTCTTGGGGAAGCGTGCGGTGAAGTCGTCGATGAAGTCGAGCAGCGAGCCCTTGCGGTTGCTGTTCATCAGCTCCAGCGACTTGGCATTGCGCACCTTGCTGGCCTTGTACTGCGGCATGCTCTCGGGCAGATCACGGTACACGCCACCGGGACGGAAGTAGGCAGCATGCATGCGGGCGCCAGAGACGGCCTCGTACATGTCCATCAGGTCTTCGCGCTCGCGGAAGGTGTAGATCAGGATGGTGGAGCTGCCGCCGTCGTTACCCGACGAGCCGAGCCACATCAGGTGGTTCATGATGCGGGTGATCTCGGAATACATCACGCGGATGTATTGCGCGCGGATCGGCACTTCCAGGCCCAGCAGCTTTTCGATGGCCAGGCAGTAGGCGTGCTCGTTGCACATCATCGAGCAGTAGTCCAGACGGTCCATGTAGGGCAGCGACTGGATATAGGTTTTGCTCTCCGCCAGCTTCTCGGTGGCGCGGTGCAGCAGGCCGATGTGCGGGTCTGCGCGTTGCACCACTTCACCGTCGAGCTCCAACACCAAACGCAGCACGCCGTGTGCTGCAGGGTGCTGAGGACCGAAGTTGAGTGTGTAGTTTTTGATTTCAGCCATGGTTTTTCATCGTGAGGACAGAGCGCCTCAGTGCAGGCCTCCGTAATGCTCTTCACGAATAATGCGGGGCGTGATCTCGCGCGACTCGATCGACACGGGCTCGTAGATCACCCGACCTTGCTCGGCGTCGTAGCGCATTTCGACATGGCCGGACAGCGGGAAATCCTTGCGGAACGGGTGGCCGATAAAGCCGTAATCGGTGAGGATGCGACGCAGGTCGTCGTGGCCTTCGAACACGATGCCGAACAGGTCAAAAGCTTCGCGCTCCAACCAGTTGGCCGACGCCCAGAGGTTACTCAGCGTGTCGAGCACCGGGAAATCGTCGTCTTGGCAGAACACGCGCACGCGCACGCGCTGGTTCAGACTGATGGACAAGAGGTGCGAGACCACGGCAAAGCGAGGGCCTTCGGTGCCCACTTCCTTGTACGACGAGTAATCTACGCCGCACAGATCCATCAGCATTTCAAACTTGCACTCGGGCGCATCACGCAGCAGCTGCATAGCCGCCAGGTAGTGCTGGGGCGAGACTTCTACCGTCACCTCGTCCAGCGCCAGCGTGACCGAGCGAGCCTTGTCACCCAGCACGCGAGCGATGTTTTCTTTCAGCACCGTGGGCTGTATCTGTTCAACACTCATTCCGACTCCTAGGCGCGCGCGATCGTGTTGGTGCGGCGAATTTTTTGCTGCAGCTGGATGATGCCGTAGATCAGGGCTTCAGCCGTGGGCGGGCAACCGGGCACATACACATCCACCGGCACAATGCGGTCGCAACCGCGCACCACCGAATAGCTGTAGTGGTAATAGCCACCGCCGTTGGCGCAAGATCCCATCGAGATCACCCAACGCGGCTCGGCCATCTGGTCGTACACCTTGCGCATGGCCGGAGCCATCTTGTTGCACAGGGTGCCGGCCACAATCATCAAGTCGGCCTGGCGCGGGCTGGCGCGGAACACTTCGGCGCCGAAGCGACCAATGTCATAACGCGCCGCTGCTGCGTGCATCATCTCGACCGCGCAGCAAGCCAAACCGAACGTCATGGGCCAGATCGAGCCCGTCTTGGCCCAGTTCACCACCGAGTCATAGCTCGTGGTGACAAAGCCCTTCTCCAATACACCTTCAATCATCGTGCACCTTTGTGATTTCCGGTTATTCCCAGGTCAAAGCGCCCTTTTTCCATTCGTAGGCGAAACCCACCACCAGAATGGCCAAGAACACGAGGACCGCGATAAAACCAGGGATTCCCACTTCGTGCAGCGAGACTGCCCAGGGGAAGAGGAAAGCGATTTCCAAGTCGAAGAGGATGAACAGAATGGCGACGAGGTAGTAGCGCACGTCGAACTTCATGCGCGCGTCTTCAAACGCCTCAAAGCCGCATTCGTAAGGGGAATTTTTCGCCGCGTTGGGGCGATTGGGACCCAGGATATAGCCCGCTACCAGGGGACCTACGCCGACAAGAATGCCTACCAGAATGAACAGGAGGACTGGGAGGTATTGATCGAGATTCATCTTGATTTCTCACCGCAGGAGCCAACCTGGGTAAAGCACAAGACGCGACCCAGGCAGGCCTTTTATTGTGTTGGTGCCGTCGGCGAGACTCGAACTCGCACAGCTTTCGCCACTACCCCCTCAAGATAGCGTGTCTACCAATTTCACCACGACGGCTGATTTGACTTGTCTGGGAGCTTGATTGTCTTTGCAACAATCCGCTCCCCTAGACAGACTCAGATTCTACTCTGGAAAAACCCTGATACCAGGATTCTTTCCAAAATAGTTCAGTTATTTCGCTGCCGGCTGAGCGGGCTCAGCGGGAGCAGGCGCCGGAGCAGCGGCTGCAGGCACATCAGCAGCAGGTGCGGAAGGTGCAGCAGCACCAGCAGCGGGGGCTGCCGCAGGAGCGGGCACCGAGCTGGCAGGAGGCACCGTGGTGTCCACCGGCGCTGGTGCGCTCGATTGCGGAATGGCTGCTGCCGGGCCTTCCAGCACGCTACCTGCCGAGCTGGGGCGAGAGTTGCCCATATAGGCCAGCGCCAGCGTGGCGACGAAAAACACCGCCGCCAATGCCGCCGTGCTGCGCGAGAGGAAGTTCGCGCTGCCCGAAGCCCCAAACAGGCTGCCCGAGCTGCCGCTGCCAAAGGCCGCGCCTGCATCTGCACCCTTGCCATGCTGCACCAGCACCAAGCCAATCATGCCCAGTGCCGCCAGCATTTGAACTGCCAACAAAATCGTTACCATCTTCTACCCTTTGTCAAAATTGATAGCTGCCTGCGCTTGCCCATCAGGCAGCGGCGGCAATAATCTTCAGAAAATCTGCAGCCTTCAGCGAAGCGCCACCGATCAGACCACCATTGATGTCCGGCTGCGCCAGCAGTTGCTCGGCATTGGCGGGGTTCATGCTGCCACCATACAGCAAGGGCACCTTGGCCGCCTGCGTGCTGGCCGCCAAGAGTTGCGCACGCAACACAGCATGCACCGCCTGCGCCTGTTCGGGCGTTGCCGTTTTGCCGGTACCGATAGCCCAGACAGGCTCATAGGCCACCACGATTTCCGTCACGCACTGGCCCACCACCTGGATGACCGCTGCCAACTGGCGCTTGACCACGGCTTCGGTTTCGCCAGCCTCGCGCTGCGCCAGCGTTTCACCCACGCAAACCACGGGCGTGATGCCGGCATTCAAGGCTTTTTGCGCCTTGGCAGCCACCACCGCATCGGTTTCTCCATGGTATTGGCGGCGCTCCGAGTGGCCCACCAACGCGTAGCGCACAGCGAATTCGCGCAGCATATTGGCCGCCACTTCGCCGGTGTAGGCACCGTTTTCGTGGGCTGACACATCTTGCGCGCCCAGCTGGATAGCCGAGCCTTGCAGCAGCGCCTGGGCTTGCGCCAGGTACACAGCAGGCACAGCCACCGCTACCGAGCAAGCGGGCTGACCCAGGCCTTGCAACACTTCGCGCAGCAAGGCTTCATTGGCCGCCAGGCTGCCGTTCATCTTCCAGTTACCAGCAATCAGTTTTTTCATGTTTGCGTCCAAGTCAGCACAATTTTGCCAATATGTTGGTTGGATTCCATCAGCGCATGGGCCTCGGCCGCCTGCGCTGCGTCAAACTGACTATGAATGATGGGTTTGACCTTGCCAGCCGCCAGCAGCGGCCAGACCTTGGTTTGCAAAGCCTTGGCAATCGCCGCCTTGAAAGCCACGGGACGCGGACGCAAGGTAGAGCCAGTGATATGCAGGCGGCGACGTAGCACCAGGCCCGCATTGAAGCCTGCGCCCACGCCACCTTGCACAGCAATGATGACCAAGCGGCCATCTTCTGCCAGCGCCTCCACTTCACGGGCCACATAGTCGCCCGCCACCATGTCCAGAATCACATCAACGCCCTTGCCGTCGGTGATGCGCTTCACTTCAGCCACAAAATCCTGGGTCTTGTAGTTGATGGCATGGTCTGCCCCCAGCGCCAGGCAAGCCTGGCACTTGTCGTCGGAGCCGGCAGTCACGATCACCTGGGCACCAAAGGCCTTGGCCAGCTGAATCGCCGTGACACCAATGCCGCTGCTGCCACCCTGGATCAGCAAAGTCTCGCCCGCTTGCATAGCACCGCGGTCAAACACATTGTTCCAGACGGTGAAAAAGGTCTCGGGCAGGCAAGCCGCTTCGATGTCCGACAGGCCAGCCGGCACAGGCAGGCATTGAGCCACCGGCGCCACGCAGTATTCGGCATAGCCGCCGCCAGCCACCAGTGCGCAAACACGGTCGCCCAGCTTCAAGCCCTGCTCGGCCATGGCCGCAGCATCACCAGCAACGATGACACCCGCCACTTCCAGGCCCGGCAGATCCGAAGCGCCCGGAGGCGGCGCGTAATGGCCTTTGCGCTGAATCACGTCCGGGCGGTTCACACCGCTGGCCGTCACATGAATGCACAACTCGCCCTGCCCCGCTTGCGGTACAGGGCGCTCGCCCAGCTTCAATACCTGCGGATCACCAAAAGCGGTGATCTCGACTGCTCGCATCTTTTCCACGCCGCGTCCTCGCTCCCACATCATTCACAGATTTCAGTACAAAAACGCACCCAGGGCCGTTTTGTGCCCACGGGTGCGTTCAGCAGGGCTTACTGCTGCTGCTGTTGTTGCTGCTGGTCAGCTTCGCCACCCACGCGTGGCTCGCGGGGTTCGCGGTGCTGACGTGGAGCGCGCTCGCCACGGGGTTCACGCGGCTCGCGGAACTCGCGGGGTTCGCGCTCGGGCATGCCGGCGGGACGCTCCAGCAGCGCCTTCATCGACAGCTTGACGCGGCCCTTTTCGTCGGTCTCCAGCACCTTGACCTTGACCACTTGGCCTTCTTGCAGGTAGTCGGTGACCTTTTCCACGCGCTCGTGGGCGATCTGGCTGATGTGCAGCAGACCGTCCTTGCCGGGCAGCAGGTTGACCAAGGCGCCGAAGTCCAGAATCTTGACGATCGGGCCTTCGTAGACCTTGCCGATTTCCACTTCAGCGGTGATCTCTTCGATGCGACGCTTGGCTTCGTCAGCCTTGGCGCCGTCGGTGGCGGCGATGGTGATGGTGCCGTCTTCCTCGATATTGATCTGGGTGCCGGTTTCTTCGGTCAGCGCACGGATGGTGGCGCCGCCCTTGCCGATCACGTCACGGATCTTCTCGGGGTTGATCTTCATCGTGTAGAGCTTGGGCGCGAACGACGAGATCTCAGCCTTGGCTTCGCCCATCGCTTCTTGCATCTTGCCCAGGATGTGCATGCGCGCTTCCTTGGCTTGTGCCAGTGCCACTTGCATGATTTCCTTGGTGATGCCCTGGATCTTGATGTCCATCTGCAGCGCGGTGATACCGTTGGTGGTACCGGCTACCTTGAAGTCCATATCGCCCAGGTGATCTTCGTCACCCAGAATGTCGGTCAGCACGGCGAACTTGTTTTCTTCCTTGATCAGGCCCATGGCAATACCTGCCACGTGTGCCTTCATGGGAACGCCAGCATCCATCATCGACAGGCAGCCACCGCAGACCGAAGCCATCGACGAAGAACCGTTCGATTCGGTGATTTCCGACACCACACGGATGGTGTAGGGGAACTCTTCCTTGGTAGGCAGGCAAGCCACCAGAGCGCGCTTGGCCAGACGGCCGTGGCCGATTTCGCGGCGCTTGGTCGAACCCATGCGACCCACTTCGCCGGTGGCGAACGGAGGCATGTTGTAGTGGAACAGGAAGCGGTCTTCGTACTCGCCAGCCAGCGCGTCGATCTTCTGTGCATCGCGCTCGGTGCCCAAGGTGGAGATCACCAGAGCCTGAGTTTCGCCACGGGTGAACAGGGCCGAACCGTGGGTGCGGGGCAGCACGGAAGAGCGGATTTCGATAGGACGCACGGTGCGCGTGTCGCGGCCGTCGATACGGGGCTCGCCAGCCAGAATCTGCGAACGCACGATACGGGCTTCAATGTCGAACAGCATGCCGTCGACCTTGACGCCGTCAAACGCCACGCCTTGCTCGGTCAAACCGGCCTTCACATCGGCGTAAGCGGTGCGGCAAGCCAGGGTACGCACTTGCTTGTTGCGCTCGTGGTAGGCGGCGCGCAGCTTGGCTTCGCCCAGCTCGGTCACCTTGGCAATCAGGGCTTCATCCTTGGCGGGTGCCGTCCAGTCCCATGCGGGCTTGCCAGCGTCGCGCACCAGGTCGTGGATGGCGTTGATGGCGATCTTGCCTTGCTCGTGGCCATACACCACAGCGCCCAGCATCACTTCTTCAGGCAGTTGTTGGGCTTCGGACTCGACCATCAGCACAGCGGCTTCGGTACCAGCCACCACCAGATCCATTTGCGAATCCTTGCGCTGGGTCTGGCCGGGGTTCAGCACGTATTCGCCGTTGATGTAACCCACGCGGGCAGCACCGATAGGGCCGTTGAAAGGAATGCCCGAGATCGACAGCGCAGCAGACACGGCGATCATGGCTGCAATGTCAGCATCCACTTCGGGGTTCAGCGAGATGGTGTGGATGACCACATGCACATCGTTGTAGAAACCTTCGGGGAACAGCGGGCGGATCGGGCGGTCGATCAGGCGGCTGGTCAGGGTTTCCAGCTCGGAAGGCTTGGCTTCGCGCTTGAAGAAGCTGCCTGGGATCTTGCCGGCGGCGTAGGTCTTCTCGATGTAATCGACAGTCAGCGGGAAAAAGTCCTGGCCGGCCTTGGCAATCTTCGAGCCCACCACGGTGGCCAGCACCACGGTATCGTCGATATTGACCAGCACGGCGCCCGAGGCCTGGCGTGCGATTTCACCGGTTTCCATGGTGACCGTGTGCTGGCCCCATTGGAAAGTCTTGGTCACTTTGTTGAACATCGTCATAAGAGTCCTTGTTTGTTGGCAGCGCATGCGGGCGCTGCCGGGTTGTATGGAGCGCAAACAGAACACGATGCCATTCCAGTGGTGCACTTGTCGCTATTTATTCAATAGCATTTTTTGCTGTTGGTACGGCGCCAATGCAGCACTGGAATGACACAGCTTCGCTCTGTTGTGCGTTCTCCGAAGTAAAAAACGCCTGAGCTAGCGGACTAACTCAGGCGTCTTCATCTCACCTTGGGCTTACTTACGCAGGCCCAGCTTGGCGATCAGCGCGGTATAGCGGTCAGCGTCCTTGGCCTTCAGGTAGTCCAGCAGCTTACGACGACGGCTCACCATGCGCAGCAGGCCGCGACGACCGTGGTGGTCCTTGGCGTGCTCTTTGAAGTGAGGGGTCAGTTCGTTGATACGAGCGGTCAGCAGAGCCACTTGGACTTCTGGGCTGCCCGTGTCGCTAGCGGAACGTGCGTTGGCCTTGACAACTTCGGCCTTGATAGATGCGGCGATCATGTGTTTTTCCTTCTTACGGAACGCGGCTTGCGCTGCGCTCCCTGGTTACTTGCGCCGCTGCCGGAAAAGCCTGCGACGTGCGTCTTGCACCATGCAAAACCGGTCGATTATAACAAATGTCCCCAAGCACTGGTTTTACAGCAGCCAGCGCGCGGCCGCCGATGCAGCGGCACCCAGCACCACCACCAGCAAAAACGGGGCACGCAAAGCCAAAGCAACAGCAGCCACCAGCAAAGCTGCCAGGCGGGCATCCAGCACCAGTTGCTGGCCGTTGGCAAAAGTATTCATCGCGGTCAAAGCCGCCAGCAAGGCAATCGTCAGCGCGCCCGCCACCCGCGCCATCAGCGGATGGTGCAGCCAGCGCGCGGGCACACCATAGCCCAGCAACTTGGTCGCATAAGCCAGCGCACTCGCCAGCAAAATCCACAGCCACCAATGGGTCGTCATACAGCCTCCTGCGCTGCCACTGGCTTTTTCGCGCGGCCGCTGATGCAGCAACCCCACAGCGCGCCCAGCACCGCCGCAATCAAAATGGGAATGCCCGGCGGCACCCAAGGCACAGCCAGCATGGCAATAGCCGCCGCTGCCACCGCCAGCGCCACAGGCTCACGCCCGCGCAAACGCGGCCACAGCAAGCCCAGAAAAGCCGCCACCGCCGCGCCATCCAGGCCCCAGCGGCTCGGGTCGCCCAAGGCATTGCCCAGCAAGGCACCCACGGCCGTAAACAGGTTCCACAGCAGATACACGCCCACACCTGCCGTCCAAAAACCGCGCTTTTGCTCGGTTTTGTCGGCCTGACCCAAAGCCGTGGCAGCCGATTCATCAATTGTCAGCTGCGCCGACAGCAGCCGCGTCAACCCGCGCGGCCCTAGCGTTGCCGCTATCTGCATGCCGTACACCGCATTGCGCACGCCCAGCAAACTGGCCGCGCCCAGCGCTGCAGCGCCTGCGCCACCGGCAGCCACCACGCCAACAAAAGCGAACTGCGAGCCGCCAGTGAACATCAGCAAGCTGAGCGCGCAGGTCTGCCACACACTCAGGCCCGCAGCCACACCCAAAGCCCCAAAAGAAATACCGTACAGGCCCGTGGCGATACTGATCGACACCCCCATCCGAAAAGCCGGCGACTGCCGCCACAGCGTTGAAAGTTGCATGGGCAGCGATTGTAGGGGTGCAGCCCCCTGCCCGTTTGCCGCTGGCTTACTTGCTGGCCGCTGCGGCCTGCAGCAAATCCAGCCGCCGCTGCACTTGGGCGGCCAGGGCGGTGTCGCCCTGTTCCTGGGCCAGGCGTTGCTGGTTGATGAGCCAGGCCAGCAGGGCGCGGCGCCAGCCTTGGGCGGAGGCGGTGTCGACGGCTTGTTGCACCACAGCCATAGGCAGCGGGCCACGCACGGCCAGCGCGCCAGCGGCCACCAGGCGCGAGAGCGGGTCTTCGATAGCCGCCAGCGTGGCAGTTGCTTGCGCCGCTTGCTGGGTGGCAATGGCTTGTTGCGCCTTAGGCAGCAGCGCCACATCTGCCGCGCTGAGCTGGCCGCGCAGATAGCGCGCATAGGCTTGTTCGGGTGCCGCCGCATCAGTGGCCACGGCGTCGTAGCCGCTGCAAGGTGCTGCATCCAAGGCGGCTACCTGCGCTGCGCAGCGCGCCAGCTCCAGGCGCGCCAGCAGATCGGGGCGTGCAGTGCGGGTAACTTCGCTACGGGCGCGGCGCCATTCGGCTTCGGCCACGCGGCTGTCGCCGGACAGATAGGCTTCGGTGGCACGCTCGGCCGCGCCTTGTTCATTGATCGCCCAATCCGGCGCCCGGTGCTTGCTGGCACAGGCCGACAAAGCGCCAAGCGCCAGCAAAATGGCGGCAATTCTGGTTCCGTGCACGCGCATCATGGCAGCTTGACCTCCGCATCCTTCTTGGCAAACGGCCATTTGCGGTTCAGCTCGGTCAGCATGCCTTCAACTTTGCGCAGGCTGGCCTCCACATCGGCGCGCAGATCGCCCAGGTTGTTGGTGGCGTCCTTGGCGTTGGCGCCCACGGCTTGCGCCTCTACCAGCACGGCGTCCACTTTTTTCAGGCTGCCGCGCACATCGCTCAGCACGGCATTGAGTTGCCGCACGGTGGCATGCACCTCGGGCATCACGCCTTGCGCGCCAAATACCTGTTTGTCGGCATTTTTGGCAATGCCGTCCAAGCGCGCCAGCAGCTGGTTGGCGCGGTCGAGGGTGAGCGATATTTTCTTGGCCTCACTGTCACCGCCCAGCGCCGCGCCCAGCACACCGCCCGGGCCGTTGAGCTTGGTGCTCAGCTCGCGCAGTTGCTCCAGCGTGCCGCCCAGGGCCGAGCCGGTGGCCGTCATATTGTTCAGGTTTTCCAGCAGCTGGCGGGCATTGCTCATCAGTTGCGGCAGCTCGGCCGTGGCGTCGCCCGCCAGCACGGCGCGCACGGCACCGTCTTCCAGCGGCGGGTCGTCCAAGATGCCCGAATAGGCCTTGATCGTGGTGCCGCCCACCAGGCCTTTGACCAGCGTGAACACGCTGCTGATGCGCAGCCAGTGCGCGTCTTTTTTCGGCACCGCCACCAGGATACGCACCGTGCCGTCCTTGGCCAGCTCGATCTTGTCGACCTTGCCGATCGGGAAGCCCGAGAAAGTCATGTCCATGCCGATCGACACGCCTTCGGAGTTTTCGGCCGTGAGCACCAGCGATTGCGTGGGCTCGAACACGCCCCGTGCATACAACAGATACAACCCCGAGCCCACGATCAGCAGCAGCGTAAACAGCAGCAGCGCAGCCGCCTTGCGCTCCAGGTGGGGCACCGGCTCCAGCCCGTCGATCGGCAAGGCGCCATCGTCGGGCGCGCTGCGCCGCTGCGATGGAGCGGCTGCTGCGGGCCGCTCGGCATGGTCGTGGGGTTCTGGGGTATGCATGTGCTGCCGATCTTAACTGCGCCCGGCGCCCAGCCGCAAAAAACGCGGCCAGCGCAGACAGGCCATCCATTGTTTGCTATGCATTTACCCAGCGCTTGTCAGCGCAGTTCCACAGTTTCAGCGTTGGCCTGCAGATCGTTTTATACTGTATATAAATACAGTTAATTACTATGCTTCAGCGCAGCCAAAAACCTCTTGCTCTGCCGCCCACCGTGGCCAACGCCGTCTGGCGTGGCGACCATTTGCTGCGCACGCAGCGGGTCTGCGCGCCCAGCGGCTGGGCAGCGCTGGATGCCGAGCTGCCCGGCCACGGCTGGCCCAGCCACAGCCTCATCGAGGTGCTGCAGGCCCAGGCCGGCCAGCTGGAATGGCGCCTGGCAGCCGCGGCTTTGCAGCAACAAAGTGCTCAGCGCCAGGCCATTGTGGCGCTGGGTGCGCCCTTGCCGCCGCACGCCAGCGGCCTGGCGCAGCAAGGCATTGCGCCCGAGCAACTGGTTTGGGTACAAGGCGGCAGCCCGCAAGACCAGCTCTGGGCACTGGAGCAATTGCTGCGCGCCAACGCGGCCGGCGCCCTGCTCGCCTGGCTGCCCCAGGCGCTGCCCGAGCAGATACGCCGCCTGCAGATCAGCGCACAGCAGTTTGCCGGGCTGGTCTTTCTTTTTCGGCCTCAGCACTGCCAGCAGCAGGCATCGGCCGCGCCGCTGCGCCTGCTGGCACGCGCCAGCTCGCCCTGGGCGCTGCAAGTGCAAGTGTTCAAGCGGCGCGGCCCGGTGCATACCGGCTGGCTCGATCTGCCTGCCGTGCCGCACTGCCTGCAAACTGCGCTCACACCGCGCATGCAGCCCGAGGCGCCGCACAGCACGCCGCACACATCGCCACTTCCGGCCAAACAGCATGACACCGCTTTGGGTCGCCTTGTTGCCCCACGCACCGCCCTGCAGCACTGAAGCGGCAGCGCCCGGCGCAGTGGCCAGCATGCATGGCCTGGCGCTGTGGGCGCTGCAGTTCACGCCGCGGGTGGCTTGCGTGCCTTCCAGCTCGGCCTGGGGCGATGCGCTGGTGCTGGAGCTGGCGGCCAGCGAGCGCCTGTTTGGCGGCCGCCAAGCGCTGGCGCGGCGGCTGCTGCGAGAGAGCCGCTTGCAAGGCGTGCAACGCATCAGCTGGGCGCCCACCAGCTTGGCCGCCATTGCGCTGGCCCGCTGCGGCCTGCGCCACGGCTTTGGCGCGCCGCTGGCGCAAGTGCTGGCAGAGTTGCCGCTGAGCGCCTTGGATGCGGTAGCCGAGCACGCCGAGCTGCTCGCCCCGCTGGGCTGTCACAACCTGGGCGCCGTGCAAGCGCTGCCGCGCAGCGGTGTGGCACGGCGCTTTGGTGCCGGCTTACTCCAGGCGCTCGACAGCGCCTGCGGCCTGCGCACCGACAGCCAGCGCTGGATCACGCTGCCGGCGCGTTTTGACGCCCGGCTGGAGCTGCCTTTTCGCATCGACCATGCCGAAGGCCTGCTGCACGGCGCACGCCACTTGCTGCTGCAGCTGTGCGGCTGGCTGGCCGCGCAGCGCGCTGGCATCCGCAGCTGCACACTGCGCTGGTGCCACGACGCCATGCGCAGCAAACACGCTGGCGATGGTGGCGAGCTGGTCCTGAACACCGCCAGCAC
The DNA here is from genome assembly GCF_043359985.1 of Comamonas trifloxystrobinivorans. Classification (NCBI taxonomy): domain Bacteria; kingdom Pseudomonadati; phylum Pseudomonadota; class Betaproteobacteria; order Burkholderiales; family Comamonadaceae; genus Comamonas; species Comamonas trifloxystrobinivorans. The sequence continues at coordinate 82,668 of NZ_JBHZGV010000005.1, forward strand.
CACCCGCAACCACCAGCACCTCAGCCGCCTGTTGCAAGAGCACCTGGCCCATGTGCAATTGCTCGCGCCGGTGGGCGAGCTGAGCTTGCACGCCGATGCGCCCGAGCCGCTGGCCGAGAGCAGTGCCAGCCTGTTGCCCGAGGCCGGCGCCAGCAGTGAGAGCCTGGAGCTGGTGCTCGAACGCATCAGCGCCCGCCTGGGCACGCACCAGGTGCAGCGCCCGCTGCTGCGGCCCGACCACCGGCCCGAATGGCAGGTGCAATGGCACCCCGCCAACAGCGCTGCACGCACCCGCGCCGAAGCCGTGCCGCCGCTGCCGCAACCGAGCTTTTTGCTGGCCGAGCCGCTGCGCCTGCTGCAAGACGGCAACAGCCAGCCGCTCTACCAAGGGCCGCTGCAACTGCTGCTGGGCCCGCAGCGCCTCGAAGGCGGCTGGTGGCATCGCAGCCCCGGTTTTTTGGCCGACCGCGCCGCTGACGATGCGCCTGTCAGCCCGCAAACTGCCCACACCGCCGTGCGCGATTACTGGGTGGCGCACAACGCCCAGGCCGGCCTGCTGTGGATCTTCCACACCCGGCTGGCCGCGCAAGGCGGCGCCTGGTTTTTGCACGGCAAATTTGCCTGAGGCGCAGGCCAGCCATGCACCCTTCTGAACGCTTTGCCTTCCCCGATTACGCCGAGCTCTGGAGCCTGAGCAACTTCAGCTTTCTGCGCGGCGCCAGCCACCCGCACGAGCTGGTCGAGCGCGCACACAGCCAGGGCTACCGCGCACTGGCGCTGACCGACGAATGCTCGCTCGCCGGTATTGTGCGCGCCCATGTGGCCGCGCAAGCCTGCGGCCTGCCCTTGCTGGTAGGCGCGCAGTTCCAGGTGAGCAGCAGCGACAGTCAGGCGCCCGATTTCACCCTGATCGCCCTCGCCTGCAACCTGCACGGCTACGGCAACCTGTGCGCACTCATCACCCAGCTGCGGCGCAACTCCCCCAAAGGCAGCTACCAGCTGGCTCAAGCGGCCATCAAAAGCCGGGCCTTGCAAGACTGCGTGCTGCTCGCCGCGCCGGCCCGCAGCGCCAACGCAGAACAAACCCAGGCCTTGGCCCATTGGCTGCAAACGCTGTTTGCCGGCCGCTGCTGGCTGGCCGTACATCTGGACCGCAGCCTGGGCGACGAAGCCTGGCTGCTGCAGCTGCGCCAAACCAGTCGCGCCAGCGGCGTTCCCCTGGTTGCTGCGGGCGATGTGCACATGCACGTGCGCTCGCGCAAACCGCTGCAGGACGTGCTCACCGCCACCCGCTTGCGCACGCCGCTCAGCGTTTGCGGCTACGGCTTGCAAGCCAATGCCGAGCGCCATTTGCGCAGCCGCCTGCGCCTGGCGCAGCTCTACCCGGCCGATCTGCTGGCGGCCACGCTCACGGTCGCGGCACACTGCCATTTCTCGCTGAGAGAGCTGCGCTACCAGTACCCGGACGAAGTGGTGCCGCCGCACTGCACACCGGCCGCCTACCTGCGCCAGCTCAGCTACCAGGGCGCGGCCGGGCGCTGGCCGCAAGGCATTCCCACCAAGGTACAAGCCTTGCTGGAAAAAGAGCTGGCCCTGATCGGCGAGCTGCGTTACGAGCACTATTTTTTGACCGTGTACGACATCGTGCGCTTTGCACGCAGCCAAGAGATCCTCTGCCAAGGCCGGGGCTCGGCCGCCAACTCGGCGGTCTGCTACTGCCTGGGTATCACCGAGGTCAACCCCGACGAAAGCACCGTGCTGTTCGAGCGCTTCATCAGCAAAGAGCGCAACGAGCCGCCCGATATCGACGTGGATTTTGAGCACGCGCGGCGCGAAGAAGTCATCCAGTACCTCTACAAAAAATACGGCCTGCACCGCGCCGGTCTGACGGCTGTCGTCATCCGCTACCGGCGCAAATCGGCCATCCGCGATGTGGCCAAAGCCCTGGGCTTCAGCCCCGAGCAGATCGAGCCCCTGGCCCGCAACCATTCGCAGTGGGACCACGAACTGCTGCGCGCCGAAGCGCTGCAACAAGCGGGCTTGCAGGCCGACGATCTGGCCGTGCGCCAGCTCCAAGAGCTGGTGACCGCCTTGCGCCATTTCCCGCGCCACCTGTCGCAGCATGTGGGCGGTTTTGTGCTGACCCGCGGGCCGCTGTCGCGCATGGTGCCGATCGAAAACGCCAGCATGAAAAACCGCACCGTCATCCAGTGGGACAAGGACGACCTCGACGCCGTCGGCCTGCTCAAGGTCGATGTGCTCGCGCTCGGCATGCTGACAGCGCTGCAGAAAATGCTGCGCCTGGTGAGCGAGCGCCAAGGCTGCAGTTTTGGTTTGGGCGATATCCCGCGCGGCGACCAAGCCACCTACGACATGGTCTGCGCCGCCGACACCGTGGGCGTCTTCCAGATCGAAAGCCGTGCACAAATGGGCATGCTGCCGCGCCTGCAACCGCGCAACTACTACGACCTGGTGATCGAGGTTGCACTGGTGCGACCCGGCCCCATCCAAGGCGGCATGGTGCACCCTTATCTGCGCCGCCGCCAAGGGCTCGAGGCGGTCAGCTACCCCAGCGCCGCGCTCCAACAAGCACTGGAGCGCACCTTGGGCGTGCCCATCTTCCAAGAGCAGGTGATGCAGATCGCCATGCTGGCCGCCGACTTCACCGCCGGCGAGGCCGACCACCTGCGCCGCAACATGGCCGCCTGGCGCCGCACTGGCGACCTGCAGCAGTACTACGACAAGATCGTCAACGGCATGGTCCAAAACGGCTATACGCAGGAGTTTGCCGAATCGATTTTTCAGCAGATCCAGGGCTTTTCCGAATACGGTTTTCCCGAAAGCCATGCCGCCAGCTTTGCGCTGCTGGTGTACTTCAGCGCCTGGCTCAAATGCCATTACCCGGCCGAATTTCTGTGCGCCATGGTCAACAGCCAGCCGCTAGGCTTTTACAGCAACAGCCAGCTCATTCAGGATGCGCAGCGGCACGGCGTGCAGGTCTTGCCGGTCGATGTGCTGTACAGCGGCATCGACTGCAGCATGGAAGCCGCCACTGCCGCGCAACCCGCCGTGCGCCTGGGTTTACGCCTGGTGCGCCAGCTCTCGCAAGCCCAGGCTTTGCGCGTGGTGCAAGCCCGCCAGGTGGCCGCGTTCATCAGCGCCGAAGACCTGGCCCTGCGCGCCCAGCTCGACGCGCCGGCCATGCAACAACTCGCTGCCGCCGATGCTCTGCTCAGCCTCGAAGGCCACCGCCGCAACCAGCTCTGGCAAGCCGCAGCACCGCGCCAGGCCCGCGCCTTGCTGCGCGACGCGCCCATCGACGAAGAACGGCTGGAGCTGCTGCCCGCCAGCGAGCCCGAAGCCATTCATTGGGACTACGCCGCACTCGGCCTGAGCCTGCGCCGCCACCCGCTGGCCTTGCTGCGCGAGCGCCTGCAGCAGCACCGCTTTCGCAGCCAGGCCGAACTGCAACAATGCCGCGACGGCAGCTGGGTGCGCGCCTGCGGCCTGGTCACTTTGCGCCAGCAACCGCCCACAGCCAAGGGCGTGGTCTTCGTCACCCTGGAAGACGAAACTGGCAACCTGCAAGTGATCTGCTGGCCCCGCATCCGCGAGCAACAACGCGATGCCCTTTTACAAGCCCGCCTCTTGGCCGTAGAGGGCCGCTGGCAGCGCAACGGCGCAGGCGCCGGCAACCTGATTGCTCAGCGCTTGCGCGATCTGTCCGATTGGCTGGCACCGCTACGCATGCGCAGCCGAGATTTTCGCTGACGCGAACAAAAACCAAACACACTGCGCCAGGCGTACCAGGCACGCGTGCCTGCCGCCTGCGTGGACGCGCAGTGTGTTCAGCATCATCGTGCCGCGAGCACGCCTTTTTCTTTCAGCGCCAGAAGTACGCATGCAGCGCAACTCTCGCAGGCTGTTGGCTATTCGGCTGTTCGGCTGTTCCTCCCCACCCCTTTCAGCCAGCGCCTGCGATCGCAGCAAATACCGGCGGTTTGGCTGCCGAAGAGCAGCCAAACTTCGTGCTCTGACTTGCGGTGGCTGTTTGAGTGGAGCGCCTTGGCGCGCAACGAGTTCCACCGCACGCCGGTATTTTCTGTGAGCGCAGGTTGCCCCGATTGCCCCGCTACGCGGGGCGGTCGGGGACGCTGGCTGCAGGGCACGTTTTTTCCCCTCGCTTTTTGCCGTGCAGCAAAAAGGGAGGTCGCCCGCCGGGGCGAAATCCCGGCATCTGCGCGAAGCGCAGACCTCTCCGTTCGGGGACGCAGATGCTCACCTCTACACGTCCGCCCCCAGCCAGCTGCAGCCAGCAAGCCAGCGCCCCTTTACTGCGGCCGCGGATTCAAATCCACCCCATCTTGCTTGGCCGCCAGCAACTCCTGCTGCACAGCACTGCGGCTGCGTGGCTCGGCCTGCTGCGCAGCGGGCTCAGCCGGGTACGTGCCTTCGCGCAAGCGCTGGTCCCAGCCTGGGGCTTTGCGGGCGGCGGCCAGATCGGCTTGTACCTGGGCGCGGTCGGCCGTGCCGGGCGTGTTCTCCACGGCCATGCCGGTTTCGCCGCCTACCCAGTGCGCGCCGGGTTGTGCCAGTGCGGGCGAGCCCGCCAAAGCCAGCATCACCGTAGTCATGGCCAAACGTTCCAAATGGGTCATCTTTCTACTCCGTAAGTTGTGCAACAGCCAGCCCTGTAGCCGGCCTGGAACGCACTGTAGAAAGCCGACACCCACAGTGGGCTGACGCGCACATTACGCTTTTGTCAGCAAGGGGCTGACAAGGCTCGCCGGCTGCTTGCCTTAGGCTGAGACAGTGGCAAATCACAGCAGATGACAGGCAGATTACATTTCCGTTATCTCAGCCTGCAGGCCGGCTGCGCTGGCACACTAGCACCGCCCCCGAGCCCCACCGAGCCATGAAAATACTGATTGTTGAAGACGAACCCAAGACCGCGCAATACCTGCAAAAAGGCTTTCAGGAGGCGGGCTACAGCGTCAACCTGGTGCAAGACGGCATCGACGGTTTCCACTGCGGCTGCGTGGAGCCGCACGATCTGGTGGTGCTCGATGTGATGCTGCCGCGCATGGACGGCTGGCAGATTCTCGCTGCCTGGCGCGCCAGCGGCCTGCAGATGCCGGTGCTGCTGCTCACCGCCAAAGACCAGGTGGCCGACCGCGTGCGCGGGCTGGAGCTAGGCGCGGACGATTATTTGATCAAGCCCTTCTCGTTTGCCGAGCTGCTGGCCCGCGTACGCACCATCACGCGGCGCGGGCGCATCAGCCAGGAGAGCCCCAACCTGGTGATTGCCGATCTGGAGCTGGATCTGATTCGCCGCCGCGTCACACGCAGCGGCAAGCGCATCGACCTCACGGCCAAAGAGTTCGGCCTGCTGGAGCTGCTGATGCGCCGCGCTGGCGAGGTGCTGCCGCGTTCGCTGATCGCATCGCTGGTTTGGGACATGAACTTTGACAGCGACAGCAATGTCATCGAAGTAGCAGTGCGCCGCCTGCGCGCCAAGATCGACGACGATTTCGAGCCCAAGCTGATCCGCACCGTGCGCGGCATGGGCTATGTGCTGGAAGCGCCCGCGCCATGAAGCGCAAGCCCTACTCGCTGACCACGCGCCTCACCACGCTCTACACCGCCGTTTCGCTGCTGGTGCTGGCCAGCATGTCGGCCCTGGTGCTGTATGCCACACAGCGCAATTTTGTGCAGCAGGACGCCGACTTTTTGCAAGAGAAGTTCCAGGTGATCCACACCTTCATGGAAGGACGCGATGCGCAAGACCTGCACCGCGTGCTCGATGCCTTGCAGCGCAGCCACCACGGCCTGCATGTGCAGTTACGGGAAGGCGAGCAATTGCTGTTTGGCGACGCTGCGCTGGTGCCTCCGCCCGAAAGCCGCAAAAACCGGCAAGGCATTCTCAGCTGGCAGGCTGGCGAGCTGGCTTTGCGCGGGTTAGAGCAGCCTTTGCCACTGCACACTGAGGCGGCACCTGCCACTACGCCCTACCAGTTGCTGCTGGCGTTGGAGACAAACCGCAAAAACCAGTTTCTGCGCCACATGACGCGGGCGCTCGCGCTGTTTGTGCTGCTCGCCACCTTGGCCAGCGGCCTGCTCAGCTGGCTGGCGGCGCGCGCCGGGCTGCGGCCCTTGCGCATCATGCGCGAGCGGGCCATGCGTGTGAACGGCCAGCAGTGGCAAGCGCGCATGCCCGAGGCCGAGGTGCCCGCCGAGATGCAAGGCCTGGCGCAGTCGCTCAACCAGATGCTAGACCGGCTGCAATCCGATTTTGAGCGCCTGCAACAGTTCTCCGGCGATCTGGCGCACGAGCTGCGCACGCCGCTCAACAGCTTGCTCATGCAGGCCGAGGTCATTCTGGCGCACCCGCGCGATGCGGCCGAATACCAGGAAGCCCTGGCCTCCACCACCGAAGAGCTGCAGCGCTTTGCGCGCATGATCGGCGACATGCTTTTTCTCGCCCATGCCGGCTCAGGCGCAGCGCTGCCGCAATCCGAATCCGTCGATCTGCACGAGCAGGCTTTGCAGCTGTGCGACTTTTACGATGCGCTGGCCGAATCGCGGCAGATGCAATTGCGCGTCAGCGGCCAGGGCCAGTTGCAAGGCGACCCGCTGATGCTTCGCCGCGCCCTGGGCAATCTGCTGTCAAACGCGCTGCGCTACGGCGCGCCCAACAGCACGGTGGACATCCACATCCAGCAAGAGGCTCAGGCGCTCACGCTGTCGGTCTGCAACAGCGGCGAGACGATTGCGCCCGAGCATTTGCCGCGCCTGTTCGACCGCTTTTACCGCGTGGATCGCTCGCGCCAGCGGCCCGATGCCGAAGGCAGCGGCCTGGGCCTGGCCATTTGCCAGGCCATCGTGCAAGCGCATGGCGGCCAGATCGAAGTGCAATCGACCCACGGGCGCACTTGTTTCAGCGCCCGCTTTGCACGGTCTGAAGCAGCCAAATAATCTGGCCGATATCGCGCCCCAGCCTTGGAAACCGCGCCACAATAAGCATAGCAAGCCCGCGGGCTTGCGTTTGCTTTGCTGGGCCGCAGAACGGCCCTGGTGTTGGTGTATTTCATGGCTTGCTCTCCGCCCCGTTCCCGTTCGTCTTCGCGCTCTGGCAAGCGCAAAAACAGCAGTGCTTCCGGCTTGCTGGGCCGCTTTGTCCGCCCGCTGGTGGGCAAGGCAGCGCTGACGACCTACGGCGTGCTGGCCACAGCGGGTTCCATGCTCTGGGTGCCGCAGCTCGAAGCCTTGCGCAACCAGGCCATCAGCACCGCCACCGGCTGGGTGCAGCAAGTGCCCGCCGTGCGCAATGCCAGCCATTGGTGGGGCGAGCAGCAAGAGCGCTTCGACGACTGGCGCAGCTCTTTCCAAGAGGTAGCCCGCCAAAGCCGCGACGCTGCGCACCCGCAGGCCAGCGGCAGCGTCGGCAACAGCTCTGCCAGCAGCCACAAAGCCAACGACAAGCCAACGCAAGGCAACAACAGTTTTGCGCAATGCGCTGAGCAGTTGCCGCCCAGCGCGCCTTTGTCGCTGGCGAGCGTGGGCGCGGGCTGGAAGCCGGTGGTGCTGTGCTCGGACGGCTTTGCAGTGCTTTACTCGGGCCTGTCCAAAACGCCGATCGTCACCATCGAAAGGCTCAACCGCCAGCGCCTGCAATACGCCGCCGGCCAGGAGCGCACCGACCGCTTTTATGCCGATGCGCGTTTGCGCTCGGCCTACAAGGCCGATCTGGCCGATTACCAAGGCAGCGGCTACGACCGCGGCCACATGGCCGCTGCCGCCAACCAAAGCAGCGAGAGCGGCATGGCGCAGTCGTTTGCGTTGTCGAACATGGTGCCGCAAGACCCGACGAACAACCGCAAGGTCTGGAGCAAGCTCGAAGCCGATGTGCGCAAATACGCCAAGCGCGCCGGTGGCAATGTGTTTGTCTACACCGGCCCGCTGTTCGAGCAAGGTGCCCGCACCATTGGCCACAACCATGTCTGGGTGCCCAGCCATTTGTACAAACTGGTCTACGACGAGCAGCAGCAACGCGCCTGGGCCTGGGTGCTGCCCAACAACGCCAGCGCCCAGATGGGCCCGCCCATGACTTACGCCAGCTTTGTCGAACGCACCGGGCGCAACTTTCTGCCACAACTGGCACCTTGACGACTGCCCGGCGTAAGCGGTTTGCGCATAACCGCTATGCTGCGGCACCTGCACTGCCTTGCTGCCACCATGCGCTTTTCCGGCTTATCGCGTCTGCTTGCTTTTACTGCGCTCAGCGCATCCCTGCTCGCCTGCTCAACGCCGCCCGGCTCAACCGGCAACGCAGCCGCCAAAAACGACAACGCCGCAAGCACTAAGGAACTGGGCACAGGCGTGCGCGAGAGCAGCGAAAAAATCGCGGTCAGCTTCCGCAACCAAACAGGTCAGCCGGTGCAGGCCGAGCTGATGGTGACGCTGTACACACCCCCAGGCCCAGGGCCGCATCCGCTGGTTGTCATCAACCATGGCCGCGCTGTCGATGCGGCCGACCGCGCCAAGCTGGGCCGCGCCCGCTACCCGGCGGCAGCGCACTACTTCACACAATCGGGCTTTGTCGTGGCCGTGCCAGTGCGGCTGGGTTACGGCGTGACAGGCGGTGCCGATGTCGAGCAGATGGACGCCTGCCGCAACCGCCACTACACGCCCACCTTCGACATGGTGGCGCAAGAGATTGCGCAAGTCGTCCAGGCTTTGCAAAAACGCCCCGAGGTGGACCGCGAGCGCGTGGTGGTGGTTGGTGTTTCCTTTGGCGGCGCGGCCACTATCGCCTTGGGCGCGCAGCCGGTGCCGGGTGTGCGGGCGCTCATCAACTTTGCTGGCGGCGGCGGTGGCAACCCGGTCAAGTTTCCGGGCAAGCCTTGCAGCGCCGAGCACCTGGAGCAAAGCTGGGCCCACTACGGCAGCCGGACGCAGCTGCCCTCTTTATGGGTCTATGCCGAGAACGATTTGTTCTGGGGCCCCGAGCTGCCGCAGCGCTGGGCTCAGGCCTATAACAAAGCCGGCGGCCAGGCCCGCTTTGTGCGCTTGCCGCCTGACGGCGACAACGGCCACAACCTGTTCTCGCGCAGCCCGAAGAAATGGCAGCCGCTGGTGGGTCCGTTCCTGCGCCAGCTCGGCTTTGCGATGCGGGATTGACGGGTTCAGCGGCGCAGCCGCTGAACACTGTTACGGCTGGGTTTGCTGCGCCAACCAAGGCGCATGCCAGCCACCGCCCAGCTCTTGCACCAGTTGTGCGGCGGCCAGTTGCTGGTTCAACTCCAGCTGGATCAGCGAGCGGCGGGCATTCAAGGCGGTAGCTTGCGCGGTGACCACCTCGGTGTACTGTACCTGGCCGGCCTGGTAGCGGTTGAGCATTTGCTGCTCCACCTGCTGCGCAGACTCCAGGCTTTGCTGCAGCAACGGGCGTTGTGCAGCCAGCGCCATGCTGTTGCTCAGCCCGTCTTCCACGGCCTGAAAAGCCGAGAGCACGGTCTGGCGGTAAGTGGCGGTTTTGGCGGCGTGCGCTGCCTTGGCCGCATCCACCTGCGCGGCGGTCGCGCCGCCGTTGAAGATGCTTTGGCCCAGCGATGCGCCCAGCGACCACAGCAGGCCCGAGGCACTGAACAGGTTGCCCAGGTTGGAGCCCGAGCGGTTGAGCGAGCCCGAGAGATTCAAGCTCGGGTAATACGCGGCCTGCGCCACGCCAATCTGCGCATTGGCAGCGGCCACGGCGCGCTCGGCGGCCGCAATATCGGGCCGGCGCTCCAGCAAGGTGGAAGGCACCACCAGCGGCACTTGCGGCAGCGTTACTTGCCAGGGCACGGCGGGCAGGCTGAACTGCGCGGGCGCCTGGCCAGTGAGCACGGCAATGGCGTGTTCGTAGCTCTGGCGCGCCTGGCGGGTGGATTCCAGGCTGGCCTGGGTATTGGTCAGCGTGGTCTGCGCTTGCAGCACGGCGGTCTTGGCTTCTACGCCCACGTTGTAGCGGTTTTGCACAATCTGCAGGCTGCGTTGGTAGCCGTCGATGGACTGCTGCAAGATCTGCAACTCGGCATCGGCCTCACGCAGTTTGAAGTAGTTTTGCACCAGGCTGCCCACGGCCGACAAGCGTGCGGCGGCCAGGTCTGCCTCGCTGGCTTGCGCACTGCTTTGCGCAGCGCTGACCGATTCGCGCAAGCGGCCCCACAAATCCGCATCCCAGCTGGCGTTGATGCCTATCGATGCGCTGCCATTGCCATTGGCCTGGCCGCCGCCTTGGCGGGTTTGGCCGAGTGAGCCGCTCACGCTGGGCAGCAAGCCGGCTTGCTCGGAGCGCAAGGCGGCTTGCGCCTGCGCCACGGCGGCCACGGCAGCGGCAATATTCTGGTTGTTTACCTGCACTTGCGCAGCCAGCCGGTTGAGCTGCTCGTCGGCGAACAGCTGCCACCATTCGCCGCGGTCCAGCGCGTCGTTGGGCTGGGCGCTTTGCCACAGCGCGCCCGCTTCTTTGAAGCTGGCTGGCGCTGGCGTGCTGGGCACCTCGTACACCGGCGCTACCGAGCAGGCGCTCAGCACGCCTGCGCAGCACAGAGCCGCAGCCAGGGTGCGCAAGGGTGCGGCGGTCATCATCAATACAAATATTTGGCTCATTGTCTTATCCCATGCTCGGCGCAGCGCCGTCGTTGCCAGTGCGGCTGAGCTGGCGTTCGTCGGGCGCGCGGCGGCGCTGTTTGTCCATCAGTACATAAACGACGGGCGTGGTCACCAAGGTCAGCACCTGGCTGGCCAGCAGGCCGCCGATGATGGCGATGCCCAGCGGCTGGCGCAGCTCCGAGCCCTGGCCAAAACCGATGGCCAGCGGCAAGGCGCCCAACGCTGCGGCCAGCGTGGTCATCAAGATCGGGCGGAAGCGCAGCAGGCAGGCTTCGCGCACCGCCTCCACTGCACTCAGGCCGCGCGAGCGCTCGGCCTCCAGCGCAAAGTCGATGATCAGGATGGCGTTTTTCTTGACGATGCCGATCAGCAAAAACACCCCGATCAGCGCGATCACCGTGAACTGCATGTTGAACAGCATCAGCGCCAGCACCGCACCCACGCCGGCCGACGGCAAGGTGGAGAGCACGGTGACCGGGTGCACCAGGCTCTCATAGAGCATGCCCAGCACGATGTAGATCACCACGATGGCCGCCAGAATCAAATACAGCTGCTGGTTCTGCGTTTGCTGAAAACTCGCTGCCGAGCCCTGGAAGCTGCCGCGCACATTGATAGGCATGGCAATGCTGGCTTCGGCCTGGGCAATCACCGCCTGCGCCTGGCTCAGCGCCACGCCTTCGTCCAGGTTGAAGGAGATGGTGGTGGCCAGCTCGCCGTCCTGGTGGCTGACCGAGGTGGGCGCCGGCCGGTCCACCACTTTGGCAAAACTCGACAAGGGCACCATGGTGTCGGCCGCCGTGCTGATGACGTTACCGGTCGAGGCGCTCTTGAGCGCCGGGTTGGCCGCCGTGCCTACGCTGCCGCTCAGGTTCGAGGGCACGTAAATGTCTTGCAGTGCTGGCGGCCCGCGCGTGTACTCGGGCGCCCATTCCATGATCACCGAGTACTGGTTCAAATCGCTGTAGATCGTGGCCACCGAGCGCTGGCCGAAAGCGTTGTAGAGCGCGTTGTTGATGGATTTGGGGTTGACGCCCAGGCGCGCTGCGGCTTGCTTGTCTACCTCGACATACACCTCGACGCCGTTTTCCGACTGGTCGGTATCCACGTCTTGCAGCAGCGGCTCTTGTTTGAGGCGGTCGGCCAGGCGCGTGGCCCAGAGCTTGAGGTCGGCCGTGTTGTCGCTCTTGAGCGTGTACTGGTAGGTGGAGTTGGACGAGCGCCCGCCCATGCGCAAATCTTGCACCGGGTTCAGAAACACGCGCAGGCCGGTGATCTGCGCCAGCTGCGGGCGCAGGCGCGCCACCACTTGCAGGCTGGTGACATCGCGCTCTTTGACGGGTTTGAGGTTGATGAAGACAAAGCCGCTGCCCGCGCGGCTGCCGCCCGAAAAACCCACCACGGTATCCACCGCCGGGTCTTGCTGGATGATGGCCAGCGCCTCGCGCAGCTTACCGGCCATGGCGGTGGACGAGATGCTCTGGTCAGCGCGCAGGCCGCCGTTGAGCTGGCCGTTGTCCTGCTGCGGGAAAAAGCCTTTTTGCACATGCATGAAGAGGTAGCCGTTCATGCCTATCACCACCAGCAAGATCGCAATCACCAGCGCCTTGCTGTGCAAGGCCCAATCCAGGCAACGCTCGTAGACACGCAGCATCCAGGCAAAGCCGGCTTCCAAAGCGCGGGCCACGCGGCCTCGCGGCGCAGCCTCTAGCGCGTCTTCATTGCGCAGAAACCAGGCGCACATCATTGGCGTGGTGGTGAGCGAGATCACCAGCGAGATCATCACCGCCACCGACAAGGTCACTGCAAACTCTTTGAACAGGCGGCCAATCTGGCCGTCCATGAACAAGAGCGGTATGAACACCGCCACCAGCGACAAGCTGATCGACAGCACGGTAAAGCCCACCTCGCGGGCGCCTTGCAAAGCGGCGGCCATTTTGTCCATGCCCGCTTCGATATGGCGGCTGGTGTTCTCCAGCACCACAATTGCGTCGTCCACCACAAAGCCGGTGGCCACAGTCAGCGCCATCAGGCTCAGGTTGTTGAGGCTGAAGCCCAGCAAGTACATGATGGCAAAAGTGCCCAGCAGCGAGACCACAGTGGCCACCGCCGGAATCACCGTGGCCCGCACCTTGCGGATGAAAGCGCCCACCACCAGCACCACCAGCACGACCGAGACCATCAGCGTGGTTTCGATCTCGCGCAGCGACGAGCGAATGGAGTTGGTGCTGTCGCTGGCCACGCGGATGGTCACGTCCTTGGGCAGCTGCGCCTGCAGCTCGGGCAGCAGCTTGCGCACGTTGTCCACGGTCTCGATGATGTTGGCCCCGGGCTGGCGCGTGATCAGCACCAGAATGGCCGGCTGGCCGTTGAACAGGCCCATGGTGTGCACATTGGCCGGGCCGTCGATCACACGCGCCACATCGCCCAGTTTCACGGCCGCGCCATCGCGCCAGCCCACCACCAGGCCGGTGTACCAGCTGGCGCGGCGCTCGGGCGCGGGCGTGTAGATTTGCAGGCGGTTGCCGTCGTTCTCGATCGCGCCTTTGGGGCGGTTGGCGTTGGCGGCCTGGATGGCGGCGCGCACGTCTTCGGTGGCAATGCCGTATTTGTTGAGCGACTGCGGCAGCAGCTCCACGCGCACGGCCGGCAGCGAGCCGCCGCCGATTTCTACATCGCCCACGCCGTTGACCTGCGAGATGCGCTGGCTGACCACGTTCGACACTTCGTCGTACAGCTCGCCCGGCGTGCGCGTGGGCGAGGTCATGGCCAGGATGATGACCGGCGCGTCCGACGGGTTCATCTTGCGGTAGGTGGGATTGGTTTTGAGATCAGACGGCAGATCGGTGCGCGCTGCGTTGATGGCGGCCTGCACCTCGCGGGCCGCACCGTCGATGTTGCGCTTGAGATCGAACTGCAGGTTGATGCGGCTCGATCCGGTCGAGCTGTTCGAGGTCATCTCGTTGACGCCGGCAATCACGCCCAGGTGCCGCTCCAGCGGCGTGGCCACGCTGGAGGCCATGTTCTCCGGGCTGGCGCCCGAGAGGCTGGCGCTGACCGAGATCATCGGGTAGTCGACCTGCGGCAGCGGCGCCACCGGCAGCACAAAGAAAGCTGCAATGCCGGCCAGCGCGATGCCGATGGTCAGCAAGACCGTGGCCACCGGGCGTTTGACAAAGGGCGAGGACAGGTTCATGCCTCGGCTCCGTGGTCAGCGCTGGTGCGGTCGCCCAAGCGCGCGCCCAGGCGGTCAAAAGCCAGGTAGATGACCGGCGTGGTGAAGAGCGTGAGCAGCTGGCTGAGCATCAAGCCGCCAAAGATGGCCAGGCCCAGCGGGCGGCGCAGCTCGGCGCCATCGCCCCAGCCGAACATCAGCGGCAAGGCGGCAAACAGCGCGGCCAAGGTGGTCATCAAGATGGGGCGGAAGCGCAGCAGCGCCGCCTGGTGGATGGCCTCTTGCGGGCCCATGCCCTGGTGGCGCTCGGCGTCGATGGCGAAGTCGATCATCATGATCGCGTTTTTCTTGACGATGCCGATCAGCAAGATGATGCCGATGATGCCGATCACCCCGAGGTCGTTGCCGCTCCACATCAGCGCCAGCAAGGCACCCACGCCGGCCGAGGGCAAGGTGGAGAGAATGGTGAGCGGGTGCACATAGCTCTCGTACAGCACGCCCAGCACGATATAAACGCAGACCAGCGCGGCCAGAATCAGCAGCAGCTGGCTGGTTTGCGATTGCTGGTAGGCACCGGCAGCGCCCAGAAACTCCATGCTCAGCGAGGCCGGCAAACCAATCTCTTGCGCCGCTTTTTTGATGGCTGTCACCGCATTGCCCAGCGATACGCCCGGCGCCGTGTCAAAGCCCAAGGTAGCCGCCGGGTACTGCGCCACGCGGGTGACTTGCAGCGGCGCCATTTGCTCCTGGATGGCGGCAATCGCCGACAACGGCGTGGCACCGCTGCTGTTGGCGCTGATGGCCAGGTTGCCCAAAGTTTGCACGCTGTTGAGCTGCTCTTGCTGGGCTTCCAGAATCACGCGGTACTGGTTGGTTTCGGTAAAAATGGTCGAGACGATGCGCTGGCCGAAAGCGCTGTAGAGCGTGTCGTCAATGCTGCTGGCGCTGATGCCCAGGCGCGATGCGGTGTCGCGATCGACATTGACGAAGGCCGACAAGCCCTGGCGGCCCGCATCGCTGGTGGCGTTTTGTACTTGCGGCACTTCGTGCAGCTTGCTCACCAGCTTTTGCGTCCACTGGTTGACCTCGTCGGTGTTCACGCCGCCAATGGACAAGCGGTATTCGGTGGCGCCGCTTTGCGAATCGATGGTCAGGTCTTGCGTGGGCTGCAAGAAGATCGAGACGCCGGCCACGCTGTTGACGCGCTCGCGCAGGCGCTGCATCACCGCTTCTTGCGCATCGTGCGGGCGCTTGAGATTGATCGACAAACTGCCCGTGTTCAGCATGGTGTTGTTGGCCGCATCCACGCCCACCACGGAGCTGACCGATTCCACATCTGGGTCTTGCACGATGGCGGCCACGGCCTGCTTTTGCAGCTCGCTCATGCGGGCAAACGACACCTCTTGCGCGGCCACGATCTGGGCCTGGAGCTGGCCGGTGTCTTGCGTCGGGAACAAGCCCTTGGGAATCAGCAGATAGAGCAAGCCGGTGAGCACCAAGGTGGCCACGGCCACCAGCAAGGTCAGCGCCTGGTGGCGGAAAACCAAGTGCAGGCCGCGGTCGTAATGGTGGATCACCTTGTCGAAACCGCGCTGCACGGCAGCCGACCAGCCGGTGGCTTTGGCGCCCGTGTCTTCGCGCTTGAGCCAGCGTGCCGACATCATCGGCACCAGGGTGAGCGAGACCACGGCCGAGATCAAGATGGTGAGCGCCAGCGTGACGGCAAACTCGCGGAACAGGCGGCCCACGATATCGCCCATGAACAAGAGCGGAATCAGCACCGCGATGAGCGACACCGTCAGCGAAATGATGGTGAAGCCGATCTGCGCCGCGCCCTTGAGCGCAGCTGCCATCGGTGTTTCGCCTTCTTCGATGTAGCGGGCGATGTTCTCGATCATCACGATCGCATCGTCGACGACAAAACCGGTGGCAATGGTCAGCGCCATCAGGCTCAGGTTGTTGAGGCTGTAGCCCAGCAAATACATGGCGCCGCAGCTGCCGATGAGCGAGATGGGCACCGCCAGGCTGGCGATCACCGTGGCGCGCAGGCTGTGCAAAAAGAAGAAGATGACCAGCACCACCATCAGCACGGCCAGCGCCAGCTCCATCTGCACATGCTCGACCGAGGCGCGGATGCCGGTGGTGCGGTCGGTCAGCACTTTCACCTGAACGGAGGTCGGCAGCGAAGCGGTCAGCTCGGGCAGGCGCGCCTTGATGGCGTCGACCGTGGCGATCACGTTGGCGCCGGGCTGGCGCTGCACGTTGACGATGATGGCTGGCGTGTCGCCCACCCAGGCGGCCAGGCGGTTGTTCTCGGCGCTGGCCACCACGCGGGCCACGTCTTTCATGAGCACCGGGGCGCCGTCTTTCCAGGTGACGATCAGGTTCATGTAATCGGCGGCGGTCAGCAGCTGGTCGTTGCTGTTGATCGAGTAGGCGCGCTTGGGGCCGTCAAAACTGCCTTTGGCCGAGTTGGAATTGGCGTTGCTGATAGCAGTGCGCAAGCTGCTGAGCGTGATGCCGTTGGCCGCCAGCGCCTGCGTGTTGGCCTGGATGCGCATGGCCGGCTTTTGCCCGCCTTCCAAGCTGACCAAACCCACGCCGCTGACCTGGCTGATCTTTTGCGCCAGCCGCGTGTTGACGATGTTCTGCACCTCGGTCAGCGGCAGCTCGTTGGAGGTGATGGCCAGGCTCAGCACCGGCGTGTCGGCCGGGTTGACCTTGGCGTATACCGGCGGCGCCGGCAAATCTGCCGGCAGCAAGGAGCTGCTGGCGTTGATGGCGGCCTGCACCTCCTGCTCGGCCACATCAAGCGACAGGCCCAGCTGGAACTGCAAGGTGATGATGGACACGCCGGCCGCGCTGGTGGAAGCCATGCGGTCGAGCCCGGACATCTGGCCGAGCTGGCGCTCCAGCGGCGCGGTCACGGTGCGGCTCATCACCTCGGGGCTGGCGCCGGGGTACAAGGTTTGCACCTGGATGGTGGGGTAATCCACCTCGGGCAGCGCCGACAGCGGCAACAGCTTGAAGCCGACCAGGCCCGACAGCACGATGGCCAGCATGAGCAAGGCCGTGGCCACCGGCCTTTGGATAAACGGACGGGAAGGACTCATCGCAAACCGGCCTTACTTTGCTTGGGCAGGCGCATTGCCAGCGGCGCTGGCGGCGGGTGCTGCGGGCGCAGCTGGAGCTGTGGGCGCAGCAGCAGGAGCGGCTGGCACCACCGCGCCTTCTGCGGCCGGCGCTGCCCCCGGTGCGCCGCCGCCGGGGCGGCCCTCACCCGGGCGGCCCTCACCACGCCGGCCACCGCCTTCGCCACGGGCGCCGCGGCGGCCGCTGCTGGCGCCGGGCGCCTGCGTGGGCGTGTCGCCTTGCAGCATGACGCTGGCGCCGTCTTTCAAGCGATCGGCGCCTTCGGTCACTACCAGCTCGCCCTCTTTCAAGCCGCTGCTGATGGCCACCAGCTCTACCGTGCTCATGCCACGGATGACGGAGCGCTGGCTCACCGTGCGGTCGCTGTTGATGACGTAGACAAAATCGCCATTGCCGCCAGTGCGGATGGCGGTGACGGGGATCACCAGGCTGCTGATGTCCTTCAACGTCAGGCGCGTGTTGACAAACTGGTTGGGGAAGAGCTGGCCGTCGGCATTGTCAAAGCGCGCCTTGGCCTTGACAGTGCCGGTGGTGGTGTCGACCTGGTTGTCCAAGGTGAGGAACTGGCCGGTCGCCAGCGGCTTGCTGCCAGCGCGGTCCAAGGCCACCACGGCGAGCTGGGAGGCTTGCTTTTGCGCATCGAGCACCGAGGGAATATGGTCTTGCGGCACGGTAAAGCTCACGTCAATCGGCGCTACCTTGGTGATGACGGCAATGCCCGTGGTGCCACCTGCACTGACGTAGTTGCCCGGGTCGATGGCGCGCAAACCGATACGGCCGTCGATGGGCGAAGTGATATTGGTGTAGCCCAGGTTCAGCTGCGCGGTTTGCACGGCCGCCTGGTCTGCCAGCACCGTGCCTTCGAGCTGCTTGGCGGTGGCCGATTGCGTGTCCAGATCTTGGCGCGCAATCGAATCCTGCGCCCACAGGGTTTGGTAGCGCTTCAAGGTAACGCGCGCGGCATCGAGCTGCGCCTGGTCACGCGCGAGCTGGCCCTTGGCCTGCATCAGCGCTTGCTCGAAAGGACGTGGGTCGATCTGAGCCAGCTTCTGGCCTTTTTTCACCATTTGGCCTTCGGTAAACAACACGTCGCGCAAGATGCCCGAGACCTGGGTGGTTAACGTGACCGTAGTCGTGGGCACCACCGTGCCCATGGCCGTCAGCGTAACCGGCAGGCTTTGGCGTTTGACGGCAGCACTGCCGACAGTCACCGTCATGGCGCGCATGCCGCCAGGGCCGCCGGGGCCACCCGGCCCGCCCATGCCGCCGGGCGCTCCGCCCGCCTGCCTGCCTTGCACCAGGTACCAGGCGCCACCGCCTAACGCCGCCACCAGCAGCACCGCAATGGTCGAGCCCAGCCAGCGCCGACGCGGCTTGGGCGGCTCCGTGGTGACAGAAGAAGGCTGGGAGACGGGCGCTGCGTTGGTGGTATTGGTTTTCTGGTCCATGGCTGGCGATGAATGCGTTTTTTCGACCACAGCAGGCACCATACCCCGTTGGCATAGCCCCTGTGTATCAAGAATGATCGCATGCTAGTGCAGCCTTGTTGCGCTTGCCCTGCATTGACTGCGAAGAAAAGTAAACCCGCCTACATCAAAGCCAGCGCAAGCCCAAGCCACATTCAAACGCGCTGACGCAGCTCCTGCCAGCGGTAACCCAGCACGGCCAGCACAATCAGCGCCATGCCCAACCACTGCGCGCCCGCCGGCTCGGTGCCGAACCAGTACAGATCCACCAGCAAAGCCACGGCCGGGTAGACAAAGCTGAGCATGGCAATCGCAGCCGCGCCCAGGCGCTGGAAGGCGGCATACATCAGCCCGTACATGAGCGAGGTGTGCACCAGGCCCAGCAGCAAAACACAAGCCCAGGTTTTGCCCGGCTGCGCCAGCACCAGCCAGCCGCTTTGCGCCCACAAGGCCAGACCCGCCGGCAACTGCCACAAAGCCAGCGCTGCGCCACCCGCCAGCATTTGCCCCATGGCGACTTGCGCCGCTGGCAAACGCTGCACCCGGCGCGTGGCAAGCACAGTTACCGTGTACAGGCTCGCGGCCAGCAAAGCCAGCGCCACGCCCCAAGCTGCTTGGCTGGCTGCGTGCGGAGCAGTTGCAAGAGCAGCGGCTGCCGAGCTGCCCAGCCCGCTGGTCAGCACCACGCCGCCCAAGGCCAACAGCATCCAAGGCAGTTGCCGCCAACGCAGCGGCTCACCGCCTAAAGCGGCTGCGAGCACCAACAAGAACGGCTGCACGTGGTACACCACCGTGGCCACAGCAATGCCCACGAACGCATAGGCATGGAACAAAGCCACCCAGTTGGCCACCAGGCAAACGCCGCCCAGCAGCATCCAGGCGCTATCGCTGCGCAAGGGCCGAACCCAGGCGCGGCGCCACGACAGCCAAGCCGCCAAGCCCAGCGAGCCCAGCAGGCAGCGCAGCAACACCACGGCTTCTACCGGCAAGCCGCTTTCCACCACCACCAGCCCGATGGTGCCCGAGAGCAGCATGGCCGCCACCATGCTCCAGGTGCCGCCCTGGTGCTGAGACTCGCTAGAGCTTGTTGCCGTGTGAGAAGGGGCAGGCAAAACAGAGGTTTTCATGGCAGTCCTGGTTAGAGCATCAACAATGCTTGCCATGCTCGCAGCGCAATGAAAAATCAACAATCCCTGTTTATT
The DNA here is from genome assembly GCF_043359985.1 of Comamonas trifloxystrobinivorans. NCBI lineage: Bacteria > Pseudomonadati > Pseudomonadota > Betaproteobacteria > Burkholderiales > Comamonadaceae > Comamonas > Comamonas trifloxystrobinivorans. Next base: position 102,317 of record NZ_JBHZGV010000005.1, read on the forward strand.
TCAATTTATTATTGAATTGAAAGCAACAAACTAGCGGAGCTGCCATGTCCCTGTCGTCCTTGCCTTTGGCTGATTTGCAGGTGTTTGCCCAAGTGGTGCAGCAGCGCAGCTTTGCGGCCGCCGCACGCCAGCTGGGCTTGACGACTTCGGCCGTCAGCCGCAGCGTGGGCCGGCTGGAGGCGCAATTGGGCGTGAAGCTGCTGCTGCGCACCACGCGCTCTTTGTCGCTGACCGAGGTGGGCGCCGAAGTGCACGCCGCCTGCGGCCAGATGCTGCATGGCGCCGAGCTGGCTTTGTCTCGCGCTGCCGCGCACCGCCAGCAACCGCAAGGCGTGCTGCGCATCAGCGCTCCCGCCGTGTTTGGCGATTGTTGGCTCGCGCCGCTGCTGCCCGGCTTTTGCGCTCGCTGGCCCGAGGTGCGGGTGCAGATGCAGCTGAGCGACACCATGGCCGATCTGACCGCGCAAGGCCTGGATCTGGCCATCCGCATTGCCCTGCCGCAGGCCTTGCCGCCCGCCTTGGTGGCACGGCCTTTGGTACCGGTGCGCTACCTGCTGGTGGTGCAAGCCGCGTATTTGCAGGCGCAGCCGCCGATCCACGAGCCGGCCGATCTGCAAGCCCACGCTTGCATGAGCCTGGGGTATGGCGCTTTTCAGAACGTGGTGGAGTTGGTGCCAAGCGCAACACCCGAGGCCAGCCCCACCAAGCTGCGCTTGAACACGCCCATCACCATTGCCAGCAGCCAAGGCATGCTGCAGGCTTTGCTGCAACCGCTGCCCGCCGGCATTGCACTGATGGCCGATTTTGTGGCCCGGCCTTACCTGCAGGCCGGCCGCCTGGCCCAGGTGCTGCCCGCCTGGCAACTGGTGGGCAGCTACGCACCACGCATGGCTTACGCGGTGTACGCGCCCGGCCCGCATATCCCGCCCAAGCTGCGCGCGCTGGTCGATTACCTGCAGGAACAAGCCAGCGCCAGTTTGTCCCCATCCGGCGGGCACAATCTTGTGGAAAGCTGAGGAAAGCCTTGTAGATAAGCCAGACAAGCCTTTGATCTAGCGGGATAAAGCCAGCACTGCTCAAAATTAAGGCAAGGCCGAACTTATCCCCACTCGACGGGCTGAAAGCAGCCCCATCTGCCTGTTTTTATAGCAGACTGCCCACCAAACACGGCCTGTTCCACCCGGCTGAGGCCAGCGCAGCGCTTATCCCCACCCGCCGGGCACAATCTTGTGGATGGGCCTGTGCACAGCTGTAGATAAGCTTGGAAGCTGTTTGATTTATATAAACTTTGCCAAGCGTGATGAAAAAACAGGCAGGATACCTGCCTGCCTGTTTTCCTGCCTGTTCCGAGCGGCCCGGGGCTGGGCGGCCCGGCTTTATTCCGTGCGCCGGATCAGTGCCATGCCTTGCGCGGTAATCGCCAATTCGCCGTCACGGCGGTCCAGCATGCCCCATTCGAACAAGCGCTTGGACACATGGGCCAGCAAGGCATCGGTGATGGACATGTGTTGGCCCAGCTCCAGTTTTTTGAGCAAGGCCAGCTCATCGACTGTGGGCTCAAAAACCGGGGCGTGGTAGACGGTGTCGGGTTTGACGGGGTTCAAAGACAACATGGCAACTCCTGGGTTGCGATGCGTGCGGTGTAGGCCGGGTGGGGGTCTGCGCAGTCGCGCATCGGTGGATGGAAGACCTCAGCGTATGCCTGCGCCAAGAGCGCTGCTGTCAGACAAAGCCGCATGGCGGCTGAGCGGCGCAGGCTTTGCTGGCGCTTTACCTGCGCTTTGCCAAGCTTTGCAAGCAATGGTTGGCTCTGCTGGGGCTCAACCCGCAGCGCCTCCCACACCATCTCGTTGACCGCGCACCAGCTGCAGTACGCGGTCTACCCCTTGCTGGGGCTGCGCCATGGCCAAGCGCCACAGCTCGTAAGAAGCGTCTTCCAAGCCTATATAGGCGTGCGCCTTGCGCTCTGCAATGGCACGCAGGCTTTGGCCTGCGGCCAAGCCTACGGGACAGCCCGCCGCCGAGTTATTGCCGCCACCGGCCTGGCCGTCGGGCCCCAAGGCCTTGGCGCCGAAAGCGGTTTGCATGGCACCGGGCACCAGCACGGTTACCGAAATCCCCTCAGCGCCCGCCAGCACCAGCTCCGAGCGCAGGCAGCCAAAATAGGCTTCCAGCGCGGCTTTGGCAGCGGCATAGCTGGAGCGGCCGGGCAAGTGCAGCTGCGCGAGCAAGCCCGAGACCACCACGATCTGGCCGCTGCCGCGCTCCAGCATGTGGGGCAGCACGCTGCGCGCCAACAAGGTCTGGCTGAAATAATCCACCTCCATCAATTGGCGCTCAACCTGATGCTTGACTTGCATGACCGGCGCTTGCTGGGCCAGTGCGCCGGCCAGCACCAGGCAATCGATGCGGCCGAACACGGCCTGGGCCTCGGCGACTTTTTCGCGCAAGTTGCCGGTTTGTGCCAGATCCAGCGGCACGGCGACGGCTTGGCGCATAGCTGCGGCCTGCGATTCCAAGCGCTCGGCCCGGCGTGCCGACAGCAGCAGACGAGCACCTGCCTGATCAAACCCGTGGGCCAGCGCCGCACCAAAACCCGAGGAAGCCCCAACCACCCAGACCACCTGGTCGCTGAAGCGCTTTTTCTCTGCCATAGCTGCATCTCTCCGCATTCCACCTCTGGCAGTACACACAGCGCGCGCTACCCGGTTGCGCCCATGCTATGAACTATCAAAAATGAAACACTGATACATATCATCATCAGTTGGCAAAGCGCCGCCGCTTCAGCGCAGCAGGTATCAGCGCGTAGGCCAGCTGCCAAGCTGGTAGGCGCTGTCCCAGAACATCCATTCCAGCTCAGCCGAGTAACGGTAAGCCTCGGCCATGCGCTGGCGGGTGGTGCTGTCAGCGCTGTCGGCCAAGCGGTCGATGGTGGCGATCACGCCGCGCACAATGCTGTGAAAGTCTTCGCCCGCATAGGTGTCCACCCAAGCCTGGTACGGGTTGCCGGGCACCGAGCGCGCATGGATGTCGCGCCCCACTTCGGCATAGATCCAAAAGCAAGGCAGCAAGCCGGCCAGCGCTACCGGGTAGCTTTCGGACCAACTGTTGGCCAGCAAAAAGCTGGTGTAGTGGTGGCAGGCCGGGGTGAGCGGCGTGGCGGCAAACTCTTCGGCGCTGATGCCGAAATCGCGCATGAAGCCGCTGTGCAGCTTGCGCTCTTCCACCACTGCCTCGTTGGCGGCATTGGCGAACTGCACCACGCCGTCAGCGTTGTCGGCCTTGGCCGCAGCCACGGCCAGCGCCCGGCCATAACCCACCAGGTAGTGCGCGTCCTGAATCATGTAGTGGCGAAAGCGCTCGCGGCTGAGTGTGCCCGCTGCCAGCTCGCGGTTGAAAGGCAGGTCCAGCGTGCGCTGGTACAGGGCTTGGTTGGCTTGCCACAGGCTTTGGCAAAACGACATGGAAACTCTCCTTGGCTGCTGAATATTCAAGCCAGGCATTGTCGGCGATTCGCCAGTCGGCCCAAGCGCTAACGCTGCGCAGCCTGACCCAGCCAGTGGCTGAAGGCCGCCAGCGCCGGCTGTGAGGGCGCGCCATCTGCTGCCAGCGGCGTCATCAAATAGTAAGCACGGCTGCCTTTGAGTGGGTGGTTGCTGGCGATCACCAGCTCGCCGCGACCCAGCTCGTCTTCGATCAGCATTGGCGGAATCAGCGCCACGCCCATGCCTTGTGCGGCGGCGACAGCGAGCATAGAGAAAAGCTCATAACGCGGGCCATCAAGCGCATGCGGCGCATCCACGCCCACTTCGTCAAACCACTGCCGCCAGCCGCTCGGGCGGGTGCTTTGCTGCAAAAGCGGCAAGCCTGCCAGCACCTGCGGGGCAACTGGCTGGTAAGCGCGGCCCCGGCCGCGATCGGTGGCCGGCTCCAGCAAGCGCGGGCTGCAGACGGGCACGATCACCTCGTCCATCAACCAGGTGGCTTGCGTGCCCGGCCACTGGCGCGCCTGCTCAGGCGTGCCGGCGTAAATGGCAGCGTCGACCTGACGCTCGGCAAACACAAAGGGGCGGGTCTGCACGTCGATATGCACCACCACGCCCGGGTGCTGCTGCAAGAACTGCGGCAAACGCGGCAACAACCAACGCGTGGCGAAAGTGGGCACGGCAGCAATGCTGATGGCGCCGCCCGCGCCCTGGTGGGCCATGATGTCCAAGGTGCCGCGCTCAATGCCTTGCAACCATTGCGCCACCTGCTGGCTGTACTGGTGGCCAGCGGGCGTGAGCACCATGCCGTGGCGTGAGCGTTTGAAGAGCTGCACGCCCAACTGCTCTTCCAGCGCAATGATCTGGCGCGAGACGGCGCTTTGCGTCAGCGACAGCTCTTGCGCGGCGCGGGTATAGCTCTGGTGTCGCGCAGCCGACTCGAAACAGGCCAGCGACTGGGTCGAGGGAATCATTCGGCGCATAACTCATCCTTTGCAGCTTGCCTGTTGGCGACGGTTTTTACAGCCATTTTTGACGCTTCATCGAATGAGAGCATGGAAATCCGCATCAAAAACTGCAGCACACCCGCATGCAGACTCTCGGTTAAAAATGATTTTTCAGAATATCTGGATGATAAACAATCGTTTGCCAGCCGGCCCGCCTGCGCCTACTATTGCCCCATGTTCGGCTGGCGGCGCAGCGCCCCGGCCCACCACCTAAACCTATTCAAGGAGCACACACATGGCCAATTTCACCTGGGACGATCCTCTGCACCTGGACGAGCAGCTGACCGAAGACGAGCGCATGATCCGCGACGCGGCCCGCGCCTACTGCCGCGACAAGCTGGCACCGCGTGTGCAAGAGATGTTCCGCAAGGAATCGGTGGACACCAGCATCTTCCGCGAGATGGGCGAGCTGGGCCTGCTGGGCCCCACGATCCCCACGCAATACGGCGGCGCTGGCCTGAACTATGTGAGCTACGGCCTGGTGGCGCGCGAGATCGAGTACATCGACTCGGGCTACCGCTCGATGGCCTCGGTGCAATCGTCGCTGGTGATGGTGCCCATCAATGAATTCGGTACCGAAGCGCAAAAGCAAAAATACCTGCCCAAGCTGGCATCGGGCGAGTACATCGGCTGCTTCGGCCTGACCGAGCCCGACCACGGCTCCGATCCCGGCTCCATGGCCACCCGCGCCTACAAGGTGGACGGCGGCTACAAGCTCAAGGGCAGCAAGATGTGGATCACCAACTCGCCGATCGCCGACGTGTTTGTCGTCTGGGCCAAGGAAGTGTCCGAAGGCGGCGCCGTGGGCCAGATCCGCGGCTTCGTGCTGGAAAAGGGCATGAAGGGCCTGTCCGCTCCGGCCATCCACGGCAAGGTCGGCCTGCGGGCGTCGATCACCGGTGAGATCGTGATGGACGACGTGTTCGTGCCCGAAGAAAACGCCTTCCCCGAAGTGCGTGGCCTGAAAGGCCCCTTCACCTGCCTGAACAGCGCGCGCTTTGGCATCGCCTGGGGCGCCATCGGTGCGGCCGAGTTCTGCTGGCACACCGCCCGCCAGTACACCATGGACCGCAAGCAGTTTGGCCGCCCTCTGGCCGCCAACCAGCTGATCCAGAAAAAGCTGGCCGACATGCAAACCGAAATCACGCTGGGCCTGCAAGCCGCGCTGCGCGTAGGCCGCATGAAGGACGAGCACCAGAACGTGATCGAGGTAACGTCGCTGATCAAGCGCAACAACTGCGGCAAGTCGCTCGACATCGCCCGCATGGCCCGCGACATGATGGGCGGCAACGGCATCTCCGACGAGTTCGGCGTGGCCCGCCACCTGGTGAACCTGGAAGTGGTGAACACCTACGAAGGCACGCACGATGTGCACGCGCTGATCCTTGGCCGCGCCATCACCGGCATCGCCGCTTTCGCCAACTAAGCGCCTGCGCAGCAAGACAGCAAAAGGTCTTGCGCGGCAGCCACCCAACCCACCTCCACGCAGCGACTGCCGAGGTGGGTTTATTGTTTTGTGATCGCTTAACCACCCCCTTGCCGGATGCGAATGGCGCGGCCGCCGAGCCCGCCTTACCATCGACAAGATTTGCTGAATGTTTCATGCTGCGGCGCAGAGTTTGCCGGCGCCAGCAGCTATCAAAATTGGAGACCTCATGACCGCAACCATGGCGCCGCTCGACGGCATCAAAGTTCTCGACCTCTCGCGCGTGCTGGCCGGCCCCTGGTGTGCGCAGATGCTGGGCGATCTGGGGGCCGACGTGATCAAGGTCGAGCGCCCGATTGCCGGCGACGACACGCGCCACTGGGGCCCTCCGTACCTGCACACCGACGACGGCGAAAAAACCGACCAGGCCAGCTACTACACCTGCTGCAACCGCAACAAGCGCAGCATCACCATCGACATGGCCACGCCCGAAGGCCAGGCCCTGATCGTGGAGCTGGCCAAAGACGCCGACATTCTGGTGGAGAACTTCAAGGTAGGCGGGCTCAAGGCCTACGGCCTCGACTACGAAAGCCTGAAAAAGATCAACCCGCGCCTGATCTACTGCTCGGTCACCGGCTTTGGCCAAACCGGCCCCTACGCGCCCCGCGCCGGCTACGACCTGATGGTGCAAGCCATGAGCGGCATGATGAGCATCACCGGCCACCCCGATGGCGAACCCGGCGGCGGCCCGCTGAAAGTGGGTGTGGCGGTGACCGATGTGTTCACCGGCGTCTTCTCGTGCAGCGCCATTTTGGCCGCACTGCATGCCCGCCACACCACCGGCGAAGGCCAGCATATCGACATGGCGCTGCTCGACGTGGGCATGGCCGTGCTGGCCAACCAGGCCGTCGGCTACCTGAACGCGGATGCCATTCCGCAACGCGCCGGCAACATCCACCCCAGCGTCGGCCCCTACCAAGACTTTCCCAGCAAAGACGGCAACGTGCTGCTGGCCATTGGCAACGACGGCCAGTTTGCACGCTTCTGCGCTGCCACCGGCAACGATGCCTGGGCGCAAGACCCGCGCTTCATCAAAAACTCCGACCGCATCATCAACCGCAAAGCGCTGGCCGAGCTGCTCTACCCGCTGATGAAAACACGCACCACGGCCGAATGGATCAAGCTGCTCGAAGACAAGGCCGTTCCCTGCGGCCCGATCAACAACGTGGCCGAAGCCTTTGCCGATGAGCAAGTGGTGGCCCGTGGCCTGCACGTGAAAATACCGCGCGAAGCCGGCGACGGCGTTGGCACCATCAGCACCGTAGCCAGCCCACTGCGCCTCACCGGCACGCCTCCGGTGGTGCGCCGCCCGCCCCCAGCCATGGGCCAGCACACCGACGAGATCCTCGCCGAAATGGGCCGCAGCCCCGAGCAGATTGCCAAGCTGCACGAAGGTGGCGTGGTGTAAAGCACGTATCTTCGCCAACCCCACACCCAGCCGCAGCGCCAAAAGCTGCGGCTTTTTTGTTTTTGCAGAGTTGCGAGCGCCCCGCCGCACGGGATGGCGCCACCGGCACCAACAGGCTGGCGCCCCACGCTGCTTGCACAGCTACGAGCGCTTTTGGCGCCGGCTGAAAACAGCACTGCTTCCCCCCCAAAAATGACTAGCTACGACTATTACCGCGATTATCGAGGCAGTTGATTCGCATATACACATGACGAATCAATAGCTTCCTGACCAGCCTCCATCCATTTGACTGCCGGAGCAGCTTGCACTTGCATCCTTGAATCCACCCCCTATTTTTCTTTTCGCCTGGATCATGCTCTGCTGGAAAAGCAAGCAAGAATCTCATGGTGCGGGAATCAGTGCATTGACCTCATGAGAAAATGACCGCAATGTGTGATTTTTTCCCTGAGTCAGCCTTCAACACAGCAGATAAATTTGAACTAAAAATCAGAAGAAGCAGTTCAACAACCATGCCGAACAAGCCATGAACCACCCAAGACGGCTGGCATTATCCTATTTCAAATCAATCCATGGAAATATTGAATACTTTCGCCGATGACATAGCTATTGCACCGCTACTCATTCTGGCTGCAGTGGAATTGGCAGCAGGTTTTTTTGATGCCATAGCTGGTGGTGGTGGATTAATCACGGTTCCCGCCCTTCTGTTAGCGGGTCTTCCACCCGTTTCTGCCATCGCCACCAGCAAACTCCAAGCAATATTTGGTTCCGCCGCCTCCACCATCAGTTTTTCGCGTGCAGGACTTATTAATTGGCGAAAAATATACCCTGCAGTCATTTTTTCATGCGCAGGGTCGATAGCAGGCGCTCTCGCCATCAGCAATATATCCCCTGATGCTTTAAAGAACATCATGCCCTGGATGCTGATTGCCATGGCGCTTTATTTTGCGTTTTCAAAAAAAATGACAGACCGAAGCGCTGAACAACGCCTTTCCCCGATGGTTTACTGCTTCACCATCGCTGTGGCAATTGGTTTTTATGATGGAATTTTTGGTGTTGGCACTGGTTCATTTTTTCTTATTTCTCTCATCAGCCTGCTAGGCTATGGCGTAACCATGGCCACAGCGCATACCAAAATTCTGAATCTGGCCACCATTTTTGGTGCGCTTTGCATCTATTTGCCGCAGGGTTTCGTGTACTGGAGGGTTGGCATCGCCATGGGCATTGCCTCCTATATCGGCAGCAAAATTGGCTCCAAAGTAGCCATCAGCAATGGCGCAAGAATCATTCGCCCCATGCTGGTCATGGTTTGCTTGTTGATGGCTGTGAAAATACTGTCAGATCCATCTTTGTATTTTTATCAATTTTTTTAGCAGGCATCTTCAGCTTTTCAAGAATACAAGCCAAGGCCTCTGCCCTTGCCAATCCGCGCTAACCAAACAAAGGCAAGCTGCTGCCGTCACCCAAAACGGCGCCCTCAAACTCCAGCATGCTGAGCTTGGTGCGCGTGCCGCCGCTGGCTGAGAAGCCACCCGACGCGCCGTGGTTGGCCAGGATGCGGTGGCAAGGCACTACGGGTACAAACGGGTTGGCACCCAAGGCCTGGCCTACGGCGCGGGCCAGAGTTTTGCCGCCCAGGGCGTCGGCCAAATCACCGTAGCTGCGCGTCTGGCCGGGCGCAATGGTGCGCGCCAAAAAGTACACATGCTGGGCAAAATCGGGCACGCCATGCCAGTCGAGCACCAGGTCGTCCAACAAAGGCAAGCCATTGGCGGCCCAGCGTTGGGTGTTCAGGTGTTCGCGCAGATCGGGCAACACCATGCCTGCGGCGGTGAGCTGCGGCTGCGTATAAGCCCAGCTCGCTTCGGCCAGGTTGCCTGCGGGCGCCCCCGCCAGCAACCACTGCACGCCAGCCACGGCTTGCAAGGCTTCGGCGCTGAGGTTGCTGGCCGATAGCGCCTGGCGCCAGTCGCCCTGGTGGCGCTTGTTGGCGCTGGCCAGCACGCGGTCGCGGGTGATGTCAGGGCTGGGGTCGGGCAGCATGACGGCCACCACGCCATGCACGCCCCAGGCCAGGCCGCAAACACCCAAGCGGGTGCAGAACAAGGCGTGGCCGGTGCGACCGGGGTTCCAGCCAGCGGCAGGAGCGAGAGTAGAAGAGCGGGTGGGGCGCATGGGCGCTATCTTGCCGCGAGCGGGCGGCCACTGTCGAGCCCCAAGCCGCAGCGCCGGTGTCAGCCTTTGTGGCGGCGGCAGGCAGCGCCCATAGCAGCAGCCGGACAATGGCGGTCTTGATTTATAGCAAAAACAGCAGGCAATGCATGCCCAGCATGCGTCAACCGCTCCTAAAACCATGGCAGACAATCCGAACCAACGCGACCTGGACATCCTGCGCCAGGTGCTGCAGCAGGCCTACCACAACCGCCAGCAAGGCGGCCGCCCCTTCGCCGCCTGCGTGGCTGACGAAGGCGAGATCATCAGCCAGGGCGTAAACAGCATCCACGCCACGCAAGACCTGAGCGCCCACGCGGAGATGGAAGCCATCCGCGCCTGCTGCCGCAGCCGCCAGCAAGCCACGCTGCAAGGTTTGACGATTTATGCCAGCGGCCACCCCTGCCCCATGTGCCTGGCCGCCATCGTGGCTGGCAACGCCAAGCAGGTATTTTTTGCTTTTGCCAATGCTGACGCGGCGCCCTACGGTCTGTCCAGCGAAGGCACTTACCAGCGCCTGGGCTTGCGCCTGCAACCGCCGCCGCTGCCCATCACCCGGCTGGACGTGGGCATCAGCGCCGCGCAGTTGTATGGCGATGCGCCCTGGCCCCAAAACAGCTGACAGGTTTTCCGCGTGACTTCCGCCTCCACTTCCGGCGCTGCTCCAGCGCCAGCCGCACCATTGCCTGCAGCAGGCCTCGCCGCCATTCCGGCCGCGCTGTGGCTGCTGACCGTGGTGCTCATCACCATCAATCTGCGTCCCTTTCTGACCGCGCCTGGGCCTCTGGGCCATGCCATCCAGCAAGCGACTGGCATGGATTTGCGCATGTTCTCGTGGCTCACGCTGCTGCCCATGGCCTTGATGGGCATTGGCGGCTGGCTGGCACCGGCCGCATTGCGGCGCCTGGGCGCACGCACGGCCGTGTGTGCCTCGCTCTTGCTGATTGCACTGGGCTGTGCCTTGCGTTTGCTGCCTGCCGGCAACGCGCTGGCCGGCCTGCTGATTGCCACGGCCGGCCTGTGCGGCGCGGGCGTGGCGCTGGTGCAAAGCGTTTTGCCTGGCCTGATCAAACGCCAATCGCCCCACCAGGTAGCACCAATGATGGGTTTGTACTCCGCTGCTTTGATGGGCGGCGGCGCACTCAGCGCCCAATTGGCACCGCTGTCCATGCAGTGGGGTTTGGACTGGCAAGCGGCCTTGGCCGTGTGGGCGCTACCTGTTTTGCTGGCGCTGCCACTGGCTTGGTGGGCCTTGGGCCGCATGCGCCAGCCACGGGCCGCCACCAGCGCCACGCCAAAAGCAGCCGCAGAGAGCACCGCCTGGCTCTGGCGGCGCCCGCGCAGCTGGCTCTTGCTGCTCAGCTTCGGTTTGATGAACGGCGGCTACGCCTCCACTGTGGCCTGGCTGGCGCCGTTCTACCAGGGCCATGGCTGGTCGGCCACGCAAAGCGGTTCGCTGCTGGCCATTTTGTCGGTGGCGCAAGCGGCGTCGGCCTTGCTCATGCCTGCGCTGGCGCGCCGCAACCCGGACCGGCGCCGCTGGTTGCTGCTGGCCTTGCAGCTGCAAACCCTGGGCTTTGCCGGCCTGGCTTTGTGGCCTGATGCCTGGCCCATCAGCAACGCCATTGTGCTGGGCTTGGGCCTGGGTGGCGGCTTTGCGCTCTATATGCTGGTGGCGCTGGACCACTTGCCGCAACCCACACAAGCAGGCGCGCTGAATGCTTTGATGCAAGGCGGCGGCTTTATCTTGGCCGCGTTGGCACCGCTGGTGATGGCGCAACTGCACCAGCTCAGCGGCAGTTGGCTGGCCAGCTGGCTCTACCAGGCCGGCGTGGCTGTGTTGGTGGCTTTGCTGGTGCTGCGCTTTGTGCCCAAGCACTATGCGCGGGTGATGCAGGTACCGCTGAGCATGCGCTAAAACGCAAGTCGGGCATCACCGATATGATCGGTGCTGCCCTCTTGTTTTTGGTTTGCTGGTTTTTGCATGTCTGTGTTTCCGTTCTCCCGGCCCGATGAGCGCCGGGCTCCTTGGCTTTGGATTGCCGCGCTCGCCCTTTTGGTGGTGGTGACGCGCATGCTGATGTCGCCCGCCGTGTCCTGGGACCAGAACGAGCAACTCGTCTGGTCGCAAGAGCTGGCGCTGGGCTATGGCCCGCAACCGCCGCTCTACACCTGGCTGCAGTGGGCGCTGAACCTGGTGCTGGGGCCGAGCACGCTGTCGGTGGTGCTGCTCAAAAACCTGCTGATCGCGCTGAGCTTTGTCTTCATGCTGCTGGCGGCCCGCCAGGTGCTGCCAGCCCGTACGGCCTGGCTGGCAGCGGCCGGCATGGCCTGCCTGCCCGGCATCGGCTGGCAGTTGCTGCGCGACCAGACGCACACCGTCATGCTCACTTGCGCCATCTGCGCTACCTGGTGGCTGGTGCTGCGCCAGCTGCGTGCGCCCACGCCCATCGGCTTTGTCTGGATAGGGCTGGCGGCCGCCTGGGGCATGTTGTCCAAATACAGCTATCTGATGGTGGTGCTGGCCTTGCTGGGCGCTGCGCTCAGCCTGCCTGCCACGCGCCGCGCCCTGCTCTCCAAAGGCTGGTGGCTGGCGCCGCTGATCGGCGTGCTGCTGGTGGCACCACACGCCTGGTGGGTGCTGGAGCACTGGCAGCAAGCCAGCAGCGCCACGCTGAACAAGCTGCAACCGGCACAGACAGTTTCGCGCTGGCACGGCCTGGCCACGGGCAGCGGCTTTCTGCTCAGCTTTTTGGCGCTGGCCGTGTTGCCCTGGTTGGCGGTGGCGGCGCTCAGTTTTGGCAAGTTTTGGCGTGCGCCGCGTGGTGATGACGCTGCATGCACGCCAGCGTGGTTGCTGCCGCTGCTCAAGCGTTATGTGTTGCTGGTGGCCCTGGGCCTGGCCTTGGTGGTGCTGGGTGGCGCCTCCAAACTCGACGGCCGCTGGATCCAGCCTTTGCTGCTGGTCGTGCCTTTGTGGCTGCTGGCACGCTGGCCCGCCATGGGCAGCAACAGCGCGTGCGCACGCCGCTATTTGCGGATTTGCCTCTTCCTGTTTTTACTGGTGTGGTCTGTCGCGCTCTACGCTCCGCTGCACAAGGCCCGCGCCGGCCACGCCGACCGGCTGAACTGGCCGTTGGAGCAAATCGGCGCCACCTTGCAGCATGGCGGTTTCCAGGGCCAAGGCGTGGTGATTGCCGAGCACCACACCACCGCTGGCGTGCTGCGTTTGCTGTTTCCCCAAGCCCGCATCGTGGTCTGCGATATGCTGCTGGCCAGCGCCGATGGCTGCGTGGCACAAAGCATGCAAAAAGCGCGGGCACAGCGCCAGATGGTCTTGCTGATCACCAGCGACGACCCGGCGCCAGACTCCTGGTGGCGCGCCTCCACCACCGACCGCAGCGTGCCCGCCACCACCGAGGTACGCCTGCCTTTCCGCTGGACCGACCCGGCCAAAGCCGCACTGATTCTGGAATACTTTGTCACCGACACCGCCCAACCATGACCACTGCTGAGAGCCGCACCCAATCCCACTGGATCCGCTTGCCCCGAGGGCGCATGTTCGCCCAATCGTGGACGCCAGCCACGCCAAGCACACAAGGGTCGCTGCCACCGCTGGTGCTGATGCACGATTCGCTGGGCTGCGTGGCCATGTGGCGCGATCTGCCCGAGCTACTGGCGCAGGCTACCGGCCGCACCGTCTACGCTTACGACCGGCTGGGCTACGGCCAATCAGATGCAGTGAGCGAGCCACCGGGCACGGATTTTGTCGCCGCCGAGGCCGAACAATCCTTCCCCGCCGTGCGCGAGCAATTGGGGCTGGAGCGCTATGTGCTGCTGGGCCACAGCGTGGGCAGCGGCATGTCGTTGGAGATTGCAGCACGCGCTGCCGTCGCATGCGAAGCCGTGGTCACCATTGCCGGCCAGGCCTTTGTCGAAGAGCACACGCGCAGCGGCATCCGCGTGGCGCGTGAGCAGTTCCAGAACCCCGAGCATCTGGCGCGGCTTGCCAAATACCATGGCGACAAGGCCCGCTGGGTGGTGGATGCCTGGACCGAAACCTGGCTCAGCCCCGAGTTTGCCAACTGGTCGGTACAAGCAGCGTTGCCACGCATCCACTGCCCGGTTTTGGCCATGCACGGCGAGCTGGACGAATACGGCACGCCCGAGCACCCGCAACGCATCGCAAGCGGCGTTAGCGGCCCAGCGCAGGCGCTCATCATCCCGGGCGCGCACCATATGCCGCACCGCGAGATGCCAGAGCTGGTGATAGAGCAGGTCGTGCGCTTTCTGGCGCAGTTGCCCGGTTGATCTCTGCACTGTTGCCAGCCAGCGCTGGCAGCTGACCGGTTGGCGGCCTGCTTGCTGACAGCGCTGCGGAGCCACTCTGGGCAAGATGCCCGCCACAACCTACAAGCACTGCCACCATGCCCGAAACCCTGCTGATACCTCCGCTCAAGAGTTTCACCATCGCCATCGTGCTGATGTTTGTGGGCCTGAACCTGGGCAAGCGCCTCGCGTTTGTGCAGCGCTACAGCATTCCCGAGCCGGTGGTGGGCGGCTTTCTATGCGCCGCCGTCGTGGGCCTGGTGTATTGGTGGGCAGGTGTGCGCATCGTGTTCGAGCTGCCCATGCTCAACACCTTGCTGCTGTACTTTTTTGCGGCCATCGGTCTGAACGCCGACATCAAAACCCTGCGCCAAGGCGGCAAACCGATGGTATTGCTGCTGGTGCTGGCTTCGGTCTTCATCGTGCTGCAAAACCTGCTTGGCATGGGCATGGCCAGCCTGTTTGGCCAGCCGCACCAGGCGGGGCTGATGACCGGCTCAGTCTCGCTGACCGGCGGCGTCGGCACCACCCTGGCCTGGGCGCCCACCTTTGTGAGCCAGTTGGGTATTGGCAACGCGGCCGAGCTGGGCATGGCCAGCAACATGGTGGGTTTGATTGCCGCCTGCCTGGTGGGCGGCCCGATCGCCAGCTATTTGCTGCGCCGCCACCACATCACCGACAGCCACGCACAGCCGCTGGATGTGGGTGTCTCCGCCAAGCTGACCCAGGCACCGCTCGATTATTTTGGTGTGCTGCGCGCCTGGCTGTGGCTGAACGTGGCGCTGATTCTGGGCGACTTCATCACGCCCGTGTTCCAGGCGCTGGGCTTGCGCCTGCCCAGTTTTGTCGGCTGCCTGATGGCCGGGATCGTGCTACGCAACAGCATCGGCCTGTGGCTGCTGCGCCCCAACGGCAACCCCTGGGCCCAGCAACACTGGCAAACCATGCAAGCCGGTCTGGCCTTGATCTCAGACCTGTGCCTGGGCCTGTTTCTCACCATGGCCTTGATGGGCCTGCAGCTATGGGTGCTGCAAGGCTCGCTGGTGTTTGTGGGCACGGTCTTGGCGTTGCAGATACTGCTGGCCGTGGGCTACAGCATCTTGGTGGTCTTCCGTTTTACTGGCAAAGACTATGAGGCCGCTGTCATCTCAGCCGGCTTTGGCGGCATTGCGCTGGGCTCCACCGCTACCGCCATCGCCAATATGACGGCCGTCACGCGCCAGCACGGTGCAGCGCACCGCGCCTTCATCATCGTGCCGCTGGTGTGCGGGTTTTTTATCGACTTGGTGAATGCGCTGGTGATTCAGACTCTGGCGCGCTAGCTCGGAAAAAAGCTGCCAGCGGCCCAGCCAAGGCGCTGGCTGTTCTCTATCAATAAGCCACGGTAAAGCGCGCCTTGAGGTGCGCTTTCTTCTCCAGCGCATCGACCAAAGCCACAGCCAGGTCTTGCACCGAGATATCGCCAGGCTTGCCGTCAGCCTGCATCAAAGGCTCGTTCTGGCCGCTGCGGTACTGGCCGGTGCGGCCTTGGGCTTGGGCGGCCGAGCCGCCGTGGAAGCCAACGGGCGGGCTCAGCAAAGTCCAGTCCAGTGAGCTCTCGCCTTGCAGCTCGGTAAACATGTCACGCGCAGCGCTGGCGCCGGGTTTGATGGCGGCGGGGAAATCGGGCGAATCCACCAGTTGCTGGCCGTTCACATACAGGCTGCCAGCGCCGCCCACCACCAGATAGCGCGAGATGCCAGCGGCCTTGACGCCTTGCACGATGGCCCGCGAACCGCGCATGAAATCGTCGTAAATATTGGGGTTGGTCCAACCGGCGTTGTAAGCGCTCAGCACGGCGTCGCTGCCAGCCACAGCCTTTTGCACGGCGGCGGCATCCAACACATCGGCCTGCACCGCACGCAGATGCGGCTGGGCAGCGATTTTTTCGGGCTGGCGGGCCAAAGCCACCACCTGGTGGCCGCGTTGCAGCAGTTCATTCAATACGGCAGCGCCGACAAAACCGGTAGCGCCAATCAGTGCGACTTGCATGTTGTTTCCTTTTTCCCAAAGTGTTTGCGATGGGTGCTACTGTAAAACGCGCCGATTCATTTGATAATCCTGCCAATCCCACAATCACTTTGAAGCACAGCTTCACAATTACCCGATGGAAGACCTGAACCGCATGGCCGTGTTTGCCGCCGTGGTCGAGCAAGGCTCGATGAGCGCCGCCGCCCGCCTGCTGGGCATGACAGCCTCGGCGGTGAGCCAACACATCCGCCAGCTCGAAGCGCAATCGGGCGTGCCGCTGATGCACCGCACCACGCGCAAACTCAGCCTGAGCGAGGCCGGCCAGCGCTTTTATGCGCAATGCGCGCTGATGCTACAGGCCGCCCGCCAGGCCCGCGCCGAGCTGGAAGCCGAGCGCGAAGAACCCGTGGGCGAGCTGCGCATCGCCGCCGTGCTGGGCCTGGCCGCACCGCTGGGCAGGGCACTGGCACCGCTGCTGCACGCCTACCCGCAACTGCGCCTGCAGTTGCTGCTGGACGATGCGCACACCGACCTGGTGGCCGAGCGCGTAGACATGGCCATCCGCCTGGGCTCACTGCCCGATTCGAGCTGGGTCGCGCGCCCCTTGGCCCGCCTGCCCTGGTGGATTTGCGCCGCCCCCAGCCTGCTGGCCAGCCACGCCAAGCCCCAGCACCCGCAGCAATTGCTGGCCCTGCCCTGGATAGCCCGCAACACCGGCGTCAGCATTACCAGCAAGCTGCACTTGCAAGCGGCCAGTGGCGAGAGCGTGCAACTGCACACCACGCCGCGCATCATCTGCAACCAGCAACAAGGCTTGCAGCAACTGTGCAGCGAAGGCCTGGGTCTGGCCAAACTGTTCTCGCTCGACGTGGCCGAGCCGGTCGCCAACGGCCAGTTGCTGCGCCTGCTGCCCGAATGGGACTGCGGCAGCCTCGACATCTGGGCGCTCACCCCACAGCGCGACGCCTTGCCCGCCCGCGTGCGGCTCGCGCTCAAAGCTCTGCAGGCGCAGTTTGCGCCGTTGGCGGCGTAGGCAAGCAGCCGAGCGCAAGGCCACTGAGCAGCCGACCGCCGGCGCCGCTCTCGCAGGCTGTGGGCTGTTCGGGCCACTCACTCGCCCTTCAGCCAGCTCCCACGCAAAAGGCGTATCTCCCAACGCAGGAATCCCCGCCCTCTACAATCTGCGCCTCAGTGGTCGGTGTACCACCTATGGTCAGTCTTATCGCCCTGCGTGCTCAGTTTGTGCGTGCAGGGCCAACTAAACCGCCGTGTATCCGGACGGCGGTGGCTTTTTGAACGGAACCACCATGACAACTTCATTCGCACGCCGCGCAGCGCTGCGCGGCTTGGCCGTTGCTGCTTTTGCCTCTTCCACGCTGCTGGCCAGCGCCCATGCGGATACGCCTGCGGTGCTCAAGGTCTCGGCCATTCCCGACGAAGCGCCTACCGAGCTGCAGCGCAAGTTCAAGCCCCTGGGCGAATACCTGTCGCAAGCCACCGGCATGAAAGTGGTGTTCACACCCGTGTCGGATTACGCAGCCGTGGTGGAATCGCTCGCTACCAAAAAGCTCGACTTGGCCTGGCTCGGCGGCTTCACCTACGTGCAGGCCAAGATCCGCACCAATGGCACGGCCATCCCCATCGTGCAGCGCGCCGAAGATGCGGTCTTCACCAGCCAGTTCATCACGGCCGATCCCAACATCAAAACCCTGGCCGATCTGAAAGGCAAAACCTTTGCCTTCGGCGCGCCCTCGTCCACCTCGGGCAGCCTGATGCCACGCTACTTTCTGCTCAAGGACGGCCTGAACCCCGAGAAGGATTTCAAGACCGTGGCCTACTCTGGCGCGCACGACGCGACCGTGGCCTTTGTGGCCGCCGGCAAGGCCGAAGCCGGTGTGCTCAACACCTCGGTCTGGGACAAGCTGGTCGAATCGAAAAAAGTCGACACCAGCAAAGTGCGCGTGTTTGCCACCACGCCCCCCTACTTTGACTACAACTGGACGGTGCGCGGTGATCTGGACCCGGCCATCATCAAAAAGCTGACCGACGCCTTCCTGGCGCTCGACCCGGCCAAGCCCGAGCACAAGGCGATCATGGATTTGCAGCGCGCCTCCAAGTTCATTCCCACCCAATCGTCCAACTACGACGGCACCGAAACCGCTGCCAAATCGGCTGGCCTGCTGAAGTAAAGCCCAGCGTTCGTGTCTGCTGCCGGTGCTGAGCCGGCAGCCCTGTTTTCCCTCAGAGATACCGCCCATGAGCTTCGTGCTGGACGATGTGGGCCTGACCCAAGACAACGGCTTTGTCGCCCTCTCGGGCATTTCGCTGTCTGCGGCGCAAGGCGAGAGCATTGCGCTCATCGGCCCGTCCGGCGCGGGCAAAACCTCGCTGCTCAGCACCATCGGCACCGGCTACCTGCCCAGCAGCGGCCGCCTGCAAGTGCTGGAGCAAAGCGCGTCGGCGCAGTCTTCGGCGCGCGAGCTCAAGGCGCTGCGCAGCCGCATTGGCAGCGTCTACCAGGCCGCGCCGATTCCGCTGCGCCAACGCGTGGTCACGGCCGTACTGGCCGGCAAACTGGGCCAATGGCCGCTGTGGAAAGCGCTGGCTTCGCTGGCCTATCCGCAAGACATTCCCGGCGCTGCCGAAGCCTTGGCCCGCGTGCAATTGCAAGACAAATTGTTTGCGCGCTGCGACCAGCTCTCCGGCGGCCAATTGCAGCGCGTAGGCATTGCCCGCGTGCTCTACCAACAGGCCGAACTGATACTGGCGGACGAACCCGTCTCCGCGCTCGACCCCAGCCTGTCGCTGGCCACCGTGCAGCTCTTGGTGCAAGAGGCCGCTGCCCGCCAAGCCACGCTGGTAGCCAGCTTGCATGCGGTTGATCTGGCCTTGGGCTGCTTTGCGCGCATTGTCGGCATTCGTGATGGCCGCGTAGCTTTCGATCTGCCTGCCGCCCAGGTGAGCGATGCGCAACTGCAAGCGCTCTACGCCAATGCCGATGGCAGCACCGCGGCGCTGCCCACTTTGCACAATGCCGTGCCACCAGCCGCTGCAGCGCTCGGCGCAAACCTGCCAGCGGTGATCGCATGCCGGTAAGCGCTGAAGCCTCTGCCGCCGTTGCCTTGCACAGGCGCGACCCGGCTGCACGCGGGCGGCTTACTTGGCTGCTGCTGGCGCTGGTGCTGCTCTGGCCTTTGCTGCAAACCTCGGGCTTCACGCTCCGGCCGTTTTTTGATGCAGACAACCTCCAGGTCATCGGCAATTTTCTGCGCCAGTTTCTGCCGCCAGAAACCGGCAGCGAGTTTTTAGGCTACCTGGCCGAGGCCAGCTTGCAAACGCTGGCCATCGCCACGGCAGGCATGGCGCTGGCTTTTGTCATTGCCGTGCCCATGGCCTACCTGTCTACCGGCGCAGCCCGCGAGCGCGTCACGCTCAACCCCATTGCACGCGGCGTGCTCACCATCTTGCGCGGCGTGCCCGAGCTGGTCTGGGCGCTGGTGTTTGTGCGAGTGTTCGGTTTGGGCCCGGCCGCTGGCGTGCTGGCGCTGGCGCTCACCTACGGCGGCATGCTCGCCAAGGTGTACGCCGAGATTCTGGAATCCACCGACCCGGCGCCCGCCCGCGCACTGCGTGCCAGCGGCGCCGGGCGCGTACAGGCGCTGCTCTACGGCCTGCTGCCGCAAGCGGCCAAGGAGCTCACCTCGTACACCATCTACCGCTGGGAATGCGCTATCCGCGCCTCGGTGGTGATGGGCTTTGTCGGCGCTGGCGGCCTGGGCCAGCTGATGGACCAGGCCATGAAAATGCTCAATGGCGGCGAGGCCGCCAGCGTTCTGCTGGCCTTCATGCTGCTGGTGACCGCTGCCGATCTGCTGTCCTGGTGGCTGCGCCGCGCGCTCGACAGCGCACTGGCCGAGCGCGCCCTGCCCTTTGGCTGGCGCACTGCGGCCTTTGTGCTGGCCTTGGGTGCTGGCTTGTGGGCCAGCCTGCGCTTGCTGGACATGGATTGGGCCGCGCTGTTCACACCACAAGCGGCGCAAAGCATGGGCGATTTTGTGCGCGGTTTTTTCCCACCCGATCTGAGCCAGCCCTGGCTGCTGAAAGTACTGCGCGGCGTGTGGGAAACGCTGGCCATCTCCATCGTCGGCACCTTGCTGGCCGCTGCCGCCGGCCTGCTGCTGGCTCTGCCGCGCTGGCGTGCACCATGGAACCTGCTGCTCAATGTGCTGCGCTCGGTGCCCGAGCTGGTCTGGGCCACCATCACCGCCTTGGCCGTGGGCCTGGGCCCGTTTGCCGGCGCTCTGGCACTGGCTTTGCACACGGCCGGCGTGCTGGGCCGCCTGTACGCCGAAGCCTTGCAAAACGCGCCCGCCGCGCCTGCCCGCGCCCTGCGCCTGGCCGGCAGCAACCGCTTGTTGGCCTTTTGCTATGGCACCTTCGCCGGTGCCGCGCCGCAGCTGCTCGCCTACACCTTGTACCGCTGGGAAATGAATATCCGCATGGCCGCCATCCTGGGCTTCGTCGGCGCCGGTGGCCTGGGCCAGCTGCTGTACTTCGAGCTCTCGCTCTTTCACTACGCGCAGGCCAGCACGGTCATCATCGCCATGCTGCTGCTGAGCATGGCAGTGGACTGGAGCAGCGCTGCCTTGCGCCGGGCCATGCGGTGAGCAGCACACTGCAGCGCTTCTGCGCCGCAGTGACAGCCGCCAGAAATCAGCCCTGGTATGCAGACTATGATGGCCGCTTTTTAAGAGCGTGTTTACGATCTCAACGCAGTCGCGTTGTGCTGCAATCGCGTCCGAGTTCGCTGTGATGGGTTGCAGAATGCACCCATGTGCATTCAATGCCCAGCGCTGCGAAATCGGCCGATTTCAGTGCAACCCTTGTGGACAGTGGTTTTGCGATGCTCGAGCACGGCAGCAAGATGGGATCTTGGCCGCTGCAAAGGCAAACCTCACCAACAAGCAGCTACTTCGCAAAACCGCTGTCGCGGCGCGAGGAGATCGTAAACACGCTCTAAAACTTCAAACATTGCCATGATCACCTGCTACCTGCGCTACGTTATCGACCCGTACAAGCTCGCGGAATTCGAGCACTACGGCAAGCTTTGGATTCCCCTGGTCGAGAAATTCGGCGGCCAACACCACGGCTACTTTCTGCCCTCGGAAGGCGCCAACAACATCGCCTACGCGATGTTCAGCTTCGCCAGCCTGGCAGCCTACGAGGCCTACCGCACGGCCTCGGCCAGCGATGCAGATTGCCAGGCCGCTTTCCGCTATGCAGAAGAAACGCGCTGCATTGTGAGCTATGAGCGCAGTTTTCTCCGGCCGGTGTTTCGTTGATTTTGAAAAATTACTCAGCGCCGAATTGCAAGCTCTGAGTAAACGGGAGTTTATTGCGGGAGTTTAGTGACGCAGCTCTCGCAGGCTGTTCGGCTGTTGGCTGCCCACCTCCCTTTCAGCCAGCGCCTGCGATCGCAGCAAATGCCGGCGGTTTGGCTGCCGCAGGACAGCCAAACTTCGTGAACTGACTTGCGCCAGCTGTTTGAACGCAGCGCCTTGGCGCGGAGTGAGTTTTGGCGCACGCCGGTATTTGCTGTGAGCGCAGGTTGCCCCGAAAGATTCGCTACGCGAAGCTTTCGGGGACGCTGGATGTGGGCACGCTTCTTTGCTTACTTTCTTATCGTGCGATAAGAAAGTAAGTCGCCCGCCGGGGCGAGACCCGGCCAGCTGCTGCAAGCAAAGCAGCACAACGCCAGTTGAAAAGCTGCCTCAACTTCAATCATTGACCAATAACCGCAGACCATGTGCCTCGGTCGGCAACGGCACCTCCCATTTATGCAACATGCCCAGCAGCGCTGCATTGCTCAGCGTGGTGTCGCGGTTGCTGTTGCGCGACAGCAAGGTTGCGCGGCTGGCCTCGATATGCACCAGCTCTACCTGCGCGCCATAGGCCAAACACAGATCGAGCGTCTTGCCGCGCATCTGGCGTGACAAATGCGTGGCGTTCCAAACGAACGGTGCCTTGGCGCGCAGCAAAACTTTGGCCTTGTCGACGGCGCGGTGCGCGGCAGCACCTTCGTTCTCGCCGTGGCGCAAGCCCAGCTCGGCACGCGCATCGTCAAACGACACCACCGGCAAATCGCCATGGTGGTGCGCCACCCAGGTGTTTTTGCCCGATGCAGGTAAGCCGCACATCACGATGACCGATGATCCCGCTTGCTCGTGCAAGGCGTAATCCGGGTGCAACTCCGCACCGCGAAAATAGCGCACGGCCGTTTCTGCCGAGGCAAATTGGCGCGGTGTACGCAGACAATTCTCTTCCAGCGCCAGCTCGCGAAACAGCTCGATATTGAGCAGCACGCCATCCACATCCGGGCAGATGCGGCCGCGAATATCGGCCCGCGCCAACAGCACCAGCAATTGCAGATCCACCTGCCAAGACAGCTCACGCACGATGAACTCGGGTGAGACGCCTCGGCGCGAATCCGCAAACGCGAAAAACGGCACCTGGTGCACGGCGATCAAGCGGCAAATGGCTTCGCGCTGGGCCACGGGCGCACCCGCTTGCCACAACGCCAAACGCGCATCGAGCGCACCACGGCGCGAATGGCCGGGCTGCGAAATACGGCCTTGCGCATCCACTTGCGTGGTCGAGCATTTGGCCACATCGTGCAGCAGTGCGGCCAGAAAAACCGTCTCGCGCTCGCTGCGGCTCAGCTGCGCGTAATCGGCATCGGCCAACAGCTCGCGCAGCACCATCTGCGTATGCGTCCAGACATCACCTTCGGCGTGGTAGACCGGGTCTTGCGGCGTGGTCTTGGCCAGTTCCAATTGCGGAAAAGCATCCAGGCAAGCGGCCCAATCCACCTCGGCGCTGGCGCCTTGCGGCACCAGGGCCGCCATCTCTTTCCAGCTCCACATATAAAACTCCTTTCTCGCCACCGCCCAGCGGCAGTGGCCATGCGGGCATCCAGGCTTACCAGCCTTTGTGAATGCGCTCCGCAAAAATATCGACACCTCGGCGCAAGCCGTTGGCGATGATGGGCCGCTCGCTGTGGTGCGAGCCCGAGTCGAGAATCGTCTGCACAAAGTCGGAGCGCACAAACTTGTAGCGCGCCACGGTTTGCCCCGCTTCCTCGACCTTGATGTACAGGCCTTCGGCCAGCTCCGAAGCATCGGTTTGCTGCCACACTAAAGGCGCGTGCAGTTGCTGCTTGGCCGCTTGCTGCTCCAACACCGTGCGCCACTGCGCAGTGCGCGCCAGCGAAGGCGCCAACAGCGCCAGCAAATCCTGCAAGCGCTGCGGCGCCACGCCGCTGTAGAGCACAGGCACCGACACCACAGGCACGCCAGCCAGCAAGGCATGGCGGCACGGCGTATCGAGAAACTGCTGCGCCGAGCGGTCCCACACGTCGAACTCGCAAAACCAATGCGGCAGCGCGTCGTAATACAGCGAATGCTTGGCATACAGCCACTCGCCAAACACGATGTAGCGGTCGTCGAGCAGTTGCATCAGCGCCGCTTCATGCGCTCGCGCCCACTGCTTGTAGGCGTTGAACTGACGCTCGCGCCCGCCCATCTGATCGGCTTGCAGATAGTGGCCGCGCGATTGCAGCAGCAAGCTGCCGTCGCTGGCAAAGCTCAGCGCGGCATTGGCGCCGTCGAGCTTTTCCTCGACCACGATATGCCGGCCGGCCAAGGCCGCATAAGGCACGTCGTCCGCCGAATCACCGGCTTGTAAACGCGAGCCGCGCAGATGCGGCGTGCGTGGGTATTTGAGAATCTCCAGATTGAATAGATGTTGCGAAGTCATGGTGTGCTTTCGAGCAATGGCAAAAGCCCGGGCGGCGAACCACCCCAGGCAGGAAAGCCGACGACAACGACCAGCGCCGCAATGGAGCAAAGACAGGCCATGCTCTGCGCGCCATAACCGCGCACATCAGAACAAGGCAGGAACCGGGTAGAGAGAGAAGATGGACAGGCGAGGAGCCAAGCCCGCCAGCCGTATTTCCGAGAGCAGAGGCCTCGGACAACCCACCACCACGCACCGCAGCGCACACGCTCTAAGAGCGTGTGACGAAGTCGTTCAGCAAAAACGAGTGCGGCGAGACATGGTGCACCTCAGCAGGTGAAGGTTGAAAAAAGGAAAAACGAGTGTAGTGGCAGCTGCCGCCATTGGCTACTTTGGGCGCGCAGCTTGTTGCATGCTTGCATCAGGATGTTTGCCCAAAGCCTGTCGCTCAAGGCCACGATCCAGGCAGCACAAGCTGAAAGAATGAAGCATCGCCACACAGGCTCAGCAACAGGAGACCCCATGATCCAACACCAAATGTGCGAGCAGCGCTATTTTGAAGATTTCCAACTGGGCGAGAAGTTTCTGCTGCCCTCGCGCACCATGACCGACGCGCTGTTTGCCGCCTTCCAGTTGGCCAGCGGCGACAACCACCCGGTGCATTACGACGTGGAATATTGCCGCGCCCACGGCATGCCGCATATGCTGGCCCACGGCTACCAGGTGGTGATACAGACGGCTGCCGGTGCCGGGCTTTTTCCGCACATGGTGGAAGAATCGCTCAAAGGCTTTCTGGAACAAGGCAGCCGCTTTCTGTACCCGGTGTTTGTGGGCGATACCTTGTATTGCACGCTGACCGTGTCCGAGCTCAAACCCGGCAACACCACCGGCGTGCTGAGCTTGAGCACCGAAGTGAAGAACCAGAAAGGCGTGGTGGTGATGGACGGTTTTCAGCGCTATCTGCTGCGCAAGCGCCAGCCTGCAAACGCTAAACCGGCCTGAACCAAGCCACGCTTGCCCACAAAAAAACCTGTGATGTCCGTCACAGGTTTTTTGCTTTACACCGGCTTGATCTGCGCCACCGGCGGAACAAAGGTGCTGCGCGAAGAGCAGCTCCATCCATGTCACAAAGCACTACCGACTGCATCACAATGCACCGCCATGTGGACAAAAGACAACGTCTTACTCAGCCCAAGCAAAACAACGACCACATATATTTCAACAAGTTAGCGAGAAAAAAGGTGGCATTCAATCATAGTCAACGCAGCAATTTAGTCGAACATTCATAGTTGTAAGCAATGCGCAAAGTTGGTGCAGCAATAATCAAAGTGTTGCAAAAAATGTCTGATTTCAGGGGTTTACCATGCGTTTGCCACTTTCCATGGCGTCGGGAGCAGTTCTGCTTTCGGCTCTTTTTTTGAGCGGCTGTGCCGTTCAAACACCGCCTGTCGAAGCCAAGGATGCTGCGCCATCCAACGCAGCCCAAACCGCTGCCCAGCAGCAGGTGCTGAACCAGGCGCCAGCGGCGCCCACCCTCAAGCGCAAGATTGCGCTGGGCCGCATCTCCAACGAAACCTCTTATGGCCAATCGCTGTTGCGCGACAAGCAAGGCGATCCGCTGGGCAAGCAAGTCACGGATTTGTTCAGCAAGGCTCTCACGGAGTCGGGCGCCTATCTGGTCTTTGAACGCCCCGACATTGGCCGCCTGGAATCTGAAAGCCAGCTCAGCCAGCAGAAGCTCAACCTGGTGGGTGTGGATGCCTTGGTGATTGGTTCGCTCACCGAGTTCGGCCGCAAAACGCTGGGCAGCTCGGGTTTCGCCTCGTCCAGCAAGCGCCAGGTGGCCTTTGCCAAGATCGACATCCGCGTCGTGGACGCCAAGACGGGCCATGTGTTCTTTGCCACATCCGGTGCCGGTGAAGCATCTACGGAAACTTCTTCCACTTTTGGCTTTGGCTCACGTGCGGGCTACGACGGCACGCTGAACGACACGGCCATTCGCCAAGCCGTGTCTGAGGCCGTGAGCAAGCTGTCTGCTGAGATGAACCGCCGCCCCTGGTCCACTGCCATCCTGAAACTGGAAGGCGACCGCGTCTTCATCAGTGGCGGCGCCTCGCAAGGCCTCAAGCCCGGTATGCGTCTGGCGGTACAAACCGCTGGCGAGCAGATCAAATCGCCACAAACCGGTGCCATGGTCACACTGCCAGGCCGCGAAGTGGCACAGATTCAGGTGGAGTCGAGCTTTGGCGACAACGAGCTCAACGAAGGCTCGGTAGCCCAGGTGGTGGGCGGCAGCCTCAAAGGCAGCTCCCTTGACAAGCTGGTCGTGATTTTCGGAGGCCAAAAATGAAGCAGCACCGTTTTTGCAGCGCTCTGCTCGCTGGCGTACTGGCCAGCCTCTCGCTGAGCGCCTGCGTGCAAATGCCTACGGAAAAGCAGCAAGTGGTGGATTTGAAGGCGCAGGTCTCCTTTGCCTATACCAACGCCGCCCTGGCCAATGCCCAAGTGGTGGTAGACGGCCTGCCCATGGGCGTTGCCGGCAGCTACCAAGCCGGTGTGGCAGCCCTCAAGCTCAAGCCTGGCACGCACCACATCCAGGTCAACCTCGGAGCCCAGCGCCTGCTGGACGAGAAAATCTACGTCGGTGACGGCGTGAGCAAAACCTTCGATATCCGTTGAACCCATGTCTCGCAAATTTCCACTTCAACGTCCGCTCGCGCTGCTGGCCTTGGCCGGATTGAGCACCATCCTCAGCGGCTGCGCCAACAACCAGGCCCTGTACCAATGGGGCGGCTATAACTCTGCGCTGTACTCGTCGTACAAAGATCCCGAGCAAGTGGCCGCGCTGCAGACCAAGCTCGAAACGCATATCGCAGCCATGAACAGCAGCAACCAGAAGGTGGCCCCTGGCCTGTATGCCGAGCTGGGGTCGCTCTACCTGCAAACGGGCAAAACCAGCGAAGCCATCAGCCAGTACAAGAAAGAGCGCGAACTGTGGCCCGAGAGCCGCGGCCTGATGGATGCCATGATTTCCACATTGGAAAAACGCCAAGCCAACGGCAGCAAGGGATAAGCCATGATTTCTCGTCTTTTCAGTATCGCTTTGGCTGGCTGCGCCGTGTTTCTGGCCGGCTGCCAGGCCACAGCCCCTCAAAAACGCGATGTCGCTGCTTTTGAAGCTGCAGCCCCACGCTCCATCGTGGTGGTACCCGTCGTCAACAAATCCCTGGACGTGGATGCCCCTAACTATGTGTTGGCGGCCTTGCCGATTCCCATTGCGGAGAAGGGCTACTACGTCTTCCCGGTCAACACGACCAAGATGGTGCTGGAGCAAGAGGGCTTTTACGAAAGTGATCGCATCCACCAGCAGCCCGCCGAGAGCATAGCCAAGCTGTTCGGTGCCGATGCCGTGCTGTTTGTCACCATCAACCGCTGGGACGCGCAATATGCCGTGCTGTCCACCACGGTAACGGTGAGCTTCGACTACCGCCTGGTGAACAAAACCGGTGAAGAGCTGTGGCATAACACCCAACAGATGCAGTACTCGCCTTCGCAATCGTCGGGCTCACCCATGGCCATGCTGATCTCGGCGGCCATCAATGCGGCAGTTGCGCGTGCCGCGCCCAACTACATGCCGCTGACAGAGCAAGCCAACACCTATGCCCTGCAGTCCGGCCCGAATGCCTTGCTTGACGGCCCTTATCGCCCCAAGAAACCCTGAACTCGCTCGCGCTCATGCCACAAAAAAACCTGTGATATCCGTCACAGGTTTTTTTGCTTTATACCGGCTTGATCTGTGCCACTGGCGGCACAAAGGTGCTGCGCCAGTACCAGCCGGCAAAGGCGCACCAGAGCACGCCGACAATGGCGATGCTGCCGCCAACCGGGCCCAGCCATTGCAGGCCGGCGTGGGTGCCGATCTGGCTGCCCAGCAAGGCGCCGGCGCCGATGCCCACATTGAACAAGCCCGAGAACAGCGACATGCCCACATCAGTCGCATCCGATGCCAGGCGCAGCACCTTGGCTTGCAAAGGCAGCACCATGCACAAGATGGTGACGCCCCACACTGCACACACCACGTACAGCGCCAACGGCCAGCGTGCGCTGGGCAGCAGCAGCCACAGGCACGCGGTCAGCGCAGTCATGGCCGTCAGCAAAAAGCCGCGTGGCCAGCGCATGCCGAAAGCGCCAAAGCAGATGCTGCCCAAGATGCCCATGCCGCCGTACAGCAGCAAAACCCAGGTGGTGACGTCGTTCGACAAACCTGCCTGGCGCTGGATCAGTGGCTCGATGTAGCTGTAGACGGTGAACTGCGCCGTCACCATCAAGATCAGCAAGGCATAGGTGGCAGCCAGCGCCGGGCGCTTGAACAACACCGGAATGCTGCTGGCCGAGCCCGCGTTTTCGCTGGGCAGCAATGGCAGCAAGCGCCACAGCACCATCATCACGGCCAGCGCAACCAAACCGATGCCGCCAAAGGTGGTGCGCCAGCCCAGCGCCTCGCCCACCACGCGGCCCAGCGGAATACCCAGCACCATGGCCAAGGTGGTGCCCGTGGCCAGCAAGCCCAGTGCTTGCGGGCGCTTGCCTTCGGGCGCAATGCGCACCGCCAGCGAGGCGGTGATGGACCAGAACACCGCATGCGCCAGCGCAATGCCCATGCGGCTGAGCAGCAGCACCGGGTAGTTCCAGGCGATGGCCGACAAGCCATGGCTCACAACAAACAGCGCGAACACGCCCATCAGCAGTTTGCGCCGCTCGACGTTTTTGGTGAGCAGCATGCAGGGCAGCGAGGTGAGCGCCACGATCCAGGCGTAGATCGTGAGCATCAGGCCGACGCGCTCGGTCGTCATGCCAAAGCTGCCGCCAATATCGGACAGCAGGCCCACAGGCACGAACTCGCTGGTGTTGAAAACAAAAGCGCCCATGGCCAAAGCGATCACGCCCAACCAAGCCTGACGGCGGGTCAAAGAAGAAGAATCAGTCATTGAAAACAACAAGGGTTCATTGCGGATTTCCGGCTGCGCAAGTGCAGTGACCACAGCGGCAGCAGTGCCGGTGTTGGGAGTCTTCGTCTGAAGGTTGCGTCAACAACACCCAGGCCCGCTACGCTGCCAACGCAGCAGCTCCGACATCCCTACGTCGTTCCGCGATGAACAACAAAAAAGCCGCTGCTCCAAGACGGAGAGCGGCTCGCCAGTGTGCCAAAAATCGACGCTGTACAGCGCCATGGCAGCCAAAAGCCCCACTGCCAAGGCTTGTGCAGTGGCGCGGCCCTGATCAGGCAGCCAGGCTTTGCTGGGCTTGTGCCTCTAGCGTGCGGTGCAGCGCGATGGTGGTGGCGCAGGCGTTGGCCAGTTCGGCGCCCTTTTTGACGAAGTGTTGGTGGAAGAAGTCGTGGTGCTCTTGCGAGTCGTGGAAATCACGCGGCGTGAGTACGGCCGAGAACACGGGTACGCCGCTGTCCAGCTGCACGCGCATCAGGCCGTCGATGACGGCAGTGGTGACGAATTCGTGGCGGTAGATGCCGCCGTTGACGATGAGCGCGCAAGCCATCAGGCCAGCGTAACGGCCGCTGTCAGCCAGGCGCTTGAGCACCAGCGGGATCTCCAGCGCGCCGGGCACGTCGATGAGATCGATCTGGTCGCGGCGCCAGCCTTGTTCGAGCAGACCGGTAATGGCGGCGTCGCGTGCCTGGTGCACGATGTCGGCGTGCCATTGCGCGCTGACGATGGCCAGGCGTTGCGCTTTGCTGATGGAGAAAGTGGAGGAGTGGGTCTGATTCATGGTCAAGAGTTCCAAAGTTACCTGAATCAGGGCACGCGCACGGGCCCGCACGCACCCACACAGCCCGCAAAAAACGGCTGCGCCGGCGCTTGCCTGCCCGCGCGCGATTCTCTTTCATCCGGACTGTGACCGTCGGCTCTGGCATCGCACCAGATCTGCTGACCCTGGCAAACATGCATGCCGCCAGGCGCTCGCGGGCTGCTGCAACCCAGCATTGCTGGCCACAGATACCGCCGGTGGGGAATTGCACCCCGCCCTGAGAATTGCGTTGTTGCCTTGCGTTGCACTGCAACAACCCTGCCATTGTAGGCGCGCACGCAACACCCGCCCGCGAGTGGTGTCACCGAAGCGAAAGTCCCCTATGCCACCTGTTGCAGGGCCCTAAAGAGGAAAAATATCTTCTCGTATTTATAGGGAAGACCCGAGCTTGGTTGACGGGTATTCAAACTGCACCATTTTGCAGAGAAGCGTGCGCTGGAAACGCTCGCCCCAATGGCGAGATAGCCGCTTAGGCGCGGCGTCGGGGGCGCAGACAGTACCTTGGTACGGCAAGCCCCCGCAACAAAGCATAAGCGGCTATATCGTCATCCCAAAACGAAGACTGCCAACACAGGCATTACAGCTGGTTTCGTCACCACGCTTGCGCATCTCAGTACCCATGAAAATACCAAAAAGCCCGTAGACCGAGGTCTACGGGCTTGCACACTCCAGTGTTGCTGTTGGTTTATTCGCCGATCGGGGTCTTCTTGCCGGCCACGTAGTTGCTCAGCGTGTACAGAGGCACCTTCAGCTCGCCGTTGTCTTGGAAGGCGATCTTGGCGGTGACGCCGTTGTATTCGGACTTCTTCAGCTCGGGCAGGAATTTCTTCGGATCGGTGGAGTCAGCACGCTTCATGGCGTCGACGATCAGCATGGTCGCGTCGTAGAAGTAAGGGCTGTACACCTGGAACACGCCAGGGTTCTTGGCGTCGTAGCGCTTCTTCCACTCGGTGCCGCCTGGCATCTTGGCCAACGATGCACCGCCGTCGGCGCAAACCACGTTTTCCAGCGTCTTGGAGCCGGCGGTCAGCTTGGCCAGTTCGGCCGTGCAGATGCCGTCGCCGCCGAAGAACTTGATGTTCGTCATGCCCAGCTGCACCATCTGGCGCAGCATCGGGCCGGCTTGGGCGTCCATGCCGCCGTAGAAGATCGCGTCAGGCTTTTTTGCCTTGATCGAGGTCAGGATGGCCATGAAGTCGGTGGCCTTGTCGTTGGTGAACTCCGAGGCAACGATGTTCACGCCCTTGGCGCCCGCGTCCTTCTTGAACACATTGGCCAGGCCTTGGCCGTAAGCGGTGCGGTCGTCGATCACGGCCACATTCTTGAGCTTGAGCGTATCGGCAGCGTAGCCAGCCAGTGCAGCGCCCAGGGCGTTGTCGTTGGCGATGATACGGAACACGCCTGGGTAGCCAGGGCGGGTCAGCTCAGGGTTGGTGGCAGCGCCGGTGATGAAGGGCACGCCGCAGTCGTTGAACACCTTGGACGAGGGAATGGCCACGCCCGAGTTCAGGATACCCGCCACAGCCGCCACCTTTTCGTCGCACAGTTTTTGTGCGGCAGCGGTGCCTTGCTTGGGATCGGCGCCATCGTCTTCGGCTACCACTTCGAACTTGATCTTCTTGCCGCCGATCGTCACGCCCTGGGCGTTCAGATCTTCTACCGCAAAGCGCACGCCAGTGACGTTGTCCTTGCCGTAGTGGGCCTGGGGGCCGGACAGAGGGCTCATCGTACCGATCTTCACCACCTCTTGCGCGCTGGCTGCGACTGCGACACCCGCCACCAGCATTGCCACTGCAGCTTTGATACCTTTATCCATTGCGTAGTACTCCATCATCCGTTGATCGCCACCACTGCCCGGCTGCGCTGCAAGCACCATGCCAACAGCTGCGCCGGGATTTCCGATCGCGTGGGCCACATTCTTGATCTGCCGGTACCTGCACCGGTATTAGGACAACTCCGGTAAAAAAAGCGACACCGAAACAAAAAAAATCGCGTATAAACCGCACGCCTGCGTGCTTTGCGCGTGATTGGTGCAGCGCAGCATTTGATCAACAAAAGTCAACCGCACTTGGCTGCCGCCAGCGCCTGCATCGGCGCTTGAATACCGGCAAATCCCCCTCATCTGTAGACAAAACCCCACGTTCCGGCTTCCGTAAAGTTCGGCAAACCTGGCCTGTAGCGCACTGCCAAAGTCAACCCCCGCCGGGCCTGAAACGTCTTTAGAGGCACGGCGAATGTTCGCCAAGCCCGTGGCGGAGCGGGTAGCATGGAGGCAGGCGGCGCTTGCAGCCCGTCACCGAACCGCCCCGCCACCCGCAAGAAAGGTCTATGTCTATGAATCGTCGTCACCTGTTGAGCCTGGCCGCCATTGCTGGCACCGCGGTACTCACCTCGGGCTGCGTGGCTACGGCCAGCGATGGCTATTACGGCGACAGCGGCTATGGTGGCTATGGTTATGGCTACAGCCGCCCGGCCGAAACCGTCTACTACCAGAACGATCCCTACTACAGCCGCCCTGGCAGCACCATCTATGTAGAGAACGACCGTTACTACCGTGACCGCGATCGTGAGCGCGACCGCGATCGCCAGGCCCGTGAAAGAGAGCGGGAGCGTGATCGCCAAGCCCGCGACCGTGAGCGCGACCAACGCGCCCGCGACGCCGACCGCCGCCGCGACCTGGAGCGCCAGGCCCGCGAGCGCGACCGCAACAACCGCGATCGCAACCAAGGCGGTCTGTTTGGCCGTTCGTCCTCGCACCAGGCCGAGTGCGACCGCTACGCCAACCAAGTGCGCTCGGGCGGCGATATCGTCAACACGCCCTCGCGCCCCTGCTGAGCCGGGCTGATTCGCTGGCGGGTTTTATCGGCTTGAGTGCCGAAAGGAGAAACAAGAGATGACCATTGCACGTTTGAGCGCCCTGGCAGCCACCGTGGCCAGCGCCGTGCTGATGACGGGCTGTGTCGTCGCACCCGCTGACGGCGTGTACTACGGTGACGCCTACTCCACCTATTCCACGGGCTACGGCTACGGTTATGGCAGTGGTTACAGCTATGGCGGCTATCCGTACTACGGCGGCAGCTCGCTGGTAATTGAGAGCTCGCCCACCTATGTGTATGGCGGCGGGCGCCCTTATTACCGACCCGGCGGCTACTACCGCCCTGGCGGAAGCTACAGCAACAACCGCCCCAACAATCTGGGCCGCCCCGGCATCCAGGGCAGTCGCCCCACGCAAATCTCCCCTGGCAGCGGCGCTGCGCTGGGCCGGCCTCTGAACAATGGCGGCGCCCGCCCGGCACCGCCCTCGCGCCTGACCGACGACGGCCGCGGCCGCCTGTTCCAGCGCTAGTTACCGGCCATGACGAGGACAGCCACCCGCTTTGCCCCCGGCAGCCCGCTGCCTCGCATGCTGCGGTGGCTGGCGCTGGCAGGCTGTGCCGTGTTGTGCCTGGGCGCACAAACCGCATCCGCCCAGGTGGTGCGTTGCACTGATCCGGTCTCTGGCCGCGTCACCTATACCGACGGCGAGTGCGCTCGCGGCAGTGCCGGCACCGAGATTGAGCGACGCCGCACCAGCGAAGAAATTGCAGCCGATCAGGCCCGAGCTGACGCCGCTTTGCGCGCCAAAGCCGAGAGGCGCGAACAAGCGCTGGAAAAACGCCGCTTAGAGGCGCAAGAAAGAGCGCTGGACGCTGCCGCCAACCCCACGCCACAGCAGCCCAGCCGAAACGACTACGCCAATTCCCAGGCCTGCCAGCAATCGCGCGAGCGCTATACCGAGGCCAGCGACGAGGCGGCTGACCGCATCATGGGCAGCCGCGAGCGGGCAGAAAATGCCAAGCGCCAGATGGAGTTGGATTGCATGGGCCCCGATGCTTACAGCCGCCTGGAGGCCAGCCGCCCGGCGCCCACCATCGTGCGCCAGGTCGATCCGTATTGGTACGGCCCGGTAGTGCGCCCTCGCCCGCAGCGCCCGTACCCGGAGCGTCCCGTTGATCCGCCGCCTCGCCCCCGCCCGCCCGTGGCGCAGTGCGAAGGTGCCCATTGTGCTGGCACCGTCAAGCCGCCCGCCAGCAAACCCCGCCCACGCCCGCAAGAAGAAAGCAGCCAGCCCAGCACCTCGCCACGCCCGGCCCAAAGCGGCCTGGGGCGGCCCTGCCGCAACCCTGGCGGCTCGCCGTGCTGATCAGCGCCTGAGGGCCAGCGCAGCTGCCAAGCCCTCGTGTACGGTCGGGTAGCGCAAACGCAGCCCCAGTTCTTTTTGCATGCGCTGGTTGCGCAGGCGGCGCGATTCAGACATGAAACTCAGTAACATCGGGCTCAGCAGTTGCTCCGCCTCGGCCCGGCTCACGCGAGCCGGGCGCGGCAGCTGCCACAGGTCAGCAGCCAGATCGAAATAATCGCCCATGCGCAGGCTGGAGTCATCGCTCACATTGCTGCTGCGCTGCGGCTTGCCACGCCACAAAGCCAGCGCCACGGCGCGCGCCAGATCATCTGCATGGATATGGCTGGTATACACATCGTCTTCGCGCCGCAACACCGGCGTGCCGCGTTGCAAGCGAGCCACGGGTGTGCCGCCTTCACGATCGCCCGCATAAATGCCGGGAATGCGCAGCACATGCACCCGCGCAGCGCTGGCCACAAAACGGCGCGCCCATTGGCGCAATTGGGCTTCGGCATCCACCCGGCGCAAAGCCCGCGCCGTGCTGGCCCGCAGCGGCCAGGTCTCATCCACCCACTGGCCCTGGCAATCGCCGTAAACACCGGTGGTGGAGCCGTACACCAGCGTCGGCATCTGCAAGCCCAGCGCCAACACCCGCAACAGCCTTTGCGTACGCAGATCGCGGGCCGCAGCAGCCCCTTCGGCAATGGCCGCAGGCGGCGCCAAGTGCACTACACGTTGCCCCAAACCGGCCAGGCGGCGCAGGCTGCGCGCATCGTCCAGATTGCCCAGCAATGGCGTAATACCTTGCGCACGCAAGGCGGCACGCTTGTCGAGCGACGAAGTCAGCGCCCGCACCAACGGCAGGCGCGACGCACCCGCGCCTTGCCACAAGCGGACCACGCGCTGGCCCACATCGCCGCAGCCGATGATCAGCACCCTTTGGCGCTTGAAACGGGCGGGCAGCGAGCGGGGGCGCCGCATAGCACTCTGCGGGCTTTGAATTGAGGGCACAATCAACCTTTCCGGGGTGGGCGCCGCCAAAGTGGCGCCAAGGCAAAACCAGGCAGCAGTCTAGCGCCTGACCAAGCCAGCACCCACCATTTGAACCGGGCGCTGGCAGCAGCGCCCTTGTTGTGTTTCGATAAGGAATTTTGGTGCAATGAGCTCTTCTCCCAGCGCGTTTCAAATCTCGGTACAGCCCAGCGGACGCGCCTTTGTCACCCAAGCCTCGGAAGCCATTCTCACCGCCGCCATCCGCAGCGGCGTCGGCCTGCCCTACGGTTGCAAGGACGGCGCCTGCAGCTCCTGCAAGTGCAAGAAGCTCAGCGGCAGCGTGGTCCACGGCCCGCACAGTGAGCGCGCACTGAGCGCCGAAGAAGAAGCGGCCGGCCTGATCCTGCCTTGCTGCGCCGTACCTACCTCGGACGTGGTGATCGAGTCGCGCCATGTCACCGACGAGAGCTCGTTCCCGATCAAGAAAATGCCGGTGCGCGTGCAGGCACTGGAAAAGCTCTCGCCCGATGTGATTCGCCTGCGCCTGCAGTTGCCGGCGGCCGACAGCTTCCGCTACCACGCGGGCCAGTACATCGAGTTTTTGCTGGCGGGCGGCGCACGCCGCGCCTACTCGATGGCTGTGGCCCCGCACCAACAGGAAACCGCGCCAGGGCTGGAGCTGCATATCCGCCACATGCCCGGCGGCCTGTTCACCGACCATGTCTTCAGCGCCATGAAAGAGCGCGAGATTCTGCGCATCGAAGGCCCGTTCGGCAGCTTCTTCCTGCACGAGAGCGACAAGCCCATCGTGCTGCTCGCCTCGGGCACCGGCTTTGCGCCCATCAAGGCCTTGATCGAGCATATGCAGCACAAGGGCATTGAGCGCCCGGCCGTGCTGTACTGGGGCGGCCGCCGCCCGCAAGACCTGTACATGAGCGATTGGGTGGCTGCGCGCTGCGCCGAAATGCCGCAATTGCGCTATGTGCCTGTGGTGTCCGACGCTTTGCCCGAAGACGGCTGGACTGGCCGCACCGGTTTTGTGCACCAGGCCGTGCTTGATGATTTTGCCGATCTCTCGGGCCACGAGGTCTATGCCTGCGGCGCCCCGATTGTGGTGGACTCCGCCCGCGCCAGCTTCAGCGCCGAGCGCGGCCTGCCCGAGGACGCCTTCTTCGCCGATTCCTTTGTCAGCGAAGCCGACAAACAGGCCTGAAGCCCACGGGCACAAAAGCTGCTTGGCTGAGCCCGCTCACCCCTTGTCATGGCCCTGTCCCGGCCGGCCGCTACACTCTGGCAACGGAGCGAAGGCCAGCGGGGCTGGTGCCGCCCCCTTTTTTACAGCAACCAAGAATTAGCATGCAACGCAGAAATATCTTGTTGTCGGCCGTGCTGGCCGCATCCACCTTGGCAGCGCCCGCTGCCTTTGCCGCCGAGCCGGTGATCCGCCTGGTGGTTCCCTACGCGCCTGGCGGCCCGCTGGACGTGACCTCGCGCGTGCTGGCCGAGCGTGTCAAAGACAGCCTGGGCGCCGTGGTGGTAGACAACAAGGCCGGAGCCGGTGGCAACATCGGTGCCGACATCGTCGCCAAGGCTGCGCCCGATGGCCTGACCATCGGCCTGTCGGCCACCGCCACGCACGCCGTCAACCCCTGGCTCTACAGCAAGATGCCGTTTGACGCCTCCAAGGACTTTGCCGCCATCACGCAAATGGTGCGCGTGCCCAACGTGCTGGTGATGAATGCCCAGCGCGCGCAAGAGCTGCACATCAACAGCGTGGCCGACCTGATCGCCTACGCCAAGAAGAACCCCGGCAAGCTCAACTACGGCAGCGGCGGCAACGGCAGCGCTGGCCACCTGGCCGGTGAGATGATGAAGCGCCAGGCCGGCATCTACGCCGTGCACGTTCCCTACCGCGGCGCCAACCCCGCGCAGCTGGCGCTGTTGTCGGGCGAGGTCGATTTCAACATCGACAACCTGGCCGCCGCTTCGGCCAATATCCACGGCGGCAAGCTCAAGGCCCTGGCCGTGACCAGCCTGCACGAGAGCCCCATGCTGCCCGGCGTGCCACCTTTGGCCAACACGCTCAAGGGTTTTGAGATCGACACCTGGTGGGGCCTGGTGGCCCCCGCCGGCACGCCCGCCGACGTGATCAACCGCCTGAACAAGGCATTCACCGACGCGCTCAAGGACCCTGCTACCAAGACCAAGTTCGCCAGCCTGATGGCCGAGCCCGTGCCCACCACGCCCGCGCAGTTTGACCGCTTCATGGCTGCCGAGCGCAGCAAGTACGAAGCCGTGGTGAAGATGTCGGGCGCCAAGGTCGACTAAGAAACCCGCCACATCCCACCGAACCAGCCTATGGCTTGCCATGGGCTTTTTCATGCGCGCAAGCACAGTGTGGCGGCACTGCTCCGAGCGAGTTCTGGCTGAAGCACTGCACGCCGATTGCTGGTTATGATGCGATAGCTTTTTGCCATAAGCATCGCCAACAGCGTGCAACCAGAACCGGAATGACCGCCACCCCGCCCCAGCCACACAACAACGCGCCGGCACCGGCCAGTGCCGACGAAAAAGCCCTGCACGAGCTGCGCCACCGCAGCATCACGCTGGCCTTGATCGGCATGACCGGCCTGTTTCTGGTGTTTGTGCTGGGCGATCTGATGGCGCGCGCGCATTACGCCTGGATGCAGGCCACCTCGGCCTACCTGTTCTGGTTTGGTGTGGTGCTGCTGGTGTTTTATGTGGTGGCCTATATCGGCCATTCGCCACTGTCCAAGATGGTGGGCGGGCAGTGGTCGTCGCAGGCCGCACTGGCGGTGTTTGTCTGGTTCATGTACACGCAGGCTTCCATGCAGGCCGGCATTTTGCTCAACAGCGTGTACGGCGTGGACCCGTCGGTGTTCAGCAGTTCCTCGCAGATTCTCACCTTTGTGCAGATGTTCATCCTCAGCCGCCCGCTGATGGTGATCGCCGTACTCTGGAGCCTGGTGCACGTTCTGCGCTACGTGCGGCAAAACCGACACCAGCGCTCGCCGGTGTCCAAACTCAAGGCCGCCATCATGCTTTCGGGCGCCTTGATTGGTTTGCTTTCGCTGCTCTTCATCCACCTGCGCTTTAGCGACGACCTGATGGCAAAGAAAAGCTATCTGATCGCCAAAGAACAGGATTTCAACCCGCGCGTGCGCTGCGGCAATGCCGATGTGCCGGGCATTGGCCTCTTCCTCGGCCCCATGCAAAACCGGGTGTTGATGGACAACACACCGTCCACCATGTCTTGGACGGCGTCGATTTACGCCACCAGAGAAGACCTGGCACAGCTGCAGTTGCCCAAGGATTTTCGCATTCTCGATTGCCCGGCGCCTGCAGCGCCAACAACACCGATGGCGCCTGCCAGCGCCGGTTAAGCCGCCGCGAATCCAGCCCAGGCCGGGCCTTGCGCAGGCGCAACGCCTTGCTCCAGCAAGGGCTGCAATTGCTCTGCGCTGACCCAGGCGGGCTGCAGCTCTTGCAAAGGCGCCAGGACAAAAGCACGCTGCCACATGCGCGGATGCGGCACCAGCAAATCAGGCATGGCAATGGCTGTATCCCGGCTGGCGTACAGCAGCAGATCGAGGTCCAAAGTACGTGGCGCGTTGCGGTACGGGCGCTCGCGGCCAGCATCCAATTCCAGCCGCTGCAGCACCAGCAAGAGCGCATGGGCCGAGAGCGTGGTGGTCAGCTGCGCCACCGCGTTCAGGTAGTCTGGCCCATCCGAATCTACCGGCTTGCTGGCGTACAGCGATGACACTTGTGCCACCGCTACACCGGCCTCTTGGTGCAAATGCTGCAATGCCTGGCGCATGGCCAAGCCACGGTCGCCCAGGTTGGCGCCCAGGCCAATCCAGGCACGCACAGCCTGACCGGGCGCAGGTGCTGCATCGCCAGCGTCTGCGGGCAGAGCCAAGCTGGCTGCTTCAATGTTTTGGGGAATCATGGTTTTGCAAGCTGCCAACGCCCGCCCAGCAAGCGTTGGCAACAAAGGCCTGGGCTGGCTTACTCAGCCGCAGCGCCAGCGCTGCCCGCGCCATTGGGCTTGCGGCGGCGACGGCGGCGCTTTTTGGCGGGAGCATCGAGCGGACTGCCATCGTCCAGCGCGTTCTGCACCACCGCGTCCAAATCGCCGCTTTCGGCATCGGCGCTCGGCGCCTTGGCAGGAGCCGCTTTCTTGGCGGGGCGCTTGGTGCCGCCGCCAGCGCTTTTTTGTTTGGCGCGTTGCTCTTCGCGCACCTGGGCAATCAGGTCTTCGCGGCGCGCTTCGTCGGCCTGCTGGAACTCTTGCCACCAGTTGGCCAGGGCTTCGTCCACCTCGCCCACATCGGCGCGCAGGCGCAGAAAATCAAAGCCGGCGCGGAAGCGCGCTTGCGCAATCATGCCGAACGGCGTGCTGCCGGTGCGCTTTTCAAAGCGCGGCTGCATCACCCAGATCTCGCGCATGTCGGCGGCCAGCTTGCCACGGCCCGACACATCGCCGATGCGGTGGTTGAACACATCGTCAATCGCGTCTTGCAAGGCCGGATACGGATGTTCGCCCCGGTTCATGCGCGAATCCCAGCCGGCCTTCACGTCTTGCCAGAGCACGCAGGCCAGCAGGAAGCTCGGCGCCACGCTCTTGCCTTCGCCCACGCGGCGGTCGGTGTCCATCAGCGCGGCTTGCACAAAGGGCAGATCGGCACGCTCCACCACCACATCGAGCAGCGGATAAATGCCTTTGGCCAGACCCAGGCCGCGCAGTTGCTCGATCGAGGCCAGCGCGTGACCCGTCTGCAGGAGCTTGAGCATTTCGTCGAACATGCGGCTTTGCGGCACTTCTTGCAGCAAGGAGGCGCACTCGACCAGCGGCTTGGCGGTTTTGGGATCGATCGTGAAGCCCTTTTTGCTGAGCTTGGCGGCAAAGCGCACCGCGCGGATGATGCGCACCGGGTCTTCGCGGTAGCGCGTGGCCGGGTCGCCGATCATGCGCAGCACGTGTTTTTGCGCGTCGCGGATGCCCTTGTGGTAATCGACCACGATCTGCGTCTGCGGGTCGTAGTACATGGCGTTGACGGTGAAGTCGCGCCGCGCCGCATCTTCGTTTTGCGGGCCCCAGACGTTGTCGCGCAGAACGCGGCCGCTCTCGTCCACCGCCAGCTTCATGCCGGCCAGTGCGGCCTTGCTGGTTTTCTCATTGCCCTGCACATGCTCGGCCTTGGAGCTGTCGAGGAAAGCGCGGAAAGTGGTGACCTCGATCACCTCGTTCTCGCGTCCACGGCCATAAACCACGTGCACGATGCGAAAGCGCCGACCAATGATGAAGGCACGGCGGAACAGGTTTTTCACCTGCTCGGGCGTGGCGTTGGTGGCCACGTCAAAATCCTTGGGGCGCAGGCCCAGCAGCAGGTCGCGCACGGCGCCGCCCACGATGTAGGCCTCAAAACCTGCTTCCTTGAGCGTGCTGCACACATCGATGGCGCGGCGATCTACCAGCTTGGGGTCAATGCCGTGCACTTCGACCGGCACTTCCTCGCGCTTGCCAAACGGGTTTTTCGGTTTGGCAGAAGCCGTGCCTTTGCCCAGCAGTTTGTCGATGATGGTCTTGATCATGCTTGCGGCTCCAGCAAATCCAGTACGCGCCAGCCGCGTTCGGTGGCCAGTTGGCGCAGACGCGCGTCGGGGTTGGTGGCCACGGGTGTGTTCACTTTTTCGAGCAGCGGCACGTCGTTCATCGAATCGCTGTAGAAAGTGCTTTCCACGCCGTCCCAATCCAGGCCGCGCTCGGCCAGCCAGGCGTCCATGCGCGTGACTTTGCCCACACGCATGGTGGGCACGCCCACGATCTCGCCGGTGATCCAGCCCGATGCATCGCGCTCCAGATCTACCGCCAGCAAGTGCTCCACACCCAGCGCCTTGGCGATGGGGCGGGTAACAAACTCATTGGTGGCCGTGACGATGACAATGGTGTCGCCCGCATCGCGGTGCTGCTGCAGCAGCGCACGTGCAGCGGGTTGAATATTGGGCTCGATCACTTCGCGCATGAACACTTCATGCGCAGCGTCGGCCTGTTCGCGGCCCAGCTTGCGAATGGCTTCGGTGGCAAAGCGCACGTACTCGTGGATGTCGAGCGTGCCTTTTTGGTAGTCGGCAAAGAAAGCCGCGTTGCGGCTGCCGAACTCTTGCTTGTCGCACCAGCCTTGGCGCAGCGTGAACTCGCCCCACTCGTAGTCCGAATCAAGCGGCAGCAGGGTGTGGTCCAGGTCGAACAGCGCGAGCCGTGGGCGGGTACCAGCAGTGGTATTCATCAATTCATCTCGGTTGGGCCGGGGCCGGAATCATTCCGTCTCCAGCATGTCTTTGAGCAATGGGATCGTCAGAGCCCGTTTGTTGCGCAGCGCAAAATTGTCCAGATGGTCGAGCAGCTGCATCAGGCTGCCCAGGTCGCGCGAGAACCGCTTGAGCATGTAGTCCATCACATCGTCGGGCAGAGTCAGCCCACGCTGTTGCGCCTCGTCCTTGAGCACGCCCCGGCGCTGCTCCTCGGTCAGCAGGTGCAGCTGGTAAATCTCGCCCCAGCCCAGCCGGGTGCGCAGATCGTCGCGCAGCTTCAGGTCCGAAGGCGGCAACTCGCCCGCCGCCAGCACCCAGCGCCGCGCGCCAGTGGCCGGGCTGGTGGCGTTGACGAACCAGTTGAAGGCCGCCGCCTGCTGCACCGGGTTGTAAAAATGCACCTCGTCCAAAATCACCGCCGACCAGCGCTCGTTGAAAGCACTGGGGAAACGGGTCGAAGCATCGAGCCAGCCCACGCTGCCGCCCTGCTCACGCAAGGCTTCGGCCACGGCACGCAGCAAATAGCTTTTGCCGCAACCGGTCTCGCCCCACAGATAAGTAGGCACCGGCGAGCGCGGCATGCCCCAGCCTTCGCCCACCTGCAGGCGCAGGTGCTCCAGCGCCGCCTGGTTGGAGCCGGGGAAAAATCGGCTCAGGCTCGGCCCGGGGGCCAGTCCCAGATCCAGAGCCATTTGCTTCATGCCCGCGCTCCTGCATGGCACACAGCCCCCTGCAAGGCAAGGCCTGCACGGGCAACAATGGGCAAAGCGAATGGAACACGCATGAAAGCGTTGATGAACAGCGGTAAGGTCAATCGGGGCGCGAGCCGGCCAGCGGCTGCACGCAAACCCGTTGATTTTAGACGGATGCGGGCCGCCACCAAGGCAAAAGGCCGATTTCCGTGGCGAAAGCGGGGCCGGCGCGGCGATCCGCACACATTGCACGGGCTTGTGCTGGCATAGGGTATGCCCGGCGGCATAGAATCGCAGCTTCGGGCCCGCAACCGACGGGATTCCGCCATTTTGCCTTTGTTGTTGCCTCCATGAGCTCCTCTACTACCTCTACCCCTCTCTCGTACAAAGATGCCGGCGTTGATATCGACGCAGGCGACGCGCTGGTGGAGCGCATCAAACCGCTGGCCAAGAAAACCATGCGCGAAGGCGTGATGGCCGGCATCGGCGGCTTTGGCGCCCTGTTCGAAGTGCCCAAGCGCTACAAGGAGCCGGTGCTGGTGTCGGGCACCGACGGCGTGGGCACCAAGCTCAAGCTGGCTTTTGAGTGGAACATGCACGATACGGTGGGTATCGACCTGGTGGCCATGAGCGTGAACGACGTGCTGGTGCAAGGCGCCGAGCCGCTGTTCTTTCTGGATTACTTCGCCTGCGGCAAGCTCGACGTGGACACGGCAGCCGCCGTGGTGGGCGGCATTGCCAAGGGTTGCGAGCTCTCGGGCTGCGCACTGATCGGCGGCGAAACCGCTGAAATGCCCGGCATGTACCCTGATGGCGAATACGACCTGGCCGGCTTTGCCGTCGGCGCAGTCGAAAAGAGCAAGATCCTGAGCGGCCAGAACGTGCAAGCCGGCGACGTGGTGCTGGGCCTGGCCTCGCACGGCGTGCACTCCAACGGCTTCTCGCTGGTGCGCAAGTGTATCGATCGCGCCGAAGCGCAAGGCAGCATTCCTGCCACGCTGGACGGCAAGCCTTTCAAGAACGCCATCATGGAGCCCACCCGCCTGTACGTGAAAAACGTGCTGCAGGTGCTGGCCGAGCAGCCCATCAAGGCGCTGGCCCACATCACCGGTGGCGGCCTGCTGGAGAACATTCCACGCGTGCTGCCCGAAGGCCTGGGCGCGCAACTGATCAAGGGCAGCTGGCCCCAGACCGAGCTGTTCGCCTGGCTGCAAAAGACGGCCGGCATCGACGATATCGAGATGAACCGCACCTTCAACAACGGCATCGGCATGGTCGTGGTGGTGTCCGCTGAGAGCGCAGAAGCCGTGAAGCAAGCCTTCGCCGCGCTGGGCGAGCAGGTCTACACCATCGGCAGCATCGGCCCCCGCGGCGAAGGCGCTGCCGTCACCGTGCGCTAAGCTGCGCGCCACCGGCAGGCGGCTGAAAAGCCACCTGCCCCGGTGGGCTGGCCGCATCCAGCCCACGACCTTTATCTTGGCAACCATGCATTTGGATTCCGCCGTGCCACCCACTCCTCCCACCGGCAACCTGCCCAGCAGCGGCATGGCCGAGGCGCATGAGAGCCCGCATTTCTGGCGCCCGCCGCCGGCCCATTGGGGGGTCCGCCTGGCGTCCTATCTGCTGATGGGCGGTGCGCTGCTGCTGATCATGCTCAATGGTTTGCTGGTCGGCCTGCTCGCTGCCTGCGTAGGCTATACGCTGACCCAGTTTCTGGTGCGCAAAATCATCGAGCTCAGCCGCCAGCCCCGCTCTTTGCATGTACCGCCGCCGCGCTGGACCGAGTATCTGGCCGTTACCCTGGTGCTGGTGGTGCCCGTGGTGCTGGTCACGCTGGGCCTGATCCACTCGCAAGGCTATCTGCTCAATGCGCCCGCACAGTACCGCGAAATGCTCGACTCCATGTCCCGCACCTTGCTGGACCTGCGCGGCAAGCTGCCCCCAGAGATAGCCAGCATCCTGCCCGACGGAGCGCAAGAGCTGCAGCAGCGCGCAGCCGAATACCTGAGCACCAAAGCCGGCGCCATTGCCATCATGGGTCGCTCCTGGCTGGCCGGTTTGCTCTACGCTTTTGTCGGTTTGCTCATTGGCTCCTTGGCCGCCGTGCGCCACGGCCGCCATTCGCATGCGCCGCTCTCTTACCAATTGCAGTTGCGCGTGCAGCGCTTTGGCGATGCTTTCCGCCAGATTGTGGCCGCCCAGTTCTGGATTGCCGCTTTCAACACGGCGCTGACTGCCATCTTCCTGCTGGCCATCTTGCCCATGCTGAACATGCGTCTGCCCTACAGCGGCGCGCTGATCATGCTGACCTTTTTTGGCGGCCTGATCCCCATCGTCGGCAACCTGATCTGCAATGCCGTCATCACCACCGTCGGCCTCTCAGTCTCGCCGCTGACCGCCGTGGCCTGCCTGGCTTTTCTGGTGCTGATCCACAAGGCCGAATACCTGATCAACGCCAAAGTGGTGGGCGCCAAAACCCATATGGGCGTGTGGGAGCTGCTGAGCGTGATGTTCGTCGCCGAAGCCATTTTTGGCCCCGCCGGCCTGGTGGCGGCGCCACTGTTCTACGCCTACTTGAAAAAAGAACTGTTTGCAGCGCGGTTGATTTGAGCCACCGAGCAGCTTCCAGCAGCCCCAAACAAAACGCCTCGTCACTTGACGAGGCGTTTTGCTGTGCAGCTGCTTAAGCCAGGCAGGCTCAATAAATCTCAGGCACGTACATCGAGGCGGGCACCGGCTGGCGCGTGTAATCGGGGTGGCGTACACGGTCGGGCAGCACCACGTTTTCGTGCTCCACCTCTTGGTAGGGCACTTGCGACAGCAGGTGGGCAATGCAGTTGAGGCGGGCCGTTTTCTTGTCGTCGGCATGCACCAGCCACCAAGGCGCTTCGGCGATGTGGGTGCGCTCCAGCATCACCTCTTTGGCCTTGGTGTACTCTTCCCAGCGTACGCGGCTTTGCAGATCCATCGGCGAGAGCTTCCACTGCTTGAGCGGGTCGTGGATGCGGCCCAAAAAGCGCAGGTGCTGCTCTTCATCGCTGATCGAGAACCA
Source organism: Comamonas trifloxystrobinivorans (assembly GCF_043359985.1). Taxonomy (NCBI): domain Bacteria; kingdom Pseudomonadati; phylum Pseudomonadota; class Betaproteobacteria; order Burkholderiales; family Comamonadaceae; genus Comamonas; species Comamonas trifloxystrobinivorans. The sequence goes on from NZ_JBHZGV010000005.1 coordinate 147,108, forward strand.
GTATTTCACCAGCCGGATGCCTGAGCGCACCAGCATCTTCTCGAACTCGGGCACGGAGCGGAAGAACTCTTCGTACTGCTCGCTGGTGCAAAAGCCCATGACTTTTTCTACGCCAGCGCGGTTGTACCAGCTGCGGTCAAACAGCACGATCTCGCCGGCCGCCGGCAAATGCGCCACATAGCGCTGGAAATACCATTGCGTGCGCTCTCGGTCGTTGGGCGCGGGCAAGGCGGCCACGCGCACCACGCGGGGGTTGAGGCGCTGGGTGATGCGCTTGATCACGCCGCCTTTGCCGGCCGCATCGCGCCCTTCAAACAACACCACCACTTTTTGGCCGGTGTGCTGCACCCAGTCTTGCAGCTTCACCAGCTCGCCCTGCAGGCGCAGCAGCTCGCGGAAATACTTGTAATCAGCTTCGCCCAAGCTGGCAGCGAACGGCGCGCCAAGCAAGCCGTCTTCCATCTCCAGCTCCAGCGACTCGTCGTAGTCGTCCATGACATCACGCGCAATTTTGTGCATGACATCTTCCGGTGCAATTCCAAATCGGTCCTTCATAGCAGCACTCATTTCCCCTGATGGCAGCTATATTGCCGTTTTTGCATGACAGATACATGACAGTCTCATGTCAAAAAACCGGCGTTTGTTACATTCGTTGTAACTCCAGCAAGGCGGCGCGAATTTGCGCTGCATCCTCGGGTGCGCCGCTCTGGTTCAGGTATTGCTGCAGGTCTTCGCGCGCCCGGTCGTGCACGCCCAGTTCGGCATAGGCCAGACCGCGGTCGCGCAATTCCGTCCACTCGGTCGGTTGCAAGATCACCAATCGGTTTTGCACCTCGATCAGCTTGGCCCAGGCCTTGTCACTGCGGTAGATTTCTTTGAGGTTGGCCAGCATGCGCACCAGAATGTCGCGCGAGCTGGCCGCCTGCAGATACAGGCCCAGCGGCACATCGTCCTCATCGACGCGGTGGAAAGCCTTTTGCATGGGCTCGAGCATTTCAGCCAACATGCTGCTGGAGAAAGACTGGCCCGAGAGCGGATCGAGCACAATCTGCCCTTCGGCCACGCTGACCTTAAGCAAGAAATGACCTGGGAAGCAGATGCCATGCGCCGGCAACTGCAGCTCGGCCGCCAGCTCCAGCCAGATCACCGCCAGCGACACCGGGATGCCACGGCGGCGGTGCAGCACCGCGTTCAGGCAGCTGTTGTCGGGTGCATAGAAATCATTGGGATTGCCTTGAAAGCCCCAGTCGGCATAGAAATGGTGGTTCAGGGCTTTCAGGCGGGTCAAGGCGCTGCGGCTGTTGGCGTCACGGCTGGCGCGCAATTGGCCGAGCAACTGGTCGACCTCGTTGACCACTTGCTGAATATCGAGTTGCGGATACTCGATGCAAGCCACGGCCGCCGCCGCTTCGAGCAGCGGGAAATGCTCGTCGCTTTGCACCAGCGACTCGAAATGCTCCAACGGGGTGGGGACGGAAAAGCTGAAATCCATAGACATCCCAACTGCAGCGCCCCGGTGCCATCACCGCTTGCTGGCGCGCCTGCTGCGCTGCTTGCGCCATAGCCACAATGTATAGCATCGCATGCGCAGCCGAACGCGACAACTGTCACCAACTGTTGCGTGCGCGCCCCATCCAGCGCGCTGGGTACGCGGTTCAGCGCTTGAGCAGGCTGCGCAATTTCATGCCCGACAAGGCCAGCACGCCAAAGTACAGCAGCACCGAGCCACCCAGCCACAGCACCAGCCAACCCACGCGCTTGAGCCGCTCGGCGCCCAGCGCCACCCAATCGAGGGTTTGCGCGCCCCAGAGCAAAAAGATGGCCAGCAGCGCCGCTGCCAGCACCACGCGAGCAAAAAAGATGGCCCAGCCTGGCTGCGGTTGGTAGCTGCCGCGACGGATCAGGCCGAACAGCAGCCACAGCGCGTTCACAATGGCGCCCAGGCCGATCGACAGCGCCAGACCGGCATGCGCAAAGCCCGGCACAAGGGCGATATTGAGCAGCTGGGTGATGACCAGCACGCAGATGGCGATCTTCACCGGGGTGCGAATATCCTGGCTGGCATAAAAGCCCGGCGCCAACACCTTGATGGCCACCATGGCCAGCAGGCCGATGCCATAACCTTGCAAAGCCAGTGCAATCTGACCTACATCAGACGCCTTGAGCGCGCCGTAATGGAAAAGCACCGCCACCAAGGGCTTGGCAAATGCCAGCAGACCCACGGCACAAGGCATGGCCAGCAACACCACCATACGCAAGCCCCAATCGAGCATGGCGCCATAGCGCGCATCGTCGCCGGCCGCCTTGGCCGCCGAGAGCTGCGGTGTCAGCACCACGCCCAAAGCAACGCCCAGCAAGGCGGTGGGAAACTCCATCAGGCGGTCGGCATAGAACAGCCAGGTGACACTGCCCGGCGTCAAATAAGAAGCGATCTGGGTGTTGATCATCAGCGAGATCTGCGCCACACCCACGCCCAGCAAGGCCGGCGCCATCAGCGCCAGAATGCGGCGCACGCCGGCATCGCGCCACGCCTCGCGGATTACCGATGGGCGGCACGACACACGCGGCAGCATGGCGATTTTGCGCAGCGCCGGAAACTGGATGGCCAGTTGCAGCACGCCGCCCACCATCACGCCCACCGCCATGGCATAAATGGGCTCGATACCGCGGCTGCGCATCCACGGCGCCAGGGCCATGGCGGCCACGATCATGCTCACATTGAGCAGCACCGGCGTGAAAGCCGGCACCACAAAGCGCTTCCAGGTGTTGAGCACGCCAGCGGCCAGCGCCACCAGCGACATGAAGCCGATGTACGGAAACATCCAGCGCGTCATCTGCACGGCCGCGTCGTAGCTTTCCGGGTTTTTGCGCAAACCGCTGGCCAGCAGCCACACCAAAGCAGGCGCGGCCACCACACCCACAACGCAGGTGACCACCAGAATCCAGAACAGGACCGTGGCCACGCTGTAGACCAACTGGCGCGTGCGCTCTTCGCCTTCTTTGGCCAAAGTGGTGGCCAGCACCGGCACAAAGGCTTGGCTGAAAGCGCCTTCGGCAAACAGCCGCCGGAACAGATTGGGAATGCGAAATGCCACATTGAAGGCATCGGTCAGCGCGCTGGCACCAAACATGGTGGCCATCAGCAGATCGCGGGCGAGCCCGGTCACGCGCGAGAGCAGCGTGAACAAGGAGACGGTGGAGGCGGCTTTGAACAGAGACACCCGCGCAGTGTAGCCGGGCAGCGTGGGGTTATCAGCAGGCTTCTGGAAATCTGTAGTGTGGCGCGCTATAATCGCAGGCTCTCTGTCATCATCCACAGACTTAAACAAGGAATAGAACATCATGGCATCTAAGCCAGTCAAGAAGAACCCCCGCCTGGCATCTGGCCGCAAGCGCGCCCGCCAGAACGTCAAGCTGAACGCAGCCAACACCTCGCTGCGTTCGAAGTACCGCACCGCAGTGAAGAACGTGGAAAAGGCTGTTGCCGCTGGCGACAAGACCAAGGCCACCGAACTGTTCGCGAAGGCTCAATCGGTGATCGATACCATCGCCGACAAGGGCATCTTCCACAAGAACAAGGCCGCTCGCGATAAGAGCCGCATTGCCGCCAAGGTGAAAGCCCTGGCCCTGGCCGCCTAATCACTTAGGCCATCGCTCGGGCAGGACCCCTGCCCGCGTTTGACCGGGTGCGCTGACAGATACGAAAAAGCCGTCGAAAGACGGCTTTTTTCATTGGGGCTCGGGAATACTGGATGCAGAGCGCTACATCCACCAAGTCATGCTGGTCTTTCAAACTCACCCAAGAAAAGGCACTTCCCGAATCGCCGGTGAAGACAAGTCCTCCATAACCCGGTATTCAAACAACATCGCTTTGCAGTGAAGCGGGCACTGGAATCACCCACCACAGTGGTGAGATGGACCCGTAGGCGCGACGTCTGGCGGGGCCGGCCACCCGGGCGCAGACAGTACATCTGTACGGCAAGACCAGGATGGCCTGCCCCGCAGCAACAAAGCATACGGGTTCATATCACCAACCCAAAACGAAGACTGCCCAAATAGGCATTGAGACCGACTTCGCCGCCACACTTGCGCGCCCCAGAAATCCTTGAAGCGCCTAAAAAAACGGCCTGACGGATCAGGCCTTGGTGACGGGGGTTTCTTCGGGGATCAGGCAGGCCTCGCTGGTCTGCAAATCATTGTCGCGGGCAAAGTTCATCACAAAATCCCAGGCCATGGGCTCGTGCGCCTGCAACTCGCGCTTGACGATGACGCACTTGGCGCCGTTCATCGTGGTGGGAATGCACCAGGGCGAATAGCCCAGATGGCTGCCTGGGCGGGCGCCGCCGGGACGAAACTGGCTCATCACCCCCGCCAAGCGCTCCGCCCAGTCGCTGGGGCGGAATGTCTTGCCATTTTGGGTGATGCCCAAAATGAAAACCTCTGGAGATGACGGAGAAACCATGTGCCGGGAGCCTCTATAGTGACCTGCAAGACAGGATCGCTGCCTTGGGGGAAAGTGCTATTTTAACTCTTATATAAGAGATAAGCATACAAGGTCTATAAGACCAGAACATGACGAAATGCAAGTCTTGCATAGATTGCATGGACAACAGAGCGCTCTCGCTCGCCACCCTCCATCATCAGAGCCCAGGCCCGCACCATCTACACAATGGGCGGATGCCGCCGGGCTTTATTGCCGCACAGCGTATAGACACCACAAAAAGCACTTGCGCAATGCAGTGATGCGCATTCTTCACTAGTGCAAGCCCGGTCAGCCCCTAGAATGGGTCATCCGCTGGCAGTCAGGGCCGCATTGTGCCGTCTCCGGCGGATTTTTATTCATTTTTTTGTGGAGATTCCCCATGAACGACATCGTCAAGCCTTCCGAGCCCCATGTGATGACTACCTATGGCCGCGTGCCAGTCGCACTGGAGCGAGGCCAGGGCGTGCGAGTCTGGGACGTGAACGGCAAGGAATACCTCGACGCCCTGGGCGGCATTGCCGTCAACACCTTGGGCCACAACCATGCCAAGCTGGTCGCAGCGCTGCACGACCAGATGACCAAGCTGATCCACACCAGCAACTACTACTACGTGCCCGGCCAGGAAAAGCTGGCCGCCCTGCTGGTGGAACGCTCGAAGATGACCAACGCCTTCTTCTGCTCCACCGGCCTGGAAGCGAACGAAGCGGCGATCAAGATCGCGCGCAAGTTCGGCGTGGACAAGGGCATTGAAAAGCCGGTGATCGTGGTGTTCGACCACGCTTTCCACGGCCGCTCCATGGCCACCATGAGCGCCACCGCCAATCCCAAAGTACGCAACGGCTTTGGCCCGCTGCTTGAGGGCTTTTTGCGCGTGCCCGCCAACGACATTGGCGCACTGAAGGATGCCACCGAAGGCAATCCCAACATCGTCGCCGTGATGATGGAGCCCATCCAGGGCGAAGGTGGCCTGCACCCCATGCGCGCTGATTTCATGAAGCAGGTGCGCGAGCTGTGCGACGCCAAGGACTGGCTGTTCGTGGTGGACGAAATCCAGGCCGGCATGGGCCGCACCGGCAAGTGGTTTGCCCACCAATGGGCAGGCATCCTGCCTGACGTGATGTCGCTGGCCAAGGGCCTGGGCTCGGGCGTGCCTATCGGCGCGGTTGTGGCAGGCCCACGTGCTGCCAAGGTGTTCCAGCCTGGCAACCACGGCACCACCTTTGGCGGCAACCCGCTGGCCATGCGCGCTGGTGTCGAAACCATCCGCATCATGGAAGAAGAAAAGCTGCTGGAAAACGCCACCAAGGTGGGCGACTATCTGAAGGCCGCGCTGAACAAGGCGCTGGCCGGTACCGACGGTTTTGTGGAAGTGCGCGGCCAGGGCCTGATGATCGGCGTGGAGCTGAACAAGCCTTGCGGCGAGCTGATCACCCGCGGCGCGGTCGAAGCCGGTCTGCTGTTCAGCGTGACCGCCGATACCGTGATCCGCCTCGTGCCTTCGCTGATCCTGACGGAAGCCGAAGCCGACGAAATCGTGGCCAAGCTGGTGCCACTGGTCAAAGCATTTTTGGCAGGCAAATAATCAGAGCCTGAGCCTTATGAAACACTATCTGCAATTCCAAGACTTCACCGCCGACGAGTACGACTACCTGCTCAAGCGCGCAGCGCTGATCAAGCAAAAGTTCAAGGGCTATGTGACCCACCACACGCTGGCGGACCGCACCCTGGCCATGATTTTTGAAAAGGCCAGCACCCGCACGCGCGTGAGCTTTGAGGCTGGCATGTACCAGCTCGGCGGCTCGGTCGTGCACCTGACCAGCAACGACAGCCAGCTCGGCCGCTCCGAGCCGATCGAGGACAGCGCCCGCGTCATCAGTCGCATGACCGACCTGGTGATGATCCGCACCTTCGGCCAAGACCGCATCGAGCGTTTTGCCGAGTTCTCGCGCGTGCCCGTCATCAACGGCTTGACCAATGAGTTCCACCCCTGCCAGATCCTGGCCGACATCTTCACCTATGTGGAGCACCGCGGCTCGATCGCCGGCAAGACGGTGGCCTGGGTGGGCGACGGCAACAACATGGCCAACACCTGGCTGCAGGCGGCCAACCTGCTGGGCTTCAAGGTGCACGTGAGCACGCCCAGCGGCTACGAGATCGATGAGAAGCTGGCCTTCAGCGGCCGTGCCCACAACAAGGATTGCTACCAGATCTTCGACAACCCGATGGACGCCTGCAAGGACGCCGATCTGGTGACCACCGACGTCTGGACCAGCATGGGCTACGAAGAAGAGAACGAAAAGCGCAAAAAAGCCTTTGCCGACTGGTGCGTAGACCAGGAGATGATGGCCGTCGCCAAGAAGGACGCGCTCTTCATGCACTGCCTGCCTGCCCACCGCGGTGAAGAAGTGATGGCCAACGTGATCGACGGCCCGCAGTCCGTCGTCTGGGACGAAGCGGAAAACCGCATGCACGTGCAAAAGGCGCTGATGGAGTATCTGCTGATCGGCAAGCAAGGCTGATCGCGCCCTGCTCTCACGTACCTAAACGGCCTGCGGGCCGTTTTTTTGCGCCTGTGCTTCCGGTGCCGCAAAAAAAAGGGCTGCAAATCTGCAGCCCTGAAAAGAGTGTGTTTATGCCTGTTTCGACCGCTGCCAGCACGCCCTCAAAGCATGCCCGGCAGCTGCCTCTGCCTTAGTGGCGAATCAGGTGGTCAAAGGCCGACAGTGCAGCGGTGGCACCAGCGCCGGCAGCGATGATGATCTGCTTGTACGGCACGTTCGTGCAGTCGCCAGCCGCAAACACGCCGGGTACATTGGTTTCGCCCCGGGCGTTGATCTCGATCTCGCCAAAACGCGTCAGGTTGACCGTGCCCTTGAGCCAATCGGTGTTGGGCAGCAAGCCGATTTGCACAAAGATGCCTTCCAGCGCCACGTGCTTGATCTCGTCGTTGGTGCGGTCCTTGTAGGTGATACCGTTCACCTTTTTGCCGTCGCCGTTCACTTCGGTGGTTTGGGCGTTCAGGATCACCTTCACATTGGGCAATGTGGCCAGCTTTTTCTGCAGCACCGCGTCGGCCTTGAGCTCGGGAGCGAACTCCAGCACCGTCACGCTCTTGACCACACCGGCCAGGTCGATGGCCGCCTCGATACCCGAGTTGCCGCCACCGATCACCGCCACATCCTTGCCCTTGAACAGCGGGCCGTCGCAGTGTGGGCAGTAGGTCACGCCCTTGGTGCGGTACTGCTCTTCACCGGGCACATTCATGTTGCGCCAGCGGGCACCGGTCGAGAGGATCACGGTCTTGGCCTTGAGCGTGGCGCCGGTCTCGGTCTGCACTTCGATCAGGCCGCCTTCGGTGCTGGCAGGCGTCAGCTTGGCGCCGCGCTGCTGGCCCATGATGTCCACTTCGTAATCGCGGATATGGTTTTCCATGGCGGCAGACAGCTTGGGGCCTTCGGTCTTACTGACCGAGATGAAGTTCTCGATGTCCACCGTGTCCAGCATCTGGCCGCCAATGCGGTCGGCAGCGATACCGGTGCGGATACCCTTGCGCGCTGCATAAATGGCAGCCGCTGCGCCAGCAGGGCCACCGCCGATGACCAGCACGTCAAACGCCTCCTTGGCGGAGATTTTGGCGGCTTCACGGGCAGCAGCACCGGTGTCGACCTTGGCCACGATCTCGGCCAGTTCCATGCGGCCTTGGCCGAAGTTCTTGCCGTTCACGAACACGGTGGGCACGCCCATCACGCCACGCTCTTCCACTTCTTTTTGGAAGATGCCACCGTCAATCGCGGTGTGCGTGATCTTGGGGTTGAGCACGGCCATCAGGTTGAGCGCCTGCACCACGTCCGGGCAGTTGTGGCAGGACAGCGAGTAGTAGGTCTCGAAATGCAGCGGCGTGTCGATGTTCTTGACTTGCTCGAGCAGATCGGCCGATTCCTTGGATGGGTGGCCGCCCACATGCAGCAGCGCCAGCACTAGCGAGGTGAATTCATGGCCCAGCGGCACACCGGCGAAACGCACACCGGTATCGACGCCAGGGTTGGTGATCAAGAAAGACGGCTTGCGCTCGTCGGCGTCGTTCTTCTCGACCACGGTAATTTTGTCGCTCAGTTCCTTGATGTCGGCGAGCAGCTCGCGCACTTCTTGCGACTTGGCGTCATCGCCCAGGGTTGCCACCAGCTCGACGGGCTTGGTCAGACGCTCCAAGTACGCTTTCAATTGGGTTTTCATGGTGGTGTCGAGCATGGATCTTCCTTTGACTTTTCTACGAACGGACAGTGATTTCTAGTTTTTTGAAAAAACAAAGCCCGGGCGCCAGGCACCCGGGCGTCAATAGCTACTTACGGAATAGCTGTGCGTAAACGCTTAGATCTTACCGACCAGGTCCAGCGAAGGAGCCAGGGTCTTCTCGCCTTCCTTCCACTTGGCGGGGCAAACTTCACCAGGGTGCGAAGCCACGTACTGAGCTGCCTTGACCTTGCGCAGCAGGTCGTTGGCGTCGCGGCCAATGCCTTCGGCGGTGATTTCCATGGCTTGGATCACGCCTTCTGGGTCGACGATGAAGGTAGCGCGGTCTGCCAGACCTTGGCCTTCACGCAGGCAGTCGAAGTTCTGAGCGATTTGCCAGGTAGGGTCGCCCAGCATGGTGTACTGGATCTTGCCGATGGTTTCCGAAGCGTCGTGCCATGCCTTGTGCACGAAGTGGGTGTCGCAGGAGACGGAATACACTTCCACGCCCATTTTTTGCAGTTCTGCGTAGTGATCAGCCACGTCGCCCAGTTCGGTGGGGCACACGAAGGTGAAGTCAGCAGGGTAGAAGAAGAACACGGCCCACTTGCCCAGGACGTCCTTCTCGGTCACTTCGATGAACTTGCCGTTCTTCAGGGCTTGCGCGGTGAATGGCTTGATTTTGCTGTTGAGTACGGACATTGCTGTTTCCTTCTGGTTAGTAAAAACGTTTGACAGGGATTAGTGTAGGGAAAAGCAGAAAATTAATCTATTCAATTAAATTGATTACATTAATTTGTAAAAGCTATTTTCAAAATCACCAAGCCCAGCAGCTTTCTATATGGGGGCGCTTGCCAAATTTGCAAGCCTGCACGGGCCGCTGCGGCCTGCGGTGCAAGTTAGCACAACGCTGTGACAGCAGGATTGCTTTTTGACAAACCACGGCATCATGCAGGCGCGCCTGCGCACTGTCAAATGAGAACACGACTCAGGCTTACACGCAGCCCAACCGCCAGCCTGCGGGATTAGGCGGCGCGCGGTTTGGCGCACGGCGTTTTCAGCCGCACAATAGAGCCCATTCCCAGAACCCCCAACGAGAAGGAGTCCTCCATGAAAGGCGATCCCAAGGTCATCGGCTTTTTGCAAGCCCAGCTGAAAAACGAACTCACCGCCATCAACCAGTACTTTTTGCACTACCGCATGTACAAGCACTGGGGCTTTGACAAGCTGGCCAAGAAGGAATACGAAGAGTCGATCGGCGAGATGAAGCACGCCGACTGGCTGATGGACCGCATCTTCATGCTCGACGGCCTGCCCAACCTGCAAGACCTGGGCAAGCTGCAGATCGGCGAAGACGTGCCCGAAGCCCTGGCCTGCGACCTGCGCCTGGAGCTGGCCGCGCAAGCCACCATCAAGGACGGTATCCAGCACTGCGAATCGGTGCGCGATTATGTCTCGCGTGATCTGCTGCAAAAGATCCTGGACGACACCGAAGAGCACATCGACTTTTTGGAAACCCATATCGACCTGATCGAAAAGGTCGGCGTGCAGAACTTCCTGCAGTCGATGATGGGCGAGATCGAGTAAGCCAGCAGCAAGCGGCAATTGCCAACCGGCAAACAGCCGCTGCCAACAGCACAAAGGGCGCACCAGGCGCCCTTTGCTTTTTTCTGCCCTGCTTGGACTTATTGGTCGGAGGTCGCCAAAAAATCAGCGCTGATGCGGCCACCCAGCGCGTGAACGCGTTCCAGAAAATGCACCAGATAAGCGTGCAAGCCGGTAGCCAGCAGCTCGTCGATGCGGCCGTATTGCAGCTCGGCCAACAGCAAGCCGGCCTGGCGCTGGGTTTCGGCCGAGTGGTCGTTGGCCACGGCCTCCAGGTTTTGCACCACCTCGGCCATGCAGGCATGCAAGGAGCGCGGCATGTCGCGCCGCAGAATCAGCATCTCGGCCACCCGCTCGGGCGTGATGACGTTGCGGTAAACCTTGCGGTACACCTCGAATGCCGAGACGCTGCGCAAGATGGCGCTCCAGTGGTAGAAGTCAAACTGCGCATTGCCTTTGCCCGGCAAGTGGTTGCCGTGGTAGTCGCTCTTGATGGCATGAAAGCGCACATCCAGCAAGCGCGCCGTGTTGTCGGCCCGCTCCAGGAAAGTGCCCAGGCGCACAAAGCGGAAAGCATCGTCTTGCAGCATGGTGCCCAAAGACACGCCACGCGAGAGGTGCGAGCGGTACTTCACCCACTCAAAGAACTTGGCCGGATCAGTCTCGAACTTCTTGGCCTTGAACAGGCGGTTCATATCGAGCCAGGTCAGGTTCTGCGTCTCCCAGACTTCGGTCGTCAGCGCGCCGCGCACGGCGCGGGCGTTCTCGCGTGCCGCCTGCAGGCAGCAGTAGATGGACGAGGGGTTGGTCTCGTCGCGCACCATGAAGTGCAGCACGCCTTCCAGCGTTACCTCTTCATGGCGCTGGTAATAGGCGGGCAGCAGCTCGCTGATCGAAAGCACGCTCTGCCAAGCCTTGGTGGCAGCAGAAGCAGACTGCGGCAGCATCGAGGTTTCGTAGCTGACGTTCAACATGCGAGCGGTATTCTCCGCTCTCTCCGTATAACGAGACATCCAATAAAGGTGGTCAGCGGTTCTACTCAGCATAGGCAAATTCTTTCTGTCTTCTTGTATGTTGGCGGGGGTGGCAACAGGCCCTGGGCTTATTGCGGCCCGCCCTCCCATTCGCTGTAATCGTCGTCCGGGCTGCGCAACACCCAGGTGTCTTTGGTGCCGCCGCCCTGGGACGAGTTGACGACCAGCGAGCCCTCTTTGAGCGCAACGCGCGTCAGGCCGCCGGGGACCATTTGCACCTGTTTGCCGCTGAGCACAAACGGGCGCAGGTCGATATGGCGCGGCGCAATGCCGCTTTCCACATAGGTCGGGCTGCTCGACAGGCTGAGCGTGGGCTGCGCAATGTAGCCGCTCGGCTTGGCCAGCAAGGCAGCGCGGAACTCCTCGATCTGCGCACGCGTGGAAGCTGGGCCGATCAGCATGCCGTAGCCGCCGGCGCCGTGTACTTCTTTCACCACCAGCTCGTCCAGGTGGTCGAGCACATAGGCCAGATCGTCGGGCTTGCGACACATCCAGGTGGGCACGTTTTTCAAGATGGCTTCTTCGCCCAGGTAGAAGCGAATCATGTCCGGTACATACGGGTAAACCGATTTGTCGTCCGCCACACCCGTGCCCACTGCATTGCAGATGGCGACATTGCCCTTGCGGTAAGCCTGCATCAGGCCGGCGCAACCCAAGGTGGAATTGGGGCGGAACACGGTCTGGTCGAGAAAATCGTCGTCCACTCGGCGGTAGATCACATCGACCCGCTGCAGACCTTGCGTGGTGCGCATGTACAGCACATCGTCGCGCACCACCAGGTCTTGGCCTTCCACCAACTCCACGCCCATTTGCTGGGCGAGAAAGGCGTGCTCGAAATACGCACTGTTGTACATGCCCGGCGTCAGCACCACCACCGTCGGGTTGTTGACGGCATGCGCCGGCGCGCTGGCACGCAAGGTGTCCAGCAGCAAATCCGGGTAGTGGGCCACCGGCGCCACTGCGTGGCTGCTGAACAGTCCGGGGAACAGGCGCATCATCATGCGGCGGTTCTCCAGCATGTAAGACACGCCGGAGGGCACGCGCAAGTTGTCTTCCAGCACATAGTAGGTGCCGCTGCCATCTGCGTCGGCGGCGCGCACGATGTCGATGCCGGCAATGTGCGCGTAAATGTCGAGCGGCACGTTCACGCCCTGCATCTCGGGCCGGTACTGGCTGTTGTCCAGCACCAGATCGCGTGGCACGATGCCGGCCTTGAGAATCTCCTGCTCGTGGTAGACGTCGTGGATAAAGCGGTTGAGCGCGGTCACGCGCTGCACCAGGCCTTTTTGCATCTGCGCCCACTCGTGCGCGGGGATGATGCGCGGAATCAGGTCAAACGGAATCAGGCGCTCGGTGCCCGAGCCGTCCTCGTCCTTTTCGCCGTACACCGCAAAGGTGATACCTACCCGGCGGAACACCAGCTCAGCCTCTTCGCGCAAGGCCTGCATCCGGTCGAAAGGCTGCTGCTGCAACCACTTGGCATAGCTCTGGTAATGCGCCCTCTCCGCGCCCGCTGCGTATGGCAGGCCCTGGTACATCTCGTCGAATTTCTGCATCGGCTTGTCCTTTCTCGCCCAAAGAGCTTAGCAAGTTTCAGGCCAGCCGCCGGTAGGTACTAACCTTCATCGTCCTGCAAAGCAGGATTGAAATTAACAATTTCCGACACAGGTGTTGCGTGCACAGCACCACCTTGGTGCACGCCCTGCTCTGGTGCCAACTGGTGCTGCCAGTAGTGGCGTCGCTGCCAACGCTGGCACTGCAAGGCTTGCGGCTCGTCCGAGCGCCACCATGCCGCACCACACTGCACTGTGCTGGTGAGCGGAATCTGCGCGTCGGCATAGCGCTGCACTATTTTGGGCGTTGGGTGGTTGAAGCGGTTGCGGTAGCCGCTTTGCACCAGTGCCCAGCGCGCCTGCACGGCCGCCAGAAAAGCAACGCTCGACGAGGTGTTGCTGCCATGGTGCGGCACCAGCAAAAAATCAGCGCGTAAAGCCTGGCTTGCAGCCTCTGCTTGCTCTGCCTGGGCAAGCAACAATGCACGCTCTTGCGGCGCTTCCAAATCGCCCACTAGGAGCGCCACAGACCCCGCCTGGCTTGGCGTGGCGGGGGCAGCTTGCACGCGCAGCACACAACTGCTGCCATTGCCGGAGCGCAGGCCATCGCGCCCGCGCCGGGCAGCCCCTGCCTCGCCAGCCGGCGGCTCCACCTCGGGCAAGACACTGAATGGGTGCAGCACCGAGAACCGCACGCCATCCCAATCCCAGGCCATGCCGGCCACGCAATCCTGCCAGGGCCGCAGTTGCGCCAGCCCCAGGTGATCGCGCTCGCTGGCCAACAACGAGCCCATGGCTTGCACCGGTTTGAGCTGTTCCAGCACTGCCGCAGCGCCGCCAGTGTGGTCGGTATCGGCATGGCTGAGTACCAGCATGTCGAGCCGGCCCGACGCCGTGGCTTCCGCGCCCACGGCACGCAAGGTGGGCACCACCACGCGGTCGCCCGCATTGCTACTGGGGCCATAGGCAGGGCCGGCGTCGTACAGCAAGCTGTGCCGGGCGGTTTGCACCAGCACGGCCTGGCCCTGGCCTACATCGAGCGCCAACAAGCTGAACTGGCCAGGCGCCGGCCGCAGCGGCTGCCACCACAGCGCTGGCAACAACAAAGGCAAGCCCAGACAACGCAAACGCCAAGGCTGCGGCAAGGCCATCCACACGCCACCCAGCACCGCTGCCGCTGCGGCCCACCAGGGCGCCACCGGCAACCAAAGCGCTGCATGTGGCCAGCTGGCAAACCACTGCAAGGCGGCCATCAAAGGTTGCATGGCAAGCGCTGCCGCATCCCACAACACGGGCACGGCAACGCCCAGCAAAGCCAACGGCGTCACCACCCAGGTGACCCAGGGAATCGCCAGCAGATTGGCCAGCAAGCCCACCACGGACAACTGCCCGAACAACAGCAACGACAAAGGCGTGATGGCCACCGTGACAATGCCTTGCTCGCGCAGCAAGCGCCGCATGGCGCCCCAAGTCGCCTGGCGCAGACCTGCATCAGCGCGCGCCAGTTGCGACACATCGGACGCAAACAAAATGCCCACCGCCAAAAAACTGAGCCAAAAGCCCGCTTGCAGCAAAGCCGCAGGCTGCACCAGCACCACACACGCGCAGGCCAGCAGCCAGGTCACAGTCCAAGGCCATTGCCGGCCGCTGAGCCTAAGCGCCACCACGACGGCCAGCATCAACACCGTGCGTTGCGCCGGAATGCCCCAGCCGCTGAAAACCGAATACGCCAGCGCAGCCAGCACGCCGCCTACCAAAGCTACGCGCGGCGCTGGCAGCCACAGACACAGCCGCGCACTGCGCCGCCAACCCCAGCCCAGTACCGCCGTAGCCACCCAGGCAAAAAGCGTGATGTGCAGGCCCGAGATGGCCATCAGGTGCGCCACGCCGGTAATGCGAAACACCCGCCAATCGTCGCGGTCGATGGCGCGCTGCTCGCCCGTCACCAAGGCCACCAGCACGCCGGCAATGCGGGCTTGCTCACTTTGCGGCGGCGTGGCCTCTGGCAGCAAGCGCTGCACCATCGCATCGCGCACCCGCTGGCGCAATTGCTCTACCGGATATTCCGCCGTGCTGGCCAGCAGCTGCGGCTGCGGCGCCTCGGCCTGGCGCGGCATGCGAACGTAGCCGGTGGCTTGCACGCCCTGGTCCCACATCCACAACTCGTAGTCAAAACCATGCGGATTGGCGCTGCCGTGCGGCGCTTTCAAGCGCACGGGCAAGCGCCAGCGCTGCCCAGCAGAAAGGCGCGGCAGCTCCGCCGGTTCCGCATCGTCGCCCACTGCGGTGCGGCTGCGGTACCAGGCCAAATCCACCAGCGGCGGCACCGCCACGGCTTGGCCCTGCATTTGCGCGCCCGTGACCGCCAGGCGAAAACGCTGGCCGATGGCGATGGGCAATGGCATGGCCACTACCGTCCCCTCCAGCACCAGATCCACGCCTTCCAGGGCCGGCTCCAGCACGGTTTGCATCTGCAGCTCTGCCCGCCAACCCACCTGGCCCAGCGCCAACACCGCTGCGGCAGCCAGGCACAGCAGCCGATCAGCAACAGCGCTTTGCACCGCAGGCCGCAACAGCAAAAGCAAAAGCACGCTGAGCAAAACGCCCAAGGCCAAGCAGCCGATATAGATAAACGCAGGCCACAATGCTGCTTGCTGCAACTGCCAGGCCGTTCCCAGCAACAGCCCGCACAGCCAGAAGGTTGGCCGCCAATACGCACGCACCGGGGCGAAGGGGTGCGCGTACGCAGGCAAAACAGGCTCGGTTAAAGGCATGAGCCATGCTAGTGGGGGCCGCAGCGCCTCACTTTGCGCCAGTTGGGCATGCGGCGCTTTTTATGCCACACTCGCAGATCCGCATTCCACCACCGCCGCTCTGCCGGCGCAGCCTTTTGAGGAATCCATGAGCGTTTACGACAAACTCCAAGCCCTGAACATTTCCCTGCCGCCGCTGGCTGTGCCCGCTGCCGCCTATGTGCCCTACGTGCAGACGGGTAACACCGTGTTCCTGAGCGGCCACATCGCCCGCAAGGATGGCAAGCCCTGGGTGGCCCAGTTTGGCCGCAACATCACCACCGAAGAAGGCAAGCTGGCCGCACGCGCCGTGGCCATCGATCTGCTGGGCACGCTGCAACACGCCTGTGGTGGCGATCTGAACCGCGTCAAGCGCATCGTCAAACTGATGAGCCTGGTCAACAGCACCGGTGACTTCACCGAGCAGCATCTGGTCACCAACGGCGCCAGCGAGCTGTTCGCCGAAGTGTTTGGTGCCGACAAGGGCGCCCACGCCCGCAGCGCTTTTGGCGTGGCACAAATCCCCATGGGTGCCTGCGTCGAGATCGAGCTGATCGCCGAGCTGGCCTGACAGCGCCCCACCCCGCCACTGCGGCGCCAATGCCTAACCGGCATGGCGCCGCTGCTTTTTTGCATAGCGCCAACGCCGTTGGCGCTGCTAGGATCGGCGCTTCGCGGCCCGAGCGACAGCCATCGCTTGGTGCCAGCCTCTTTAGCCCTGATCCGAGACAAGCCATGAGCGTTTACGACCAACTCCAAGCCCTGAACATCACCCTGCCGCCCGTGCGCACGCCGGCTGCCGCCTACTCGCCTTTCGCTCAAACTGGCCAGCTGGTTTTTATCAGCGGCCACACCGCCAGCAAAAACGGCCAGCCCTGGACGGGCAAGCTGGGCAAGAACATCAGCACCGAGGAAGGCCAGCAAGCTGCGCGCTCGGTGGCCATCGATCTGCTGGGCACCTTGCAAGCCGCCGTGGGTGGCGATCTGAACCGCGTCAAGCGCATCGTCAAGGTCATGAGCCTGGTCAACAGCACTGAAGACTTCACCGAGCAACACCTGGTGACCAATGGTTGCAGCGAGCTGCTGGCCCAGGTCTTCGGCCCCGAAAAAGGCGCCCACGCCCGCAGCGCCTTCGGCGTAGCGCAAATCCCCCGCGGCGCCTGCGTCGAGATCGAGCTGATCGCCGAGGTGGAATAAGCCCGCCGGCCATCGCTCCTTCGCACAACGCGCCGCTGGCGCGTTTTTTCATGCCCGGCAGATTGTCTTTTGAGTGACAAAGTGTTTCCCCGCTGCCTCCCACAATGGCTGTCTGCTTTGCTGCACCCACGCTGAGGTCTCCATGAACGCTCCCCTGCCTGCCAACACACAGCTGCTGGCCGCCGTCGAACAGATAGCGCCCGAGTTCGTCTCCATCCGCCGGGCCATCCATGCCCACCCCGAGCTGGCCTTTGAAGAGCGCCAAACCAGCGATCTGGTCGCGCAAAAGTTGGAACAATGGGGTTACCGCGTGCACCGCGGCCTGGGCACCACCGGCGTCGTCGGCCAACTGGTCAAAGGCAATGGCAGCAAGCGCATCGGCATCCGCGCCGACATGGATGCGCTGCCCATCCAAGAGCGCACCGGGCTCGATTACGCCAGCACCTTGCCGGGCAAAATGCACGCCTGCGGGCACGACGGCCACACCGCCATCTTGCTGTGCGCGGCCAAGTACCTGGCCGAGTCGGTCGATTTCGATGGCACCTTGAACCTGATTTTTCAGCCCGCCGAAGAGAACGAAGGCGGCGCACTGCGCATGGTTGACGAGGGCCTGTTCGAGCTCTTTCCCTGTGACGAGATCTACGCCTTGCACAACGCGCCTGGTTTGCCGGTGGGCAAAATGGCCATCAGTGCCGGCCCGGCCATGGCCTCGTTCGACCGCGTTACCGTCACCCTGCGCGGCCGCAGTGCGCACGGCGCCATGCCGCACCATGGCATTGATTCCATGCAATGCGCCGCCAGCATCGTGCTCGGCCTGCAAGCCATCATCACCCGCGAGATAGACGCACTGCACTCCGCAGTCATCACCGTGGGCTCCATCCAGGCCGGCGAGGTCTATAACATCGTGCCGGAATCGGCCTTGCTCAAAATTGGCGTGCGTACGCTCGATCCTGCCGTGCGCAGCCTGGTGGAAAAGCGCATCCGCCAGTTCATCGAAGGCCAGGCCCAAAGCTACCAGCTCAGCTGCGAGATCGACTACCAGCACAAATACCCGGTGCTGGTGAACCAGCCCGCCAAAACCGAGTACGCCCGCCAGGCCGCCATTCGCCTGCTGGGCGCAGACAACGTGAGCGAACGCACGCCCACCATGGGCAGCGAAGACTTTGCCTACATGCTGCAAAAACGCCCCGGCGCCTACATCCGCCTGGGCAATGGCGTGGGCGAAGACGGCGGCTGCATGGTGCACAACCCTTTGTACGACTTCAACGACAAGGCGCTGGCCATTGGTGCGGCTTTCTGGGCGCACCTGGTGCAAAGCTATCTGCGCTGAACTACACCAACCGCACTGCGCAAGGATTGCCATGCCCACATTGAACCGCCGCCATTTTGTCCAGAGCCTGAGCGCCAGCGCGGCGCTCTCGGCGCTGTCCTCATCCGTCTGGGCGAGCGATGCTTTCCCCAGCAAGCCACTGTCGCTGGTGGTGCCCTACCCCGCTGGCGGAGCCAGCGATGTGGCAGCGCGCATCTTTGCCGAATCGATGAGCAGGACGCTGCAGCAGCAAGTGATTGTCGAAAACATCGGCGGCGGCACCGGCTTGCTCGGCGCCGGCAAGGTGCTCTCGGCGCCCAACGACGCCTACACCTTCTTCCACGGTTCGGCCAATGAGGTCTTTCTGGCCCCGATGCTCAACCCCGCCGCCCGCTACAAGCCGCAAGACTTCAGCTTGGCCTGCCCCACGACCGAGGCGGTGATCGTCCTGATGGTGAAGAATGACATCCCGGTCAAAACCTATGACGAGTTCATCGAATTCGCCAA
Organism: Comamonas trifloxystrobinivorans; assembly: GCF_043359985.1. Lineage (NCBI taxonomy): Bacteria > Pseudomonadati > Pseudomonadota > Betaproteobacteria > Burkholderiales > Comamonadaceae > Comamonas > Comamonas trifloxystrobinivorans. The sequence goes on from NZ_JBHZGV010000005.1 coordinate 165,818, forward strand.
AAAGCGCCAGGACAAGCCGCTCACCTATGCCACGGTAGGCATCGATTCCATGTACAACCTGATGGGCGACGCCTTGGCGGCGCAGCTCCAGCTGCCTTTTCTGCATGTGCCCTACAAGGGCGCAGCGCCGGCTTTGCAAGACGTGGCCGGTGGCCAGGTGGACTTTGCCATCCTGCCGTACCAGACCAGTTTTGACGGCATGCAGCAGCAAGGCCGCTTGCGCATTCTCACCAGCTTCTCCAAATCGCTGCCCGAACCCATCAAACACCTGCCGCTGATCTCCGCAAGCCGCTACAGCCCCGATTTTGAGCACACCATTGGCGGCGGCTACTTTGTGCGCAAAGGCGCGCCGGCCGAGCGCGTGGCGGTGCTGCGCAAAGCCATATCAAGCGCCTTGGCGACGCCGGAAATTCGCAACAAGCTCGAATCCGAAGGCCGCAACGTGCGCCAACCCATCAGCACACAAGCGCAGGCAGATGAGGTGTTTCAACAGCAATACCAGCGCCTGCAAAAGCTGATCCAAACCGTAGGCCGCAAAGCCCTGGCCTGAACCCGATCAGGCCCTGGATAAGCCGCAGCGATGCGGCTTTTTCTTGACCAGTATCATGGTCACCATGAGTGACCGACCACCCCCTTCCTCCGCACCAGCCACCAGCACAAGTACCTCCCGCAGCGGTTTTCAGCGCCTGCGCAGCGGCTGGCTGGTAGCCACGGCCTGCTCGGTGGCCGCATGCGCCGCAGGGCCGGATGCCGACAGCCTGCGCCGCTACCAGGCTTCGCCGCAGTATTCGGAGCAATACAAGCGCTTTCGCAATGCTCCCAATCCCGATACCAAGCCGCATGCCGGCGGGTTCCAGATCTGGTCGCGCTTTTTGTTTGGCGATAAGACCGGCACCGTGCCGCAAGACCCGATTCCGGTGCGGCAGGTCACGCCCGCGCAACTGCAGGCTTTGCCTGCTGATGCCAACCACCTGATCCGCCTGGGCCATTCCTCGCACCTGCTCAAGCTGCAAGGCCAGTACTGGCTGATCGACCCGGTGTTTGGCGAGCGCGTCTCGCCGTTCAGCTTTATCGGCCCCAAGCGCTTTCACCCCACGCCGCTGGCCTTGCAAGACCTGCCGCCCATCGCCGGCCTGGTGCTCTCGCACGACCACTATGACCACCTGGACGAGCCGACCATCCAGTTTCTGCACGGCAAGGTAGAGCGCTATTTTGTGCCGCTGGCCGTGGGCCAGCGTTTGCGCGCCATGGGCGTGGCGCCCGAGCGCATCACCGAGCTGGACTGGTGGCAAGCCGAGCAGCATGCCGGCGTTACCGTTACTGCCACGCCCTCACAGCATTTCTCCGGCCGCACACTGAGCGACCGCAACAGCACCTTGTGGGCATCGTGGGTGCTGCAAACAGGCGGGCAGCGCATTTTCTACAGCGGCGATTCCGGCTATTTTCCCGGCTTCAAAACCATTGGCGACACGCTCGGCCCGATGGACGTGGCACTGATGGAAAACGGTGCCTACGACGCCTATTGGCCCTCCGTCCACATGACGCCCGAAGAAACCGTGCAAGCCTTTGTCGATGTGCGCGGCCAGTTGCTCTACAGCGTGCACAACAGCACCTTCGCCCTGGCCATGCACGCTTGGCGCGAGCCGCTGGACCGTTTGTCCGCACTCACTGCCCAGCGCGGCCTGGCTTTGGCCACGCCCGAGATTGGCGAGGTGCTGACCGTTGGCCAGCCACGCGAGAACGCTTTGTGGTGGCAAGGTTTGCGGTAGATTTGGCGCGGCAGCGCCTGGCTTGCCGTTTACAGCGGGCAGTTTATCTAACTGGCGTTGGCTGCTTTGCTTGCCGCAGCTGGCCGGGTCTCGCCCCGGCAGGCGACCGTCTTTCTTGCTGCACGGCAAGAAAGTCGGCAAAGAAACGTGCCCTACATCCAGCGACCCCGAAAGCTTCGCAAAGCGAATCTTTCAGGGCAACCTGCGGCCACAGCAAACGTCGGCGTGCAGACGAACTCACTCCGCGCCAAGGCGCTCCGTTCAAACAGCGTCTGCAAGTCAGAGCACGAAGTTTGGCTGTCCTGCGGCAGCCAAAGCGCCGCCGTTTGCTGCGTCCGCAGGCACTGGCTAAAGGGGTGGAGAAACAGCCAACAGCCTGCGAGAGTTGCGCCGTTTGACTACCCTACATGGCGCTGGAGTAGGCTGCCTGTGACCTTGCATCTTGGATGCTCCAAACGGTTAGTGCCACTCCAACGCCACGCACCAAGCACTCAGCACTCAGCACTCCGTAACGGTGCCAACAAAAAGACCAGCACAAGACAGGTCTTGGCTGGTCTTCATGTTCAGACTCAAGCGTCAGGCTCTTATTCCAGCCGCTCGATACCCGTCGGCTTGAAGGTCCAGCCTGTGGCCTTGCCCTTGCTGGCGCGCTTGCCGGCGGCATTGTTGAGGCTGCGGATCTCCAGGGTTTCTTCCTTTTCCTTGCCGCCTCGGCCGGTGCCGCTGATCTGCACGCTGCGGGTGTAGGCGGCAGCGCCGGCCAGCGTGTCCTTGCCTTCCAGCTTCATCAGCTGCAGGCCGCGGCCGCCGGTCATGGTTTTGAGCTCGGACAGCGGGTAGGTCAGCACATTGCCGCCGGTGGACAGGCAGGCCACGTGCGTGGCTTCGGCCAGCTCCACGCTGCCGTTGGTGCCGCCGATCAGCGATGGCTGGCACAGCGTGTCGCCCTCGTTCAGCGTGACAAAGGCCTTGCCCGCCTTCTGGCGCGAAACCATGCTTTCGACCAAGGCCACAAAGCCATAGCCGGCGCTGCTGCTGACCAGCAGACTGGCGCTGACCGGGCCGGCAAAGTAGAACTGGATTTGCGTGCCCGCTTCCAGGTCCATCATCGTCGTGACCGGCTGGCCGTCGCCGCGCCCGCCGGGCAAGGCGGACACCGCGATCGAGTAGACGCGGCCATTGCTGCCGAACACCAGCAGCTGGTCGACCGTGCGGCATTCAAAAGTGCCGTACAGGCTGTCGCCGGATTTGAAGCTGAAGCTGCCCGCCTCATGGCCATGGCCGGTGCGCGCACGCACCCAGCCTTTTTCCGAGACCACCACGGTGACCGGCTCGTCGACCACCTTCACTTCGGCCACGGCTTTTTTCTCTTCTTGGATCAGCGTGCGGCGGGCGTCGGCGAACTGCTTGGCATCGGCCTCGATTTCCTTGACCATCACGCGCTTGAGCGAGTTCGGGTTGGCCAGAATGTCTTCGAGCTTGCCCTTTTCATCGCGCAGCTCTTTGAGCTCTTGCTCGATCTTGATGGCTTCCAGTCGTGCCAGTTGGCGCAGGCGGATTTCCAGAATGTCTTCGGCCTGGCGTTCGCTCAGGTCAAAGCGCGCCATCAGCGCCGGCTTGGGCTCGTCGCTGGCGCGGATGATGGCGATCACCTCGTCGATGTTCAGCAAGATGAGCTGGCGGCCTTCGAGGATGTGGATGCGGTCCAGCACCTTGTTCAGGCGGTGCTGCGAGCGGCGCGTGATGGTGTGCTGGCGGAACTCGATCCACTCTTCCAGCATCTGGCGCAGCGATTTTTGCGTGGGCTTGCCGTCGATGCCGACCATGGTCAGGTTGATCGACGACGAGGTCTCCAGGCTGGTGTGCGCCAGCAGGCAGGTGATCAGCTCGGACTGCGGCGTCTTGCCCGTCTTGGGCTCGAACACCAGGCGCACGGCCGCGTCCTTGCTCGATTCGTCGCGCACGCCGTCCAGCACCGACAGCACCGTGGCCTTGAGCTGGGTTTGCTCTTGCGACAGGGTTTTCTTGCCGGTCTTGACCTTGGGGTTGGTCAGGTCCTCAATCTCTTCGAGCACTTTTTGCGACGAGACACCGGGCGGCAGCTCATTCACCACCAACTGCCACTGGCCGCGCGCCAGCTCTTCAATCGTCCAGCGCGCGCGCACTTTGATCGAGCCGCGGCCGCTGCGGTAGGCATCGGCAATGTCCTTGTCGCTGCTGATGATCTGGCCACCGCCAGGGTAATCCGGGCCGGGAATGATGGCGTGCAGATCGGCATCCGTCATCGCCGGCTTTTTGATCAGCGCCACGCAGGCGTCGGCCACTTCGCGCAGGTTGTGGCTGGGGATTTCGGTGGCCAGACCCACGGCAATGCCGCTGGCGCCGTTGAGCAGCGAGAACGGCAGGCGCGCTGGCAACTGGGCCGGCTCTTCTTCCTTGCCGTCGTAGTTGGGCACAAAGTCCACCGTGCCCATGTCGATCTCGTCGAGCAGCAAGGTGCTGATCTTGGCCAGACGCGCTTCGGTGTAACGCATGGCAGCGGCGCCGTCACCGTCGCGGCTGCCGAAGTTGCCCTGGCCATCGACCAGCGGGTAGCGCTGCGAAAAATCCTGCGCCATGCGCACCATGGCGTCGTATATGGCCGAGTCACCGTGCGGGTGGTACTTACCCATGGTGTCGCCCACCACGCGGGCGCTCTTGGCCGGAGCCGCGCCGTGCGTGGCGTTGGCGCCCGAGAAGCCCAGGCCCATGCGGCCCATGGTGTAGAGAATGCGGCGCTGCACGGGCTTTTGGCCGTCGCAGACATCGGGCAGCGCCCGGCCTTTGACGACCGAGAGCGCGTATTCGAGGTAGGCGCGCTGCGCGTAGTTGCCCAGGTCCAGGCTGTCGCCGTTGCCCGGCGGGGTGGTGGAGGAGAACTCCAGACCGGTTTGTTCACTCATCTTGTGCTAGCTTTCTGTGCTTGCTGGCGAGCCAGGTGCTGCGCTTGTGCTTTGCTTTTTTGCAGCAGCAGGGCCACCAACGGGCTTCGCTTGGGTGTGTTGGGTAGGTGGGCCTCAGATGTCGACGTCGACCTCGTTGCCGTGCAGCTCCATCAGGTCGCGGCGCGCAGCGGCTTCGCCCTTGCCCATGAGCTGGCCCATGACCTGCCGGGTCTGGTCCAGATCGGTCTGCGTCAGCAGCACCGGTTGCAGGCGGCGGGTGTCGGGGTTAAGCGTGGTGTCCCACAGCTGCTCGGCGTTCATTTCGCCCAGGCCCTTGAAGCGGCTGACCTTGCATTTGTCGCGCGCCACGCCGTCTTTGGCGGTTTTCTCGAAAATGCCTTTGAGCTCGGCCTCGTCCAGCGCGTAGACCTTGGCGGCCGGCTTTTTGCCACGCGCCGGCACATCCACGCGGAACAGCGGCGGCCGCGCCACATACACATGGCCTTGGTCGATCAGCTTGGGAAAGTGCTTGAAGAACAGCGTCAGCAGCAACACCTGGATGTGCGAGCCGTCCACGTCGGCATCCGACAAGATGCAGATCTTGCCGTAGCGCAGGCCGCTCAGATCGACCTCGTCGTCCGGGCCATGCGGATCGACGCCGATGGCCACCGAGATGTCGTGGATTTCGGTATTGGCGAACAGGCGGTCGCGGTCTACTTCCCAGGTGTTGAGCACCTTGCCGCGCAAGGGCAGCACGGCCTGGGTTTCTTTGTCGCGGCCCATCTTGGCCGAGCCGCCAGCCGAATCGCCCTCGACCAGGAAGACCTCGTTGTAGGCGATGTCGCGGCTTTCGCAATCGGTCAGCTTGCCGGGCAGCACGGCCACGCCCGAGCCCTTGCGCTTTTCCACCTTCTGGCCGGCGCGCTGGCGCGTTTGTGCGGCCTTGATGGCAATTTCTGCCAGCTTCTTGCCGTATTCCACGTTCTCGTTGAGCCAGAGCTCCAGCGCCGGGCGCACCATGCCCGAGACTAGGCGCACCGCGTCACGCGAGTTCAGCCGCTCCTTGATCTGGCCTTGGAACTGCGGATCGAGCACCTTGGCGCTGAGCACATAGTTGGCACGGGCAAACACGTCTTCGGGCATGAGCTTCACGCCCTTGGGCAAGAGCGAATGCAGCTCGATAAAGCTTTTCACGGCCTGGAAAAGGCCATCGCGCAAACCGCTCTCGTGCGTGCCACCAGCGCTGGTGGGGATCAGGTTGACGTAGCTCTCGCGCACCGGCTGGCCTTCTTCGGTGAAGGCCACGCACCAGGCCGCGCCTTCGCCTTCGGCAAAGTGGTCGTCGTGCTTGCCGGCAAAGCCTTCGCCTTCGAACACCGGGATCACCGGATCGACCGGCAAGGTCTGCAGCAAATAGTCTTTGAGGCCGCCCTTGTACTGCCAGGTCTGCGTGTCGCGGGTTTTGTCGTTGGTCAGCACCACGCTCACGCCCGGCATCAGCACAGCCTTGCTGCGCAGCAGGTGCACCAGCTCGCCCATCGGCAAGTTGCTGGACTCAAAGTATTTGGGATCGGGCCAGGCGCGCACCGTAGTGCCCTGCTTGCGGTCGCCGCTGGTCAGAGCGCGCACCTTGAGCGGCTCCACCACATCGCCACCGGCAAAGGCCAGCGTCGCCACCGAACCATCGCGGTGCACCGTGACTTCCATGCGCGTGGACAGCGCGTTCGTCACCGACACGCCCACGCCGTGCAAGCCGCCCGAGAAGCTGTAGGCGCCGCCCTGGCCCTTGTCGAACTTGCCGCCGGCATGCAGTCGGGTAAAGACCAGCTCCACCACGGGCGCATGCTCTTCGGGGTGCAAGCCGAACGGGATACCACGGCCGTCGTCCTCGACGCTGATCGAGCCGTCGGTGTGCAGATAGACGCGGATTTTCTTGCCATAGCCAGCCAGGGCCTCGTCGGCGGCGTTGTCGATCACCTCCTGGATGATGTGCAGCGGGTTGTCCGTGCGGGTATACATGCCCGGGCGCTGCTTGACCGGCTCGAGCCCCTTGAGGACGCGTATCGAGCCTTCTGCGTATTCACTGGTAGACGTGTTTTTGCTTGCCATAACTTTCCATTCTAGCGGCTGCAATTGTAATTAGCTGTATGTAATCACAGGTAGAACTTGTTGACGATTGGGCATGGCTGCAACGCCAGGCGCTGAAATGGGCTTGAAATGCTGCGGGGCAATATGCGAGCGACAGCCGCCCAGCGGGCTTGCAGTAACAATTCTGTTATCACGAGACAGTCTATGCATATGCAAAACAACAACGCACAACCATTGTCCCTGGCCCGCGTCCTGCTTTGTGGCGGAGCGGTGGTCACCTTGGCCATGGGCATCCGCCACGGCTTTGGCCTGTGGCTGCAGCCTATCACGCAGGAAATGGGCTGGACGCGCGAGTCCTTCGCCCTCGCCCTGGCCATCCAAAACCTCAGCTGGGGCCTGATCGGCATCTTCACCGGCATGCTGGCCGACCGCTTTGGCGCCACCAAGGTGCTGATTGCCGGCGCGTTGCTCTATGCGCTGGGCCTGGCCGGCATGGCCTGGGCGCCGAACACCATCATGTTTGCACTGACGGCGGGCCTGCTGATCGGCATGGCGCAAACCGGCACCACCTATGCCGTGATCTACGGCGTGATCGGGCGCCAGATTCCGGCCGACAAGCGTTCCTGGGCCATGGGCGTGGCGGCGGCGGCAGGCTCGTTTGGCCAGTTTTTCATGGTGCCGGTGGAAGGCCAGTTGATCGCCAGCCTGGGCTGGCACAACGCGCTGGTGGCCTGCGCGGTGCTGGTGCTGATCATCATTCCGATGGCGCTGGCGCTGCGTGAGCCCAATTTCCACGCGCTCAAAAACGCCAGGTCTGGCGGCCAGCAGCAAACCATTGCGCAGGCCGTGGCTGAAGCCTTCAAAAACCCGAGCTTTCTGTTTTTGACCGCAGGCTATTTTGTCTGCGGCTTCCAGGTCATGTTCATTGGCGTGCACATGCCCAGCTACCTGAAAGATTTTGGCCTGCCGCCGCACGTGGCGAGCTATTCGCTGGCTCTGATCGGGCTGTTCAACATCTTCGGCACCTACCTGGCCGGCTCGCTGGGCCAGCGCGTGGCCAAGCGCTACCTGCTCTCGGGCATTTATTTCATCCGAGCGCTGGCCATCATCGTCTTTTTGCTGGTGCCGCTGTCGCCATGGTCGGTGTATGTGTTTGCGGCCGTGATGGGCTTTTTGTGGCTCTCGACCGTGCCGCTGACCAACGGCGTGATCGCCCAGGTGTTTGGCGTGCAGCATTTGTCCATGCTCAGCGGCTTTGTGTTCTTCAGCCACCAGATCGGCAGCTTCCTGGGCATCTGGCTCGGCGGCTATCTGTACGACCACACCGGCAGCTACGACGCCGTCTGGTACGTGTCCATTGCACTGGGCGTGTTTGCCGGCCTGGTAAATCTGCCGGTCAAGGAAGCGCCGGTGCAGCGCCGGCCCGTGGCCGCTTGAAAACGGTTTTGTTTAAACTAAGCGCCATGCCCAACACCGCCAGCAAGAGCTTGCCCACCGTCCAACCCAGCCGTCCATGGCTGCGCGTGGTGCTGTGGGCGCTGATTGTGGCGGTGCTGGCAGCGGTCTTCATGCTGTACACGCAGCCCGAGTTCATGGTGCGCATGGCAGACCATGTCTGGGCTTGTTTTTGAAGCCAGCGCTCTGCGCATGCAAGCCTCGCCCTGGATTACCCGCTTTGCACCGCTGCTGCCCGCCAACAGCCGGGTGCTGGACGTGGCTTGCGGCAGCGGCCGCCATGCGCGCTATTTGCAATCGCTGGGCCTGCAAGTGACGGGCGTGGACCGCGACCGCACAGCCATCGAAGATCTGCAAGCGAGCCTGTCCGGCCAATGGCTGTTGGCCGATATCGAAAACGCGCCCTGGCCGCTGCCCGGCCAGCAGTTTGACGCGGTGGTGGTGACCCACTATTTGTGGCGCCCGCTGTGGCCGCAGATTCTGGCCAGCGTAGCGCCCGGCGGCTTGCTGCTCTACGAAACCTTTGCTACTGGCAACGAAGCTTACGGCAAGCCCTCGCGCCCTGATTTTCTGCTGCAACCCGGCGAGCTGCTGCGCGTTTGCGCGCATTGGCACACGATTGCTTTCGAGCAAGGTCTGCTGACCGAGCCAGAGCGCGTAGTGCAACGTATCGCCGCCCGCAATACCGAAGGCAGCGTGGTGGCTGCCTACCCACTCTCGCCCGCCTCCAGCTGATCAAGCGCCGCATACGACACGCGGCTTTGCATTACTTTGCGCCGACGCTTGGCAAGCCAAACGCCGTCAAAACACGCCATGGGCTGCGCAAAGCCCGACAGTTGCGGGCATCGCCAAGCTTTTGCGCTTTGTCACAAGCTCCACGACTTCCCCCAATTTCCTCCCAGTTTGGCTTCTACAGTCACTGTATTGGCTCTGCCGCCCGCTGCAAGACACACTCCAGTCCTTCTGCCCTCCAGCAGATCGTTTTTCAACCTCCGGCAGAGCCATCTTTTGACTGAAAGGAAAGCCATGAAACCCATCGAACTCAGCTGCCTGCTTCTGTCCGGCGCGGCCCTCAGCGGCGCCTTGCTGCTTGGCGGCCTGTCTGCCAGCGCCCATGCGGCCAGCCCCAGCCAAGCGGCAGCGGATGCTGTTGCCGCTTGCCAAGGTAAAAAAGAAGGCGATACCGTGGAACTGAAAGTAGACCAGGGCAAAACCGCCAAGGCCGTGTGCCGCAAAGAAAAAGGGCAATTGATCGCCAAACGGACGGCCTCGGTTGGTCCGTTCTAAACGGGTTGGCTCGGACTCTGCACCTGTCCACGTACGGTGTAAGACAATAGTTGGGCAGGCATTGAGTCTGCCCGTTTTGTTTTCTCAACACTCCCCACATTCACCCGTGCCTCTGCGCTTTACCCGCCTCCAAACCCGCGTCCTGCTGGCCATGGTCCTGCTGCTGCTCGGCCTGCTGCTGGGCTTTGCCGGCTTTTCTTACTGGAGCCTGCAACGCGGCCTGGCGCCCTATGTGGCGCAGGTGGAGCTGGGCCGGCTCGAATACTTGGAAAGCCAGCTCAAGCGTGAGTACGCCAAAGCACAAAACTGGAGCGGCTTGAGTGCCGAGCGCTGGAACGCGCTGACCCGCTTTGGCGCGCAAGCAGCCGTGCCTGCCGCTCCATCCGTTGAGGAAAGCAAACCCAAAGGGGCCAGCGTTGGGCCGATTGTGCCAATACCCGATTTGCGCCCCATAGAGCGCCACCCTTTGCACGAGCGCCTGGGCCTGCTCGATGCCCAGGGCCAGCTGATCGCCGGAGTCAAAGGCCCGCGCGGCAGCGCCACCAATCCGCTGTTCAATAGCGACCACCAGCTCATCGGCACCCTGACTTTGGGGCCGCCTGCTGATTTGAAGAACCAGATCGACAGCGCTTTTCTCAAAGAGCACATGTTGTTCTTGGTGGTGGCGGCTGCGCTGGGCTTGCTGGTAGCCGGCGCTCTGTCTTGGTGGCTGAGCCGGCGCTGGATCCGTCCGATCGAAGCGTTGTCGGCCGGTGCCAAAGCATTCGGCCAGGGCCAGCTCGATTACCGCATCTCCGCAGTTGGCGACGACGAACTCGGCCAGCTGGCGCGCCGCTTCAACCATATGGCCGAGCAACTGCACACAGCACAAACACAACAAAACGAATGGCTCACCCAGGTGGCGCACGAGCTGCGCACGCCGCTGGCCGCCGTGCGCGCCGAGATAGAAGCCATCCAGGACGGTATCCGCCAGTTCGACAGCCACACCGCCGAACGCCTGCACCGCCAAACCATGCGCCTGACACAGCTGGTGGCCGACATGCGCGCCACTATCCCCAGCACGCTGGTGGTGCAACCCGAAGAAGCCGCGCCCGTGCTGCAGCTGACGGCACCCAACGCAACGGCGGCCCAGGCGCTCGATCTGCGGGCGCTGATTGTGGAGGCCGTCGACGCCGTGCAAATGCGTTTTGTGCAAGCACAAATTGCCTTGCCAGCAGCCAGCACACTGGCCAACACCTTGCCTTCGGCCTGGGTCCAAGGCAATGCCGCGCAACTGCACCAGGTGCTGGGCAATATGTTCGAGAACAATCTGCGCTACACCGATGCGCCGGGCAGCGTGGCCATCAGCGCCCAGGTGCAGCAAACCGGCACCGGTGCCGCACGCCAGCGCTGGATAGAGCTGCATATCGACGACAGCGCACCGGGCGTGCCAGCCGCCGATCTGCCCCGCATTTTTGAACGCTTTTACCGCGTGGAAGCCTCGCGCAACCGCGCCAGCGGCGGCTCGGGCCTGGGCCTGGCCATCTGCAAAAGCATTGTGCAAGCCCATGGCGGCCAGCTGCAGGCGCAGGCCTCAGCGCTCGGCGGCTTGCGCATCACCCTGGTTCTGCCTTTGATCGAGGCCCCTGTATGACTTCCCCTGCTCCCCGCATTCTCTACGCCGAAGACGAGGCCGATATCGCCTCGGTGGTGATCGACTATCTGCAACACGCCGGCTTTGAGGTCGAGCACCACGCCAATGGCTCACAAGCCCTGGCCGCATTGATAGCGCGCCCGCCCGCACTGGCCATTCTGGATTTGATGCTGCCCGGCACCGACGGCCTGACGCTGCTGCGCGAATGCCGCGCACGCCAGCTTTGCCCGGTGATCTGCCTGACCGCCAAGGTCGAAGAAGTGGACCGCCTGGTGGGCCTGGAAATGGGCGCAGACGACTACATCTGCAAACCGTTTTCGCCGCGCGAGCTGGTGGCCCGCGTGAAGGTGGTGCTGCGCCGCAACCAAGGAGTCGGCAGCACCCTGGCCGAGCCCGCCTGCGTCTGGAACCTGGACGAAGCCACCTGCCAGGCCAGCTGGCGCGGCCACGATCTGGGGCTGACCCGGCGCGAATTCACGCTGCTGCACATTCTGCAGCGCCACCCCGGCAAGATCTACCCGCGCAGCCAGTTGCTGGATCTGGCCTATGCCGATGCGCTGGAAGTGAGCGACCGCGCCATCGACAGCCACATCAAAAACCTGCGCAAAAAACTGCGCGCCGTGATGGGCGACGAAGCCGAATGCATCCGCTCGGTCTACGGCGTGGGCTTTGCGTTTGATGCCTGAACTGGGGCCCCATCAGTCGCGTGTGCTCGGGCTCCAATAGGCTTGGTTGATACCCGGGCGCGAGCCCAGCTGCTGCATCAACGCGTCGAGCTCTTCACCGTGCACCGATTGCACCGCCAGCGTGGCCTCGATCACCACCTCGGCCTCACCGAAGGGCTGGATATCGATGTCACCGGGCGGCAAACCATGGCGCTCCAGCGTGTCTTGCAGCATGGCCAGCGCCAGCCGCTGGTGCCTGCGCTCGGCCACCACGAACACGGCATTGGTGACCTCGGTGGCCTCGACATCCAGGGGCTTGCGGTTGATGGTGTTCACCAGCGGGCGCAGCAAGGTATTGGCAGCCAGCACCAGCACTGTCCCCATCACCGCCTGGACGATCAAATCAGCCCCCGCAGCCGCACCGACCGCAGCCGATCCCCACAGCGTGGCCGCGGTGTTCAAACCGCGCACATTGCCCTCTTCGCGCATGATCACGCCCGCGCCCAGAAAGCCGATACCTGAGACCACGTAGGCCATCACCCGCACGGCGCCATCGGCGCCCGCAATCGTGTTGGCGCTGTCCACAAAAATAGCCGCGCCCACGGCCACCAACACATTGGTGCGCAATCCGGCTGTGCGCTGGCGGTATTGGCGCTCCAAGCCTATGGCGCCGCCCAGCACAAAGGCGGTGACCAGGCTGATCAAGGTATTGAGCAGCGAATCGGGCTGCATGAACTTCAAGGCTTCCACATCGTCCCCTTCGGTTTGAGCAATACAAAACGGGCAGGCCTACTGCCAGCCATAACGCCGGATATACCAGCGCTTCATGACCTGCGTAAGACCCATATAGGCCAGCACGATCAGTACCAGGTAGACAAAATAGCTGCCAGGCAGGGGTTGCAGCTTGAAGTAAGGCGCCAGCGGCCCCATCGGCAAAAAGATGCCCATGGCAATCACCGCCCCCGTCATCAAGGCCACCGGCCAGGCCGCCCGGCTTTGGAGGAACGGAATCTTGGCGGTGCGGATCATGTGCACGATCAGCGACTGGGTGAGCAGCCCCACCACAAACCAGCCTGACTGGAACAGCGTCTGCTTGTCTGGCGAGTTGGCGCCAAATACCTGCCACATCAGCACAAAGGTCGCCACATCAAACACCGAGCTGATCGGGCCGAAAAACACCATGAAGCGCCCCACATCGGCCGGGTTCCAGCGCTGCGGATGCGCAATCAGTTCTTCGTCCACATGGTCGAAAGGTATCGCCGTTTGCGAGACGTCGTAAATCAGGTTCTGCACCAGCAGCTGCAGCGGCAGCATGGGCAGAAAGGGGATGAAAGCACTGGCGATCAGCACCGAGAACACGTTGCCAAAGTTGGAGCTGGCCGTCATCTTGATGTATTTGAGCATGTTGGCAAAAGTGCGCCGCCCCTCTTGCACGCCCTGCTCCAAAACCATCAGACTCTTCTCCAGCAAAATAATGTCGGCCGCCTCCTTGGCCACATCCACCGCCGTGTCCACCGAGATGCCGATATCGGCCGTGCGCAGCGCCGCCGCATCGTTGATGCCATCCCCCAGAAAGCCCACCACATGGCCGTTGGCCTTGAGCATGCGCACAATGCGCTCCTTGTGCGCGGGGCTGAGCTTGGCAAAAATATTGTGGCTCTCCACCACTTTTGCGAGCTCGGCATCGTCCATCTGCTCGATCGCACCGCCCAGCACCAGTGCCTGCTGGGTCATCCCCACTTCTTTGCACACCTTGGCCGTCACCGCAGCGTTATCTCCGGTCAGCACCTTGATATTCACGCCATGCTCGGTCAGCGCTTGCAAAGCCGGTGCCGTGCTCTCTTTGGGCGGGTCGATGAAGGCCACAAAACCGCACAACACCATGTTGGCCTCATCGGCCACGCCATAGCTTTGCTGGCTCGATGCCGTGTCACGGGTCGCCACGGCCACCACCCGCAAGCCCTGGCCGTTGAGATCTTCGGTCACCGCCGTGATGCGGGCGCGCAAGCCTGCGTCCAAGGCGATAACGCCCTCCGCTGCACGCACCGAGGTGCATACATGCAAAATCTCCTCCACCGCGCCCTTGGTGATCAGGGTATGGCAGGCATCCCCTTGCGTCACCACCACCGACATGCGACGGCGAACAAAGTCAAACGGAATCTCGTCCACCTTGGCATGGCGCTCCACCACCTGCTGGAGCTCGGCATGCTCCAGCACGGCGACATCCAGCAGGTTCTTCAAGCCGGTCTGGTAGAAGCTGTTGAGGTACGCCAGGTCCAGCACATACTGCGATTCGTCGCCCCAGGCATCCAGATGCTGGGCCAGAAAGATCTTGTCTTGCGTCAGGGTGCCGGTTTTGTCGGTGCACAGCACGTCCATGGCACCAAAGTTCTGGATCGCATCGAGGCGCTTGACGATGACTTGCTTGCGCGAGAGAAACACCGCCCCCTTGGCCAGCGTGGCGGTCACGATCATCGGCAACATCTCGGGCGTCAACCCCACCGCCACCGACAGCGCAAACAGCAAGGCCTCGGTCCAGTCGCCTTTGGTAAAACCGTTGAGCACAAAGACCAGCGGCACCATCACCATCATGAAGCGGATCAGCACCCAGCTGACTTTGTTGACACCGGTCTGAAAAGCCGTGGGGGCACGATCCATGGCGGTGGCGCGGCCTGCCAAAGCCCCCAGGTAGGTATGGTTGCCCGTGGCCACCACCACGGCAGTCCCCGCACCCGAGACCACATTGGTGCCCATGAACACGATATTGTCCAACTCCACCGGATTGCTGGCATCGCCCCCTTGCAAGCTGGCGTATTTCTCCACCGGCATGGATTCACCGGTCATCGCCGACTGGGCCAGGAACAGGTCTTTGGCCAGCAGCAAACGGCAGTCGGCGGGCACCATGTCGCCGGCCGAGAGCTTGATGACATCACCCGGCACCAGCTCGCGCACGGCCAGCTCCAGCGCTGCATACACTGTGGGAAATCCCGAAGGCCGGGCATCACGGGCAACATCCAGCTCCGCATCCTCCTCCACCGTCAGCGCCTTGCGGCGCAGCACGGTGGCAGTGTTCGACACCATGGCCTGTAGGGCGGCGGCCGCTTTGTTGGCCCGCCCCTCCTGCCAAAAGCGCAGCACGGTGGCCAAGAGCACCATCGAGCCGATCACGATGGTGGCCTTCATGTCTTCGGTCACCCACGAGACCATGGCCAGCAAGGTCAGCAGCAGGTTGAAGGGCGTGCGAAAGCACAGCCACAAATGCTCTGCGGCCGACATGGGCTTGTCCTGGGCGATGGTGTTCCAGCCAGCGGTGACACGAATCGCCTCGACGCTTGCCACATCCAGGCCATCGCTGGAGCTGCCCAGGTCGTGCAGCAACTGCGCCGGCTCGGCCGTCGCGGCCGCGCGCAAGCGCTCCCCCAAGGCCGGAGGAATACGCAGATCGGTTGGCGTCCGGGCCAGCTGATCGAGCATGGGAATGCGGCGGAAATGCGTGGCCCAATGGCGCGAGCGCAGAAAGTCGACGAAATGGTTTTTCAGCGTAGCCAACATGGCTTGCCCTCCAATAGGCAGTGGCGTCCGGGCCCTGCCTGGTGATCATGTGAACGCGGGGATCCGGCCGGCACTGCGCATGCGCGCAGCACGACACCGGGCGAGGATCAGCACGCTCGACTGAAGGGGTCCATGGGCGCCAGCTTTTGCGCTGGCGAAAAAAATACCTGGCGCCTGCGCGAAACGCGGCTCCATCCATGCAGCAAGTTCATGGTTTGCATCTCATGCTCCCCGCCTGCCAGCAGCCGTGCCGCCGCGCAGGTTCTCAGTGGTTGGGGGGAGGCAGCGGAGGCGGTGGCTACCGCTCCGATTGCTGCCTGCCTGGGTGTTCAGGCCAGGCAGCGACCAGCGCGACGCTGGTGTTTACCTTGCCTGTGGTGCGTTGGCGGCGAGCCAACAACTCGGTGAGTCCACAGCAAGTCTCCTGTTGAAAAGGGTTGGCGCGGATTCTAGTGCGCTACGCACCAGAGAGGAAGTGGTTTTCCGCAGTATTACCAAAGCTTCATGAAAAGCGCGGCGCCGGTGGCCGCACTCAGGCCCTCAGTAGGCCGGAATATGCTGCTGCTCCACAATCTGCTGCACCTGCTGGCGCGTCTGGCCAATCAGCCGCGCAAACTCGGCCGGGCTGCCCGGCATGGGCTGCACACCCAGCTTGGCCAACTGCTCTTGCACGGCGGGCTGCTCCAAAGCTTGCCGCACGGCAGCGGCCAAGCGCTCTTGCACTGGTTTGGGCGTGTGCACAGGCGCCACCACACCCAGCCAAGTAATGGCCAACTGGTTGAGCTGCGGGTAGCCGAGCTCAGCCAAAGTGGGCGTTTGCGGCAAGGCGGGCAAGCGCCGCTCGGCCGCTACGGCAAACGGCACCAGCTTGCCCGATTGCACCAGCTGGCTTGACGAAGGGTACTGATCACTCAGCACCTGGGTTTCGCCCGCCAGCGCGCTGTTGACCACCGGCCCCTGGCCTTTGTACGGAATGTGGCGCATCTGGATACCCAGGGTCTGGTTCATCGACGCAGCAATCAAATGGCCGATCGAGCCCACGCCGGACGAGCCGATCGTGTAGTGCTCAGGCCGGGCGCGCATGGTGGCGACAAAGGCCGGAAAATCTTGTACCGCCAGGCTCGGATGGGTGGAAAACACCGAAGGGATTTGTGCCACGGTGCTGATGGGCGCCAGCTCTTGCAAGGGATCGTGCCGCGCTGCTTTGAGCATGACGGTGTTGACCGCGAGCGTGCTGATGGTGCCCACACCCAAGGTGTAGCCATCGGGCTGCGCCCGCACCACGGCCTCGGTGCCAATCAGTCCGGCAGCGCCCGCTTTGTTCTCCACCACCACGGCCTGGCCCAGAATGCCGTGCAGCGCTTCGGCCAGCAGCCGCGCCACAATATCGGTCGAGCCGCCAGGGGCAAACGGCACAATCAGCTTGATCGGCTGCTGCGGATAAGCGGCCGCAGCCTCTTTGGCCTGCGCGGCCTGCGGCCCTGCAACACCCAGCGCCAGCAAGGCCGCAGCACACAGCGCCCGCCGGCGCAGAGCAAACAGCGAGGACAAACGAGAGGGCATGGGCAAAACTCCGGCGGCTGTGGCAAACGCAGGCATTATCCCCAGCGTTGCACACCCGGGTTGGCAAGCGTGTTTATGGGGCCGATCCCGGCGGCGGCCTCAGCGCTGCGCTTGTCAAACAGCTGCAGCGCACTCGGCCTGCAGCTCTGGCGCCAGCTCACGGCTTTGCGCGTAGGCCTGGCCCCAATCGCGCATAGCCGTCAGCACGGGCTTGAGGCTCTGGCCCATCTCGGTCAGCTCGTAATCCACCCTGGGTGGTACCTCGGCGTGCACGGTGCGGGTCACCATGCCGGCCTCTTCCAGCTCGCGCAGTTGCAGGGTCAGCATGCGCTGGGTCACATTGGGAATGGCGCGCGCCAGCTCGCTGAAGCGCTTTTGGCCGTGCAACAGGTGGAAAAGCACAATCGGCTTCCAGGTGCCGCCCATCACCGACAAAGTCACTTCCACTGCGCATCCGCTCTTGCTGTTCAGGCGTTTCATACCGTCCTCCTGGGCCCATGATTTGCCTGCCATGCTAGCCGCAAGCCAAGCCCTGTGCATGACTACCCTTTTTAATACTGGCCCACAAATATGTTGGTTCTGGCCGAAAAGCCGCTGGCTTGGCATCATGCAGCGGTCGGTTGCGCATTGCAGCCGCAGATTGCCACTCTCCATTCCACAAGGATTGCCATGAAAGCCATTCAACTCGCCGCACCCGGCGGCCTGGACCAACTCCGCCTCGCCGACCTGCCCGCGCCTGCCGCTCCGCAGGCGGGCGAAATCCAAGTGCGCCTGCATGCCAGCTCGCTCAACTACCACGACTTGGCTGTGGTACTGGGCCGTGCACCCACCGCTGACGGCCGCATTCCCATGGCCGATGGCGCAGGCGTGGTGACCGCCGTAGGCGCTGGCGTGAGCGAGTTTGCGGTGGGCGATGCCGTGGTGTCTTGCTTCTTCCCTTTGTGGCAAGCGGGCCGCAACGTGCCTTACACCTTTGCCACCGTGCCCGGCGACGGTGTTGACGGCATGGCCCGAGAGCTGATCACCACAGCGGCCAACGCCTTCACCCACGCACCTGCCGGCTATACGCACGAAGAAGCCGCCACCATCACCACCGCCGGCCTGACCGCCTGGCGCGCCTTGGTGGTGGACGGCCAGATCCAGGCCGGCGACACGGTGCTGGTGCTGGGCACGGGCGGTGTCTCCATCTGGGCGCTGCAACTGGCCAAGGCCATGGGCGCACGCGTGATCGCCACCACCTCCAGCGCCGCCAAGGCTGAGCGCCTGCTGGCACTGGGAGCCGACCAGGTCATCAACTACCGCGACCAACCTGAATGGGGCGACGCCGTGCTCGCCGCCACCGGCGGCCGTGGCGCCGACATTGTGGTGGAAGTAGGCGGCCCCGGCACCTTGCCGCAGTCCATCCGCGCCTGCGCGCCTGGCAGCCATATTGCACTGATTGGTGTGTTGACCGGATTTGCCGGCGCTGTGCCCACCGTGGAGCTGATGCGCAAGCAGCAAACCCTCAAGGGCCTGATCGTTGGCAGCCGCGAACACCAGCAAGACATGGTGCGTGCGCTGAACCAGTTGCCGCTGCGCCCGGTGATCGACAGCAGCTACCCGCTGGAGCAAATAGCCGAGGCTTTTGCCCACCAGGTGAGCGCCCAGCACTTTGGCAAGATTTGCCTGCGCTGGTAAACGCCACGGCTGGGCGGGCGCGGCCCAAGAACGTGTTTACGATCTCCTCGCGCCGCGACTGCGTAGAGATCGTGAACACGTTCTAATCGCTGATCTTGCCCAGCTTCATCAAACGGGCGCGAATGGCGCCTCGGCTGCGCTCGTGCGTGATAGCCAGCTCCTTGATCGCCGTGCCCGCATCAAAGGCCTGCGCCAGTTGCTCATCCTCATCAGTGGCCCAGCCCTTGCCTGCCTTGGCCGGGCGCTGGCGCGGCACTGCAGGTGCGTCCGCTACCACAGCGGGTTCATCGAGCTTGCGGCCATCGCTCACCAAAGCCAGCGCCCGCGCGCCCATGAACAGCGCCCGAATCACCTGCGGTGCCTCCAGTGCCTCGCTGGCCGGCAGGGCTTGCAGCGTTTGCGGGTGCAGGCCCTGGGCCAGCAGCTCCAAAGTGTGTCGTGCTTCGGTGGGCGTCATGCAAAAACTCCTGCTCAGTGACCGGGCTTGAAGAAGCACAAATTCTCAGCAAGCCTGCTTGAAAGCAGCTTGCTTTGGAACAAAAAGCAAATAATTACCCACACCACCCCAAAAGAGCATGCAGGGCGACTTTATGGCTGGATCGCAGCGCACCAGTTGCTCCACATGGTCGCCTCAGAGACAAGCCTATCAAGTGAAGTTTTTGAGCCAGTGCTTCAGACTCAGGAAACGCTTGTATAAAGGCGCTAAATAGATCTGTGTCTTTTGATTTACCGCTGAGAGGCTATCCCAGCGCTACAGCAGGCGCTTCATAGCTTGCAATGGCAGTGAACCACGAACACTTTCAAGCTTCAGCCTCGACACCCGGCAATATCTGCCAATCGCTGTCATCTTGCTTTCAGGTGGCCGCGTTGCATATTTCAAAGCGACCGCATGGATTCCAAATAAAACACAAGCACGGAGCGACCAATGGCGATTCTTGAAAAGATCAGGGCTGACTTGGCAGAAATCAGTGGTTCAGACGAGCACGATATTCAAGAAACCGTAGCGCAGATCGCACTGACCGAACCCGTCACCGTCGTCGTCAAGCAGTCCGTGGTATTCGAGATCGAGAAGGACACGCAGCCGGGAAAACTCCCCGCCAACATCTCACCCGTCGCCGACCCAGCGGCTTTTTCACTCCAATTGGGCATCTCCCTTTTCGCGCTCCAACATGACCGCCCCAAACGCCTGAGCGACTGGGCCCACAGCAGCGACGGAACTTATCGCCGGCTGCTCAAACCGGAAGCTTTTCTCTCTAACCAGGGCCGAGCCATCGGTTACGAGCGGGTCTGCCAGGCCTGTGAAGGCGCCTGCCATCTGCAATGCCAGAAATGTGCGGGGCATGGCAGTCTGCGCTGCGGTGATTGCGGCGGCCACGGGCGCTACACCTGCGGTGCCTGCAATGGCACCACCAGCCTCACCTGCCCAAGTTGCCACGGCAAGCCGATTCGCTATGAACATGTTCAGGAATCGGTCTGGAACCCGCAGACCAACAGCTTTGAATCACGCGCCAGGCCGGTTGACTACCGCTGCCAGACCTGCAATGTGACTGGACGCGTGCGCTGCCAAAATTGCCAATCCGATGGCCAAGTTACCTGTGGCGGCTGCGGCGGTAACGGCAGGGTGGACTGCCGCAACTGCGGCACCACCGGAACAAGCCAATGCAAGCAATGCGGGGCCACCGGCTGCGAGCATGTCACAGGGCGCATCACCGCCACCGTCAACCTCAGCGAAGAGATGTTCGGCAACGTGCAGGACAAGAAGCTGGAAAAACTCATCGGCCAGAAAATACCCATCCGCTCCGTTGCCCAGTATGGAACCATGTCGGGATGCAGCCATGAGGCGGGAGAATCCGAAGTCACCAGCACCTACCAGTTCGATCTGAGCATTCAGAAAGCGACGCTGAAATATGCTCGCGCCTCCCACACCCTCTTCAGTTTTGGTGAGCAAGGCGAGATTCTGGACCACGGGGATATTTTTTCCCAAATCCATGACACCAACACCAAGGACTTTGAGAAACAGGTGGACTCGGGTTATCCATTCAGCCCCCATCGCGCCAACAAACTGCTGACAGGCTTCGACAAATTTCAAAAGAATGCCTATGCCAAGACATTTTCTACCTACCCGGACGCCTCCCCTGAAAAGGTCAAGGAAGCTGCAGAGGCCGCACAAGGCCAAATTACTTGGCTGGCAGGCCTCAATATCACTTATGTGACCCAGCGCTTTATTCGCGCACTCTTCAACACCTATACCCTCAAATGGGTGGCGCTCATTCTTGCCGCCAGTGTGGCAATGTTTTTCTACAAAACGAGTTCCGCGTTTTCCATATGCGCCTGGAGCCACCGGGCCTGGACATTCGTCTTTGCCGCGGTGCTGTTGCTGTTACTGGAATTCATCACCCAACAACGCGTGATAGGCGTTCTCACAGGCAGAGTCGAGAAAAGCCATGTCGAATCGGTCATCAAGGACCATCGCCTGCGCTGGCGGATCGGCGTGCTACTGACTGCGCTGCTCGTTGTCTGGGCAAGCGTCTACATCAAGGCCTTTGTCTATTGGCAGATGTACAGCAATTCCTTCCCCTGCCTGCGCGAGTGAGTGGACAAAGCCGCAACTGCGCAAAAAACAAAAACTGCCGAATCCCTGAGGATTGCGGCAGTTTCCAGACGGTGATCATGGCAGCTGGTCTGCAACGCGGTTCAGAACGATTACTCGCCCCCTACCGCACTGCAGGCACGGCAGTGCGGTCGTCAATCAGTCGTCCAACAGCGTCACGTCGCGCACGGCGCCCTTGTCGGCCGAGGTCACCAGCTTGGCGTAAGCCTTGAGCGCAGTGGATACCTTGCGGGGGCGTGGCTTGCTGGGCTTCCAGCCGGCGGCGTTTTGCGCTTCGCGGCGCTTGGCCAGCTCTTCGTCGCTCACCAGCACGTTGATGGTGCGGTTGGGGATGTCGATGCGGATGCGGTCGCCGTTTTGCACCAGGCCGATATTGCCGCCAGCAGCAGCTTCGGGCGAGCAGTGGCCGATCGACAAGCCCGAGGTACCGCCCGAGAAGCGGCCGTCGGTCAGCAAAGCGCAGGCCTTGCCCAAGCCCTTGGACTTGATGTAGCTGGTGGGGTAGAGCATTTCCTGCATGCCGGGGCCACCCTTGGGGCCTTCGTAGCGCACGACGACCACGTCGCCTGCTTTGACCTTGTCAGCCAGGATGTTTTCCACGGCTTCGTCTTGCGACTCGACGACGTGTGCAGGGCCTTCAAACACCAGAATGGAATCGTCCACGCCGGCGGTCTTCACCACGCAGCCGTCCAGCGCGATGTTGCCCTTGAGCACGGCCAGGCCGCCTTCTTTGGAGAAAGCGTGGTCATACGAGCGGATGCAGCCTTCGGCGCGATCCGTGTCGAGGCTGGGCCAACGGGTGCTTTGGCTGAAAGCCACTTGCGTGGGGATGCCAGCAGGGCCAGCCATGTAGAAGGTCTTGACGGCTTCGTCACTGGTGCGGGTGATGTCCCACTGCTCGAGCGCGTCCTTCATGGTCTTGGCATGGACGGTGGGCACATCGGTGTGCAGCCTGCCAGCGCGATCGAGCTCGCCCAGGATGGCCATGATGCCGCCTGCGCGGTGCACGTCTTCGATGTGGTACTTGTTGGTGTTGGGCGCCACCTTGCACAGCTGCGGCACGGTGCGCGAGAGGCGGTCGATATCGGCCATGGTGAAGTCGATACCGGCTTCTTGCGCAATCGCCAGCAAGTGCAGGATGGTGTTGGTAGAACCGCCCATGGCGATATCCAGCGTCATCGCGTTCTCGAAAGCCTTGAAGCCGACTGCGCGTGGCAGCACGGTTTCGTCTTCCTGCTCGTAGTAGCGCTGGCACAGTTCCACGGCCAGACGGCCGGCGCGCTTGAAGAGTTGCTCGCGGTCCGAGTGCGTTGCCACCACGGTGCCGTTGCCTGGCAGCGCCAAGCCCAGCGCTTCGGCCAGGCAGTTCATGGAGTTGGCGGTGAACATGCCCGAGCACGAACCGCAGGTGGGGCAAGCGGAGCGCTCCACTTCGGCCACATCGGCGTCGCTCACCTTGCTGTCGGCGGCCATCACCATGGCGTCGATCAGGTCGAGCTTCTTGATCTGGATGGTTTTGCTGCCATCAGCAGCAGGCACGGCCAGGCGCACCTTGCCCGCTTCCATCGGGCCACCGGAGACGAAGACCACGGGAATGTTCAGGCGCATGGCAGCCATCAGCATGCCGGGGGTGATCTTGTCGCAGTTGGAGATGCAAACCATGGCATCTGCGCAATGTGCGTTGACCATGTATTCCACCGAGTCTGCAATCACCTCGCGGCTGGGCAGCGAGTACAGCATGCCGTCATGGCCCATGGCGATGCCGTCGTCCACGGCGATGGTGTTGAACTCTTTGGCAACGCCGCCCGCCGCCTCAATCTCGCGAGCCACCAGCTGGCCCAGGTCCTTGAGGTGCACGTGGCCGGGCACAAACTGGGTGAACGAGTTGACAACGGCAATGATGGGCTTGGAGAAGTCGCCATCCTTCATGCCGGTGGCGCGCCACAGCGAACGGGCACCAGCCATATTGCGGCCGGCGGTAGAGGTTTTGGAACGGTATGCGGGCATCGTGGTGATGGATCAGATAAACAATAAGAAACAAAGCCAGTCTTGCACGGTGCCAGTGGCGGCGGTGAACCACCCGCCAGCGGGGCAAGTCGGCGGGTACCTCTTGAGTGCGCGCCAGGTTGTGGGCAATTATGGCGCACTGCGTACAGCCTGCGAGACACTCAGGTTCCTGTGCCCCTGCCCGCTTCGGGAAAGCCGCAATGAAAAAACCGCCCAAGCGGCGGTTTTACCAGGGTTTTATCAGCACTCAGCGGCGGCGGTGCAGGCCTTGGCCCATGGCGTCCTTGGCTTTGGCGATGCGGGCCGCCTTTTTGGCATCTTCTTTTTGCATGGCTTTGCGCTTGGTATAGCCCGACCAGTCGGCCCAGGCCCACCACAGCACGGCCAGCCCGAAAGGCGCCAGCACCATCCACCAGGCCCACAGGGCCACCGGGCCAATTTCCAGGTACTTCAGTGCGAGCAGCACCACGCCCAGTATCAAAAACAGCATTGCAATTTCCTCCTACACGCGAAATCCCTCGTCGCGGGTATGTTCCCCCCAGGGCACATTAGAATCAAATGTACCTTAAACGATGGAGATCGCACGATGAAAAGTATCCTGCTTGCCACGGCTCTGGCCCTCGGTGCCAGCGCACCGGCGTGGGCAGATCAGGCCCTGGCCCAAGCCAAGAATTGCATGGCCTGCCATGCTGTCGACAAAAAGGTGGTGGGACCTTCGTTCAAGGATGTGGCCAAGAAATTTGGCGGCCAGGCCGGCGCCGCCGACATGCTGGCGCAAAAGATCCAAAAAGGCAGCTCCGGCGTCTGGGGCCCCGTGCCCATGCCCGCCAACACCCAGGTCAACGAGGCCGACGCCAAGGCGCTGGCCAACTGGGTGCTGTCGCTGAAGTAAGCAGTGCGCGCCTGCGGCCGCGAGTTACAGCGGCCTGCTTATAAATAGCAAAGCGCAATCTGCCAGCAGCCCAAATAACAAGAGCTACCGCATGCGGTAGCTCTTGGTGTTTCTGGATGACAGAAGCGGTGCTTCAGAAGCCGCTGCGCGTTCCGGGCTCGCCGTGCTTGATGCGGTCTTCCAGCTGACCAATATAGGCTGCATTGCTGTTGTCGGATTCTTGCACGCGGGCGATCAGGTGCGATTCCAGCTCGCCCATGCGCGCCATCAGTGCCGCCTGGCCTTCGGCGTGTTGGCGCTCCAGCACCTGGCGCAGCTCGGTAAAGCGCGAGGCTTCGGCCTTGTCGGCCAGCTCGCGCTGCGCCGTCATCTCTTTGTTGTGGCGGCGCGCCTCCAGCATCACCGAGCCTTGCAAAGACAGCACGTAGGCAATAAAAAGCACGCACAGCAGCACCGTCAGCCCGAGCATCAGAATGCCCAATGGCGCGTGGATGGTGCTCAGGCCCAGGTTCACTTCGGAGGGCGCCGACAGAACTTCCCAGTTCAGCGCCGCCAGGCCGCCGATCAGCACGGCAATGATGAGTAAAAGTATGGTTCGCATGGCAGAACAGCCTTGTTGTTGTGCAATGCGCGCACCTTACCACGCACAACAGGCCGCCGTTGTCAGCCGACACAGGTGTTTGCAAAGAATGCTTGCTATGGTTTTTATGCCTCTCAGCGCTGCCGGGTGGGCGCTGGCCGCTGATGGAGCAGACAAAAAAGCCCGGCGAAGCGGGCTTTTGTTTTGGGGCAAGGGATCGGGATCGGAGGGACTGGATGGAGGTGAGCGCATCACATGGCACTGTGCCAAATGAGCAATCCCCTCCCTGCAAAGCTGCAAGCGCGCAGCGGTGCACTTGGATCAGTTGTTCTCCGACAACTGATCCAAGATCGCTGGGTTTTCCAACGTACTCGTGTCTTGGGTGATGGCTTCGCCCTTGGCGATGGAGCGCAGCAGGCGGCGCATGATCTTGCCGCTGCGGGTTTTGGGTAGGTTGTCGCCGAAGCGGATGTCCTTGGGCTTGGCGATGGGGCCGATTTCCTTGGCTACCCAGTCGCGCAGCTGCTTGGCGATTTGCTTGGCTTCGTCGCCGGTGGGGCGGCTGCGCTTGAGCACCACGAAGGCGCAGATGGCTTCGCCCGTCATGTCGTCGGGGCGGCCCACCACGGCGGCTTCGGCCACCAGGTCGGTCTTGGCGACCAGGGCGGATTCGATTTCCATCGTGCCCATGCGGTGGCCCGAGACGTTCAGCACGTCATCAATGCGGCCGGTGATGCGGAAGTAGCCGCGGTCTTCGCTGCGCACCGCGCCGTCGCCGGCCAGGTAGATGCTGCCACCCATCTCTTCAGGGAAATACGATTTCTTGAAACGCTCCGGGTCGTTCCAGATGGTGCGGATCATCGACGGCCAGGGCTTGGAGATCACCAGAATGCCGCCGGTGCCGTTGGGCAGTTCCTTGCCGGTTTCGTCGACGATCTTGGCCATGATGCCTGGCAGCGGCAGCGTGCAACTGCCCGGCACCAGCGGCGTGGCGCCTGGCAGCGGGGTGATGACGTGGCCGCCGTTCTCGGTCTGCCAGAAGGTGTCGACAATCGGGCAGCGCTCGCCGCCGATGTTTTTGTAGTACCACATCCAGGCTTCGGGGTTGATCGGCTCGCCGACCGAGCCCAGAATGCGCAGGCTGCTCAGGTTCCAGTTCTTGGGGTGCACCTTCTCGTCCGAATCGGCCGCCTTGATCAGCGAGCGGATAGCGGTAGGCGCGGTGTAGAAAATGCTCACGCCATGGCGCTCGATCATCTGCCAGAAGCGGCCCGCATCCGGGAAGGTGGGCACGCCTTCAAACACCACCTGGGTCGCGCCAGCGGCCAGCGGGCCGTAGGCGATATAAGTGTGGCCGGTGATCCAGCCGATGTCGGCCGTGCACCAGAAGACATCGCTGGGCTGGACGTCAAAGGTCCACTCCATCGTCATCTTGGCCCACAGAATGTAGCCGCCCGAGCTGTGCTGCACGCCCTTGGGCTTGCCGGTGGAGCCGCTGGTGTACAAGATGAACAGCGGATGCTCGGCGTTCACCGCCACTGGCGCGCAATCGTTGCT
Source organism: Comamonas trifloxystrobinivorans (assembly GCF_043359985.1). NCBI lineage: Bacteria > Pseudomonadati > Pseudomonadota > Betaproteobacteria > Burkholderiales > Comamonadaceae > Comamonas > Comamonas trifloxystrobinivorans. Next base: position 192,078 of record NZ_JBHZGV010000005.1, read on the forward strand.
TTGGCCAGCCAGGGCTTCGGCAAAGGTCACATCGCGGCCGGCCACCTTGTTCCAGGCCGAGGCGGTGCGCTCGAACACCAGCACTTTCTTGACCGAATCGCAGCCGCCCATGTCCAGCGCTTCGTCCACGATGGACTTGAGCGGCAGCTCCTTGCCACCACGCATCTGGTAATTGGCGGTGATGATCAGCACAGCACCGGCATCAATAACCCGCTCGTTCACCGCCTTGGCCGAGAAGCCGCCAAACACCACCGAGTGCGTGGCACCGATGCGGGCGCAGGCCTGCATGGCGACAATGCCTTCGATCGTCATCGGCATATAGATCAGCACGCGGTCGCCCTTTTGCACACCTTGCGCCTTGAGCGCATTGGCAAACGCGCTGACGCGCGCCAGCAGCTCTTTGTAGGTGACCTTGGTGACGGTGCCATCGTCGGCTTCAAAAATGATGGCGGTCTTTTGCTCGACCGGCGTGCCCATGTGCTTGTCCAGGCAGTTGGCGCTGACATTCAGCTCGCCGTCGTGGAACCACTTGAAGAAGGGTGGGTTGCTCTGGTCCAGCACCTGGGTGAAGGGCTTGGTCCACTGCACATGTTGCTTGGCGCGTTGGGCCCAATAGCCTTCGAAATCCTGCTCCGCCTCCTGGCACAGCGCCTGGTAAGCTTCCATGCTGCCGATGCGCGCGGTGCGCGACAGGCTGGCGGGAGGCGGGAACACGCGGTTCTCCACCAATACGGATTCGATCGTGCCTTGGTTGTTGGCTGTCATCGCTCAGTCTCCTTTTGCAAGCATTGTAGGTATGAAATTTGGTGCTACTGTGGACTGCCGCACTTACAACCGTCTGACAATGGCGCTGCCCGCCGGGCCACAGAATCAGCAAAATTTATAACACCCCAGACGCGGGCTGCAGCCGCCAGCGTCCAAAACACGGATTAACCCTATGAGCCATTTCGACACCGAAGCCCAGCGCTGGGACCAGCGCCCCACCAGCCAGCAACTGGTGGTGGTACCGCCGCGCCTGCTGGAGCGCGTTGCCTTTGCAGCGGACGACCAGGTGCTCGACTTTGGCGCCGGCACCGGCTTGCTAGCCACCGCCATTGCGCCGCATGTAGCCCAGGTAACGGCGCTCGATCTGTCCGAGCCCATGCTGCAGGTACTGCAAGGCAAAGGCCACGCCAACATCCAAACCGTGTTGGCCGATGTGATGGACTACGCACCCGCGCACGCCGGCCAGTACAACGCCATCGTCAGTTGCATGGCGCTGCACCATGTGCCTGACACCGCGGCGCTGCTGCAGGCCTTTGCCCGATTGCTGAGCCCAGGCGGCCAACTGGCCCTGGTCGATCTGTATGCCGAAGACGGCAGCTTCCACGGCAGTGCCGAAGAGAATGCCGCCAAAGGCGTACACCACCACGGCTTTGCGCCCGCCGCCCTGCAAGCACTGGCCGAGCAGGCCGGCTTTGGCGCCATCCGCTTCAGCGAAATCACCCAAATCCAGCGCCCCAGCGGCCGCAGCTACCCGCTGTTTTTGCTGCAGGCGCGCAAAGCCTGACTGCCATCTGCTGCAACCAAAGCACGGGGCGAAACAGGTAGAAAAAATTTCCAGTTACTCGCGCTTACAAGCCGATGAACCCCGCTACAATGCGCCGCTCTTTTGCGGCATGTTCCAGCGGGCCAGGCTTGGCACTCCAGGCCGGAGACAGGCTTTTGCCAGCCCGCTGCTCCAAAACCGACTCCACTGTTCAGGCCAGCGAAGGAAGTTTTCTGCAACTTCAGCCCACTCGCATGTCCAACCACCCATCGAACGCGCCTCTGCGTCCCTTGCCCGCCCTCATCTTTGCCAGCCGCTGGCTGCAACTGCCCTTGTACCTGGGCCTGATCGTCGCCCAGCTGGTCTATGTCTGGCACTTTCTGGTCGAGCTGCTGCACCTGGTGGAAGCCGCTTTCGGCAACCAGGAGGCACTGCGCATCCTCGTCACCGCCGTGGGCTATTCGCCCGACGTGCAGATCCACTCGCTCAACGAGACCATCATCATGCTGGTGGTGCTGGGCCTGATCGACGTGGTGATGATCTCCAACCTGCTGATCATGGTGATCGTCGGCGGCTACGAAACCTTTGTCAGCCGCATGCACCTCAACGGCCACCCCGACCAGCCCGAATGGCTGGGCCATGTCAACGCTTCGGTGCTCAAGGTGAAGCTGGGTCTGTCGATCATCGGCATCAGCTCCATCCACCTGCTGAAAACCTTTATCAACGCAGCCAATTACAGCGAAAAAGTGCTGATGTGGCAGACCATCATCCACATCGTCTTTCTGCTCTCGGCCCTGGCCATTGCCTGGACCGACCGCATCCTGCACCCCGAAGGCAGCTCTCACAAAGCGCACCACTGAGCCCCTCAGCCCTGCGCCACAGCCCCGCTCGCGGGGCTTTTTTGCGCCTGGAGCGAGGCTCGCAATCCGCCTTTTGCAGCTACGGTTGGCAAAACGCAGCAAACCCCATTCATTCGCTGCCAAGCGCTCGCTTCAGCCAACACACAGGGCGAAGCAGCAGTTTCAGACAGCTCGATGCATAAAAATTTGTAACAAAATTAACACCAACTGCGCACCCAGGTCAGTAACAACTCACCTCACCCGATACGACCATATAAGGTCAGAAAACACTATCAAAAACGGAGCAAGTGGCAAGCCCTGCACCGATCAATACAAGCTATTTTGAGCGACATTTGCCCGGATAGAACCCGAATATCTTTGATTTTTTCGGACGCTATCTTTATACTGTTGCGGTGTTTTACAACCTGCCACGCAGGTAATCACCGTGCTGCCCGCTTGCAGTGCGGTTCGTCTCCGTCGGGTCTTTGGCGCCATGCCAGAGTCCGTCAAATCGGCCGGATTGTCCCGGCCCTGATGCCCCGGCGTGGTGGCCTTTTGACAGTGCCCACCGCGCTCGCGTAGCGCCAAGTCCTCCGAGACCGGACCTCTTGGCGCACGCACGAGAGACCTTGTACCCTGGGCTCGACCCTTGCGCCGCTCCTGCCGAGCGCCGAACGCATGGCATGCACGCCCGGTACAAGCCAGAAATAGTTGGTCACATTTGTGTCCCGCCCCTCACACGAGGGCTTGCCACGGCTGCCGCATTCGGCGGCCGGGCGGAGCTGTCGGCATCAGGGTTCAGGAAATCACGGTCCCGTGCTGGACTGCGCGCCTTGCTGCGCGTCCGGCGTTGTAGCCATTACAACCAGGGAGGTGCCACTATGGCCAAACAAATCCGTATCGAACATGTCTACAAGGTGTTCGGCGATTCCCCCAAAGCCGCGCTGGAGCTGATCGCCCAGGGCGCCAGCAAAAAACAGGTGCTCGAGCAGACCGGCCAGTCGATCGGCGTGTTCGACGCCAATTTCACGATCGAAGCCGGCGAGATCTTTGTCGTCATGGGCCTATCGGGCTCGGGCAAATCCACGCTCGTGCGCATGCTCAACCGCCTGATCGAGCCCACCAGCGGCGCCATCGTGGTGGACGGGCAAGACATCAGCCTGCTCAGCGACCGCGCTCTGCGGGCCTTGCGCCGCAAGGACATCAGCATGGTCTTCCAATCGTTCGCGCTGATGCCGCACCTGACCGTGCTCGACAACACCGCCTTTGGCCTGGAGCTGGCCGGCGTAGGCCGCGCCGAGCGCCTGGCCGCTGCCGCAACCGCGCTGGAACAAGTGGGCCTGGCCGGCTGGGGTGCCAGCTACCCGGACGAGCTTTCCGGCGGCATGCAGCAGCGCGTGGGCCTGGCCCGGGCGCTGGCGGCCGACCCGTCGATTCTCTTGATGGACGAGGCCTTCTCCGCGCTCGACCCGATCATCCGCACCGAGATGCAGTCCGAGCTGCTGCGCCTGCAAGAGGTCAAACGCCGCACCATCGTCTTCATCTCGCACGACCTCGACGAAGCCATGCGCATTGGCGACCGCATCGCCATCATGAAAGACGGCCAGGTGCAGCAAGTAGGCACGCCCGACGATATTTTGCGCAACCCGGCCAACGACTACGTGCGCACCTTCATCCAGGGTGTGGACGCAGCGGCCGTGTTCAAGGCCGGTGACATTGCGCGCCGCGCCATCACCTTCGTCAAGGAAAACGATGTGCGTGGCTCACGCGCCGCGCTGCAACTACTGCACGACGAAGACCGCGACTTCGCCTATATCGTCTCGCCACGCCAGCAGTACCTGGGCACCGTATCGGCCGAATCGCTGCGCAACGCGCTGCACGGCCATGTGGGCCCGCTGGGCTTGCAGCACGCTTTTATCGACCAGGTAGAGCCGATTGCCGCGGACGCGCCCGTGGCCGACCTCTTTGGCCAGCTCGCGCAAGCGCCCTGCCCGCTGCCGGTGGTCAAGCCCAATGGCCAGTTTGCCGGCGTCATCAGCAAAAACACCTTGCTGCGCTTTCTTGACCGCGACACACCACCGGTGCCCCCTACCGACCCGGCCGTGATCGCCGCCATGACCACACAAGCCGCCGCCCAGAACCAACCGAACAACAACGAGAACAGGACCGCCGCATGAGTACCACCAGCAACCCGACCAGCACCGTCATCGCCCAGAACAGCGCCGAGGCTGACCCGTGGGCAGACACCGCCGCCAGCAGCAACGTCGACGCCGCTGCACCATGGACCAGCAGCTCCACCGCCATTGACACCAGCGCTGCACAAGCGAGTGCAGCCCCCGTACCGGTCAGTGACGACCCGTGGGTCGCTGTGGGCAATGTCTCCGGCAACACCGATTGGCTGGGCGGCCCCGATGCCGTCGCCAACGCCGCCCAAGCGCTGGACCCGGCCGCCGCCACGCATGCCATGGCACAAGCCCAACAAGCGCACGACAGCGGTTTTCAGCTGCAGCAACTGTGGGATGGCACGCTGCCCGTGCAAGACTGGATCAACAGCGGCCTGAGCTGGGTGGTCACCCATTTCCGCCCCTTCTTCCAGACCGTGCGCGCGCCGATTGACGGCACGCTCACCGGCGTGGAACACCTGCTCACCGCCGTGCCCATGCTGGCCATGGTGGTGCTGCTCGCCCTCATCGCCTGGCAATTTGCTGGCGGCGTCCTGGCCATTGGGGCCGTGGTGTCGCTGCTGGTCATCGGCATGCTCGGCATCTGGCACGAAGCCATGGTCACGCTGTCGCTGGTGCTGACCTCGCTGGTCTTCTGCATTGTCATCGGCCTGCCGCTGGGCATCTTGCTGGCCAGCAGCGAGCGGGCGCAGAAAATCTTCCGCCCGGTGCTCGACGCCATGCAAACCACGCCGGCCTTCGTCTACCTGGTGCCCGTGGTGATGCTGTTCGGCATTGGCAATGTGCCCGGTGTGGTGGTGACCATCGTGTTTGCGCTGCCGCCGCTGGTTCGATTGACGAACCTCGGCATCCGCCAGGTGCGCCCCGATCTGGTCGAAGCCAGCCGCGCTTACGGTGCTTCGCCCCTGCAACTGCTGTGGAAAGTGCAGCTGCCGCTGGCCATGCCCTCCATCATGGCCGGCATCAACCAGGCGCTGATGCTGTCGCTGTCGATGGTGGTGATCGCCTCGATGATCGCCGTGGGCGGCCTGGGCCAGATGGTGTTGCGCGGCATTGGCCGCCTCGACATGGGCCTGGCCACCGTGGGCGGCCTGGGCATCGTGCTGCTGGCCATTCTGCTCGACCGCATCACCCAAGCCATGGGCCAGCCACGCCGCGGTGTGCGCCACTGGTGGCAAACCGGCCCGGTCGGCATGCTCAGCCGCGCTCTGCAACGCCCTGCCGCACCCGTTTCCGCCAAAGCAACCGAGCCAACGGCGGACAAAGCCGCCGACCAGGCCAAGGCCGCCTCTACCGGCAACGCAGGCCAAGTGGCGGAAGTGGCTGGCGCGCACTAAAGCGCCTGCCAGTCACGCTTCAGGGCGCTCTGCCGCCCTGCATAAACAACCGCTGCCAGCGCAGCAACCAGCCACTGCGCTGGCAGCCAAACAACAAGGAGTTCCCCATGTCCCCATCCACCACCAGCGCCGCACCTCGGCGCCTGGCCCAACACCTGCTGGCTGCCGGCGTACTCGCCATCGCATCAGTTGCAGCGCTTGCCACGGCCAGCCAGGCGCATGCACAAGATCTGCCCGGCAAAGGCGTGCAGGTTCAGCCCTTGCAAAGCTCGATCGCAGAAGAAACCTTCCAGACCTTGCTGGTCAGCAAAGCACTGCAAAAGCTGGGCTACAACGTGCAGCCGATCCGCGAGGTGGAATACGCAACCGCCCACGTCGCCATTGCCAACGGCGATGCCACCTTCATGGCCGACCACTGGGACCCGCTGCACGCCGACTTCTACAAAAACGCCGGCGGTGCCAGCAAGCTTTACCGCGAAGGCGAATACTCGACCAGCGCCGTGCAAGGCTATCTGATCGACAAGAAAACCGCCGATGCGCACCAGATCACCAACATCGAGCAGCTCAAAGACCCGAAGATTGCCGCGCTCTTCGACACCAATGGCGACGGCAAGGCCGATCTCACCGGCTGCACGCCGGGCTGGGGTTGCGAAGCCGCCATTGAGCACCAGCTCTCGGCCTACCAACTGCGCGACACGGTCACCCACGTCACCGGCACCTACGCCGCACTGATGGCCGACACCATCACCCGCTACAAAGCCGGCAAGCCCATCCTCTACTACACCTGGACGCCGTACTGGGTGAGCGCCGAGCTGCGCCCCGGCCGCGACGTGGTCTGGCTGCAAGTGCCCTTCACCGCCCTGCCCGGCGACCAGGCCGACACCCAAACCGCGCTGCCCAATGGCAAGAACTACGGCTTTCCGCTGAACACGCAAAAAATCGTGGCCAACAAAGCCTTCACCGACGCCAACCCGGCTGCCGCCAAGCTGTTCGCCACCATGAAGCTGCCGGTGGCCGACATCAACGCGCAAAACCTGGCCATGAAAGACGGCCAGAACAAGCCGGCCGACATTGAACGCCACACCGACGGCTGGATCAAGGCGCACCAGGCACTGTTCGACGGCTGGATCGAGCAAGCCAAAGCCGCCGCCACTGCGGCCAAAGCCCCATAAAACTGGACGCCTCCACGGCGCTCGGCAACAGCCGATGCGCCGTTTTATTTCATTCCCCCAAAAGAGACAACACCATGCAACAAAACCCACTCCGCCTCAGCCTGCAACCGCTGCGCCGCGCCCTGCTTTGCAGCGCAGCCATTGCCGCCTTCAGCTTCAGCCATGCCGTGCCCGCACAAGAGCTGCCCGGCAAAGGCGTGCAAGCGCTGCCGCTGCTGGGCACGGTGGACGAGGAAATGTTCCAGACCCTGATCGTGGTGCGAGCGCTCGAAAAGCTCGGCTACCAGGTGCAAGCGCCCAAGCCGCTGGAAAACGGCACCGAGCACGTGGTGGTAGCCAATGGCGACGCCACCTTCATGGCCAACCACTGGTTGCCGCTGCACCAAAGCTTTTACGACCGCAACGGCGGCGCCAAAGCTTTCTACCGCGCCGGCACCTTCTCCACCAACGCAGCGCAAGGCTATCTGATCGACAAGGCCACGGCCGACAAGTACCAGATCACCGACATCATGCAGCTCAAAGATCCGAAGATCGCCGCGCTGTTTGACAGCGATGGCGACGGCAAGGCCGACCTCACCGGCTGCAACCCCGGCTGGGGCTGCGAGCTGGCCATCAACAAACACCTCAAAGGCCTGGGGCTGGAAGCGAGCATCAACCACCGTCAAGGCAACTACGCCGCGCTGATGGCCGACACCATTGCCCGCTACCAGGCCGGCAAGCCGGTGCTCTACTACGTGTGGACGCCGTACTGGGTGAACGGCGTGCTCAAGCCCGGCAAAGACGTGGTCTGGCTGCAAGTGCCCAACATCCCCGGCGCCACCGGCGACGACGACACGCGCCTGCCCAACGGCAAAAACTACGGCTTCAAGGTGAACACGCAATACATCCTGGCCAACAAAAAATGGGCCGAAGCCAACCCGGCCGCTGCCCATCTGTTTGCGAACATGCGCGTACCGATCGAAGACATCACCGCGCAAAACCTGCTCATGCGCAACGGCGAAAACAAACAGGCCGACATCGAACGCCACGTAGCCAGCTGGATCCAGGCGCACCAGGCCCAGTTTGACGGCTGGGTGAAGGATGCGGCAGCCGCCGCCAAGCCCTGAGCGAGGCTGAGCCAGCCACGAACCAGATGGCGCCAGTCAGGAAAAAACCAGGCCTGCGGTGGGCCTGGGAGCGGAGAAATTACAATGCGCTCCCGTTTTTTCCCGACTCGCCATGTCTCACCCCTGCCTGTCTTGCGGCGCCTGCTGCGCGAGCTTTCGCGTTGATTTCTCGGTCTACGAATCCGAGGCCCAAGGTGGCAGAGTACCCGCTGGCCTGGCCGAAGCAATCAACGACCACACCTGCCGCATGCGCGGCACCGACTACGCCCGCCCGCGCTGCGCCGCGCTCACCGGCACCGTAGGTGAAAAAGCGGCTTGCGGCATCTACGAATGGCGCCCATCGCCATGCCGAGAGTTTGCCGCCGGCAGCGAAGCCTGCAATAAAGCCAGAGCCAGGCACGGCCTGGCAGAACTGGAAAGCGGCCTGTACTAGGCCGCTTTTTTATTCGTCATGAATTTCCGCTGGAGTGCAGGCTTGATGACGAAGCAGGCTTCGCAAGCATCGCCAACCGCGCAGTAGCAACAAGCTGCCTCCCGAGCACCGCCGCGCCCGGCAAAAATCTACAACGCCGCTATCCTCACCACCGGCGCCGAAGCCGTCTCCACGCTGATCCGCAGTGGCAAAAACTGCTGAATCACTGCGATATTCGTGCGCAGATGCTGCGTCACTTCGCTGCAGCTGAAAGCCGCTCGCTCGCCGCTTTGCCATACGGCCAAAGCCAGCAGCAGCACCAGTTGGTCGGCCAGGTGCGCGTCTACGGCGGCGTCGGGCTTTTTCTGGTAATCGCGCAATTCCTGGCACAGCCTGCGCGCTACGGCCTCCGAAGTCAGGCCATGCGCGCCCAGGCTGCTGAACAGCTCGGTGACATGCTCGTAGCGCAAGGTGGCGAGCAAGATATTGCCCGGCCCTTCGTCCTGCCGCACGGGTACCTGGTGCATGGCACTGCGATCCCAGGCGGTCAAACGCGCCAGCTCGTCCAGCTCGCGCACGGCCACGTTCTTGGGCACCGCTGCGCACACAGCCTCGGCATGCACTTGCAGCAACTCGCCACGCGCCAGCAGATCAAAAGGCTGCAAGCGCGCAGGCGCAGGGGCAATGCGCGCCAGCACTTCGCCGCCGCCCGCCGGGTAAAAACCAAAGCGGCGCAGCGTCAGATCCAGCTGCGCGCCCAGGCGTACCACCAGCGGCGCAAATGCACGCTCGACAAAGTGAACGCTCGGAGCCATCGGGTTGTGCGTGCCGCCCGACAGATGCACCCTGCTTTCGCCCGGAGCCAGCAGCAATGCGGGCAACACGGTTTGCAGCACCAGCATGGAGCTACCCGCGCCCGAGATGGGGAAGCGGTATTCGCCCGCCTGCAGCTTGCCGGGCACAAACTCCAGCTCGGTCGCGCCCACAGCCACTGCCGATATCTGCGCGTTGCTGATGGCTTGCGCTGCATGCACACAGGCCAAGTGCTGGCGCATCAGGCCGGGCTTGGGCCGCTTGGCGCGGATGTTGTGCACCGCCAAAGGCTTTTGCGTGATGACGGACAGCGCCAGCGCCGTGCGCAAAATCTGGCCGCCGCCTTCGCCTTGCGAGCCGTCTATTTCTACTTGCGACAGCTCGGCGGCTGTCTGGGTGTTCTCTAAGGTCATGGTCTCTATCTCTTGTTTCTTGTTGTTCTCTGTAGCATGAAGCCGCCAAACTAGCTCGGCACTCTCGGCCCCAATTGTTCCAGCACCGAGGCTTCGTCGTAAATACAGCCACTCAACATGGTGCGGGCCTCGTCGTCACTCATGCGCTCCCAAATCGAGGCAAAGTGCATATAGGCCTCGTTGCTAAAGGCCCAGGTTTGGAGCACTGCACCCAACCACTGGCAATCGTCACCAAACCCGCGCAACTGGCCTCCACAGCTATCCAATCTCGCCAGCAAAACACCAAACTGAACCGCAGCCCACGCACTATGGCAATGCTGCCAGCGCTGCAAAAACGGATGTATGGTCAACCCCGCCTTGGCAAACATGAGCAGCATCGATTCCGCATCCTCGTACCACAAGGGAAAATGCTGCTTGCTGGCCGGTTCAGCCTCCAACCACCATTGCCACAAGGCCAAGGCCCAGTGCTCAATCGCCTGCTTTTCTGACGGGCTGAGCAGTGCATGGTCAAAGCCCCCTAAACGCTGCAATGCGATCTCGGTGGAATGGCGCACCAAACCGGTATCGCCGTGCGATATCAGCTCAGCCACCTTGGGCAGGAAGTGCAGATACTCATCCGCATCTTGCTCCCGGTCGTGCGCTGCGTCCTGGTATTCGTAGATGTGCTTGGCCGTTAACGAGCGCAAATCCCAATCACACATCTCGCGCGCCAGTTTTTCATCCATACAGCAGTCCGTGCAAGCGTTCAACGGCCAAGTAGCGCGGCGCGTAGAACAGGCCTCGTACAGCGCGCGCACTGCCGCCACCACTTCGCTAGGAACGCCGGCCGGAAAAGTGCTGGCGTCCGGCAGATAGGTTTTCTCGCGTTTGCGCATCATCAGCTCCTTGTACTGCGTGGCTTGCTATAGCGCTTAGGCGTTGGCCGGTAACGTGTTCGCCGCACGGCACACGTGCTGCACACCAGGGCGCAGCTCCAGCTCACCATCCAAAATTCGGTGGATACGCGGCGCCCAGGATTTCTCCAGCTCCGTTTCTTCCAGCCGTTCAAAGGCAGCTTTGTCTTCAAACTGCATCCACCACCAGGCCAACGCTTGCGCCGCCAGGCAACGGATGGCAGGGTCGTTCGATGCCAATGCACGCGCTACCCGCTCACGCGCAGCACGATCGGGCCGCTCAAGCCACAAAGCACGCAAAGCGGTCATCTCGGGCGCATTGCAATGCGATTGCCGCCAAGCACGAAACTTGGCGTTGCAAGGACGGCAACGGTTGGCCACCGAATCCAGATGGGCTTGCGCTTGTTCGTACCACCACTTCTGGTCTCGGGCCGTCCACACACAATCGGCACCGCAGTCGCGGCAACGATAAACGCGGTCTTCGTAGTAACCACGGTGCCAGAAGCACGAACCGTTGAGCTGCGCCAAGCGCTCCATATCGGCCTTCAGCACACCGGCCGGCAGCAGCTTCAGTTTGGGTTTGGCCGCTTCACGCTGCGCTTCCTGGCGCTGCCAGCGGCGCAGCTTGATCTCGGACTTGCGTTGTTTATTGCTTTTCATCGCCCTTCTCCTTCGATATTCATTCTGGGGAGACAGGGCGAGCGCCCTGTCTTCTCTAGCCTTTCACACACACCACCTGTTTGAGCGTGTACACCACTTCCACCAGGTCGCTCTGCGCGGCCATCACGGCGTCGATGTCCTTGTAGGCCATCGGGATCTCGTCGATCACGTCGGCGTCCTTTCGGCATTCCACGCCTTCGGTGGCACGCACCTGGTCTTCCACGCTGAACAGCTTTTTCGCCTTGGTTCGGCTCATGGTTCGACCTGCGCCGTGGCTGCAGCTGTTGAAGCTGTCCGGGTTGCCTTTTCCGCGCACGATAAAGCTCTTGGCACCCATGCTTCCGGGGATGATTCCCAGCTCGCCAGCGCGTGCGCTCACCGCTCCCTTGCGGGTGACGAAAACCTCTTCACCAAAGTGCGTTTCGCGTTGCACATAGTTGTGGTGGCAGTTCACCGCTTCCAGGTGCGTCTCGAACGGTTTGGTGATCACTTTGCGCAGCGCGTTGATCACGCGGACCATCATCACCTCGCGGTTGGCGCGGGCGAATTTCTGCGCCCAACCGACCGCTTTCACGTAGTCGCCAAAGTAGGCAGCGCCTTCTTCGAAGTAAGCCAGATCCTTATCGGGCAGGTTGCGCTGGTGCAGTTCGGCATCCTTTTTGGCCAGCTCGATAAAGTGCGTACCAATGGCGTTACCCACACCGCGCGAACCCGAGTGCAGCATGATCCACACCGCCTGGTTTTCGTCCAGACACACCTCGATGAAGTGGTTACCGGTACCCAGGGTTCCCAGGTGCTTGTAGTTGTTGGTGTTCTTGATGCGCGGGTGCGCCTCGCAAATCTCGTCGAACTCTTGCACCAGCTGCGTCCAGGCCGCATCGGTTTCCTCGGGCGGCGTCTCCCAGCTGCCTTTGTCTCGGCCGTAGCGCTTGGGCGTCAGACCCACGGGCACGGCACGCTCGATGGCAGCGCGGATGGGCGCCAGGTTGTCGGGCAGATCGCTCGCGCTCAGCGTGGTTTTGCACGCCATCATTCCGCAACCCAGGTCCACACCCACCGCAGCCGGAATGATGGCCTTGATGGTGGGCACCACCGAGCCGATCGTGGCACCAATTCCCAGGTGCACATCGGGCATCACAGCCACGTGCTTGAACACCACAGGCAGGCGCGAGATGTTGGCCAGCTGGTTTTGCGCCTCGGGCTCCACCGGTACGCCCTGGGTCCACATCTTCACGGGCACGCCGTTGGGCACTTGCATTTCTTGGTATTGAGACATATTGACCTCTCTTTTTTTCTATCGTTGCTGCTGTGCAGCTTTAAGCGTTGCTGGAGATGAGTGCCCCGCTGCGACAAGGGTTTGGTGAAACATGGCCGGGGCTCTACCACTGAGCTACAGCGCTTTCGCAAGCGCTGGCGGGATTCGAACCCGCGACAACTGGATTAAATGTAGTTCCACCTGCATTCGCAGCAAGTCACCCAAAACTAGGCAAATCTATAAACCATCAAAGCTGCGCGACCAGGGTCTGCAAGACAGTGCCACACCGTTAGCCAAGGCTTGGCTTTTCGGCTGAGGAGTCGAACCCCCGGCGTTCCATGGAGTCCTGCAAGCATTCGCGCAAAACCATCAAAACCGATCCAGATGAATGCCCTGCTGCAACCAGGGATGGTGAAATCATTTCGCGCTCTATCCGACTGAGCTACAGCACTTTCGCAAGCGCTGGCAGGGTTGCTCGTGCTGCGCACTCGGCCTTCGGCCCGGAGCTCTCGCTCCGTCCAGTGCTGCTGTGCATCACTGAGCGAACCTGCGACCTCGAGCATTTCAAGCTGTAATTTCACCGGCATTTGCAGCAAGCCATTCAAACCTTTGTGATCTCTTTCAAAAAATACCTGCTGCTGGCGACCAGGGTTTGGTGTGACGGGACAGTTTGGAATGTAGTCACACCGGCATTCGCCAACAACAGATAAACCTCTCACGCTTTACTGGGCGGCGAGCACGATCTGCTCGATCTCACCTACCCAGTGCTCGGCGTCCAGCTTGCCGTCGGCAAAACGGGCCACCACATCGAACACCGCGTCGCTGAAGCCTCCGACATTCAGGATGTCAGCACGCTCTTGCGCCTGCGAGCTGGCATAAGGCTGGATGTCGATGCACACCAGCTTGGCTGCCGGGTTGCGCTGGCGGATACGAGCCCATTGCTTCATGGTCTCGGTCGCGCCGCTGCGCTTGCCATCGACCCAGGACTCGTTGTCCGAGACCAAGATCACCAGATCCACCTGCGCCTTCTCGTCCGCCAACTGCTTGAGCGGTGCGCTGCAGTTGGTACCGCCGCCACCAATGCTGGCCAGCTGCGCTGCATTGCTCAGCACCGAGTCGCGGCTGTTGAGCTTGAGTGCCACCACTTTTTGCTCAAAAGGCAGCACTCGCGCTTCGCGGTTCTTGCGCAGCACGGCGGCAGCCATCAGGCCCGCCACATCGATACAGCGCACGCTGCTCGTAGCACCGGCACGGTAGCCCGTGACCGAAGAGCTCATCGAGCCCGACACATCGGGGCACACCACCACGCGGCCTGCAAACACAGGCACGTTGGCCGTTGCGTGTTCCATGGCGTCTTGCAAGGCCTCGGTCACCACCGCTGGCACTTGCGCACCAGCCGCCTTGTAAGCCGCCAGCAACTGGTAGGGCATGGCGCGGGCCTTGGCCACCGCCTGCGCATCCTGCAGCTTGCGTTCCACCAGTTCGGCCATGCCAGGCAACGCGAACACACCATGCCGCGCAAAGGTGTTCAGGTTCTGGCGCACCATCTGCCAAGAGCCGTTGCGTGCAATCTGCGCCCATTGCTGGGCATTCAGGTTCAGCGCGGTCAGCATCTGGAAAGGCACCTCGGGCACCTGCTCCGGCACCAGGCCTTGGGCCACATCGCGTTTGAAGCTTTCAAACGCCAAGGTGATGGGCGGCAGCTTGGCCTCGTCGTGCGGCTTGCCGATCAACCAGGCAAACCAGGCGGCGCGCCATTCCTCTTGCGGCTTGGGGTGCACCATCTTCACCACATCGGCCAGCGAAGGCTGGTTGCCAATGGCGGCGTTGAGCAGCTGCTTTTCCGTCGCCGTCAGCAGCCACTGCTGCACCAGCTTCTTGGGGCGCGAGCCCAGCGATTTGCGGCCCATCGCACCGCTGCGCAGAATCTGCACAAAGTTGCGCAGCATCTTGCCGTTGTCCACCACACGGGGGAACACTTGCACCAGCAGCTCCACATCGCGCACCGCCAAGGCAGCGGCCAAAGTGGCAGGCATGTCCTTCATATAGCCACGCTCGCGGGCATAGACCGCCGTCTTGGCCACAAAGGGCGACTCCACCTTGGCCACCAGCTCGGCCACTTGGCCCAGCTGTTCTTCGGCGCTGGCGTAAAAGGTCTGACTCAGGCAGCCGGTCAGCGCCATTTGTGCCAGCTGGTGACGCGGGCCCAGGCTGTATGCCGCTGCGCCCTCGTGGTTGTGCTTATCGGCAGCGGGCAGCAAAGCGCCCTTGAGCGTTTGAAACAATTGCAGGTTGACCATGGTTGTTCTCTTTCTTGGCATTCAACCGGTTGCCCGGTGGGAAAGCAGAGTCCCTGCCCTGCTTCCCCCAACTCACGCCACACGGCGCTTGCCTATCTCTTTGCCAGAAGCGTGCCAACTTGACACCAACGGCGCACCAAGAACTTAAACCATTGATTTTTAATAAATTAAATTCTTCAATGTTATTCCCCAGCTCTAGAGCACCTCTTTATTTTTATCTTATTAGATAGCTCATTTAGAATTTGGAATCATGCCATTCAGCACGCGCCCTGCAGCAGCCCCGCAACCCATTACCGTCATCGGCTTTCTCGGCACCCAGCTCGACAGCGGGCGCGGCGCCGGCCGCTGGAGCAAATGGCGGCCATCGGTGGCCATCACCCAGCATGAAGACATGGTGGTGGCCCGCATGGAGCTGCTCTACACGCGCTCGCACGTTGATCTGGCGCGCCTGGTGAAAGCCGATATCGCCACCGTCAGCCCCGAGACCGAGGTGAACCTGGTGGAGCTGAGCATCCAGGACCCCTGGGATTTTCAGCAGGTCTACAGCGCGCTGTACGACTGGGCCAGCGCCTATCCGTTTGACAGCGAGGGCGCGCAATACTGGCTGAACATCACCACCGGCACCCACGTCGCGCAGATTTGCCTGTTTTTGCTGGCGGAGTCGCGCACCATGCCGGGCGTCATCTTGCAAGCCTCGCCGCCCAAGCGCCAGACCGATGGCGCCGCCGGCAACTACACGCTGATCGATCTGGATTTGTCGCGCTACGACGCCATCGCCACGCGCCACGCCCAAGCGCAACAAGACGGCGTGGCCTTTCTCAAAAGCCATATCGCCACGCGCAACCCGCGCTTCAACCGCTTGATCGAAGAGATCGAGCAAGTGGCAGGCCGCTCGCAAGCGCCAATGTTGCTGGTCGGCCCCACCGGCGCAGGCAAATCTTTTCTGGCGCGCCGCATGTACGAGCTGAAAAAAGCGCGCCACCAGGTGAGCGGCGCCTTTGTCGAGGTGAACTGCGCCACCTTGCGCGGCGACAGCGCAGCCAGCACTTTGTTTGGCCACAAGAAAGGCGCTTTCACCGGCGCCGCCACCGAGCGCGCCGGCCTGCTGCGCACGGCCGACCAGGGCGTGCTTTTTCTTGACGAGATCGGCGAGCTGGGTGCCGACGAACAAGCCATGCTGCTGATGGCGATTGAAGAAAAGCGCTTCTACCCCATGGGCTCGGACCGCGAGGTGACGAGCGATTTCCAGCTCATCGCCGGCACCAACCGCGATCTGCGGCTGGAGGTGAACGCCGGGCGCTTTCGCGAAGACCTGTTCGCCCGCATCAACCTCTGGACCTACAACCTGCCCGGCCTGGCACAGCGCGGCGAAGACATCGAGCCCAATATCGACCACCTGCTGGCCTTGCATGCGCAGCAGACGCACCGTGTCGAGCGCTTCAATGCCGAGGCGCGCAAACGCTATCTGCAGTTTGCGCAAAGCCCGGCTGCGCTGTGGACGGGCAATTTCCGCGATCTGCACGCCAGCGTGACGCGCCTGGCCACCTTATCCAACGGCGGCCGCATCACTGAAGACCAGGTCAACGCAGAAATCAGCCGCCTGGAATGGCTCTGGCAGCGCCCCGAAGACCTGCAGACACGGGCCAGCACCGGTGCTGAGCCGGCGCTGGAAGAGCTACTGCCCGCCGAGGAGCTGGCCGCCATCGACCTGTTCGACCAGCTGCAGCTCGCCTCCGTCATCCGCATCTGCCGCGCCAGCAGCAGCCTGTCAGACGCCGGCCGCCAGCTCTACCAGGCCTCGCGCGCGCAGCGCAGCGTGGTGAACGACGCCGACCGCCTGCGCAAATACCTGCACAAGTTCGGCCTCAGCTGGGAGCGCATCACGGGCTGAGTTCTCGCCAGCCCGCCGCCCCTGGCGCAGTAACCACGCACACTGCCACAGCACCGCTTTAGTCCGATACTTGGCGGTTTTTCTTTGCAGGGGATACGACAAATGGGTGACTTTGGCAGCATCCAGCGCCGCGAGAGCGGGCTGATGCAAAAGCTGTCGGCCGCGCAGATGACCATGATCGCCATCGGCGGCGCCATCGGCACGGGCCTGTTCATGGGCAGCGCTTTTGCCATTGGTTTTGCCGGCCCCAGTGTGCTGATCAGCTACGCGATTGGCGCGCTCATCGGCCTGCTGCTGATGGGGTGCCTCGCCGAGATGACGGTGGCCCACCCCACCAGCGGCTCGTTTGGCGCCTATGCCGAGCACTATCTGGGCCCGCTGGCCGGCTTTGTGGTGCGTTACGCCTATTGGGCGGCCGTGGTGCTGGCGGTGGGCATGGAAGTGACCGCCGTGGGCAAGTACATGAAGTACTGGTTTCCAGCCGTCGAGCAATGGATTTGGGTGGCACTGTTTTCGGTGGTGCTGGCCGCTGTCAACGCCACCAGCGTCAAGGCTTTTGGCCAGATGGAATATGTGTTCTCCATGGTCAAGGTGGTGGCCATCTGCGCCTTCATCCTGATCGGCGCTTACGTGGTGTTTGGCTCGCGCCCGGCCGGCGTGGGCTTTGCCAATTACACGGTCGATGGCGGCTTTTTCCCCAATGGCTGGTGGGGCACCTGGGTGGGCGTGATCGTGGCCATCTTCAGTTACCTGAACCTCGAATCCATTGCCATCGCCGCCGGCGAGGCCGAAAACCCACGCCAGGCCGTAACCTCGGCCTTCAAAACCACGGTCTTGCGCCTGGTGCTGTTCTACCTGCTGTCGCTGGCGCTGATGCTGGCCATCGTGCCCTGGAGCCACGCCAGCACCGACAAAAGCCCCTTCGTCAAGGTGATGGAGATTGTCGGCATTCCCGGCGCGGCAGGCGCGCTCAATTTTGTGGTGCTGGTGGCCAGCCTCTCAGCCATGAACGCGCAGCTCTACGTGACCTCGCGCATGATGTTCAGCCTCTCACGCGGCGGCTACGCGCCCGCAGCGCTGGGCAGGGTGAATGCGCGTGGCGTGCCCATGGGAGCGATTGCCGTGTCTTGCCTGGGCATGGCGGTGGCCATGGTGGTGAACGCGCTCAAACCTGAGGAATCGCTGGCGCTGATGATGTCGATCGCCATGTTCGGCGCCATGTTTGCCTGGTTCATGATTTTCGTCACCCACCTACGCTTTCGCCCGCGCTGGCAGCGCGAGCACCCCGGCGAGCGCTTGCAGTTCCGCATGTGGGGCTTTCCAGTGTTCACGCTGCTGGGCGCAGCGCTGATGCTGGCCGTCATCGTCACCACCTACTTCACCGATGTGTTCCACATGACCGCCCTGGTGGGCGTGCCCATGCTGCTGGTGCTGGCAGCGGCCTACCAGTTCTGGTACCGCCAGCGCGCCGCTTCGGCCAGCAACAACCAGGCTTGAGCATGGTGCGCAGCGCCGGGCTCAGGCCTGGCGCTGCGCCGGTGCCACACGCATCAGCAGCAAAGCCGCAAACGCGCTCAGTGCCAAGCCGGACGACAACCACAGCGCCCCGCTGCCCCAGCGCCCCACGGCCATGCCAAACAGAAAGGGCGAGCCCGCCTGCACAATGCGCGCCGGCACCATGAGCCAGCCCTGGCGCTGACCGTAGCCCTGGGCACCAAACACTTTGAGCGGCAAGGTGCCAATGGCGATGGTGAGAATGCCATTACCGAGCCCGTGCAAAACCGCAAACACGCTGATGGCCGGCGCACCCAACAAGCCCAGGCACAGTGCTGCCAACGGATGCGCCAGAATCGCCAACCGCGCTGATAGCAAGGGATGTGCGTTTTTCAGCAAGCTGTACTCCAGCACCCGGCCCGCCACTTGCGCCGGCCCCACCAGCGCAGCAGCAGCAATGGCGGCCGCCAGCGCTGCACCGCTGCTTTGCAGAATTTGCGGCAAGTGCGCAGCCATGGCGGTGCTGATGAACCACGAAGCCGCGAACACATAGGCCATCAACCAGGCGATGTGGCGCAGCCGGGCGCTGTCTGCCTGCCTGGCGGCTGGCGCCACATCGGCCGCTGGCGCTGCTTCCGGCTCTGCAGGCCGCTCTTGCCGGGCACCCGCCAAAGCCGCATTCAAAGGCAGCGCCAGCAACAAATGCAAAGCCGCCCACACCATGCAGACCACACGCCAGCCGTATTGGCTGTCCAGATAGCTCGACAAAGGCCAGCCCACGGTGCTGGCAAAGCCGGCAAACAGCGTGATGCCGGTGATGGCCGGGCGCGCATTCTGCCCATACAAATGCACCACCGTGGCAAACGCGGCCTCGTACAAGCCGCTGCCCATGGCCACACCCATCAAGGCCCAGCCCAGGTAAACATGCCAGATCTGCGTGGCCTGGCTCAACACCAGCAACCCGGCAGCGAACACCAGGTTGCTGACCATGAGCACGGGCCGGCCGCCGTAGCGGTCTATGCAACGGCCCGCCACCGGCCCGGCTGCTGCGGCCACCAGCAAGGCCAGCGAGAAAGCACCAAACACCAGCGAATACGAGCCGCCCAGCGCCGCACTGATGGGCCGCGCCAACACAGCCGGCAAGTAATAAGACGACGCCCAGGCCAAAGTCTGGGCAATGCCCAGCATGATGGTGACGTGCGTTCGGTTCAAGGCCATGGTTTGGCAACCATGCTAGCGGTGTTTTCCGGCCAACTGCCGCCAGCGCAGCCACCGTTGTACAAAACGCGACAAAGCTCGGCACGCCCGCCGGACGCTCGCAGGCCACCGCGCTGCTGCTACATTGCTTGCCTATGCCAAACACGCCCCACAAAGAGCCCCGCATCTGGGATATTTCGCCGCCGGTTTACGAAGGCATGCCGGTTTTCCCTGGCGACACGCCTTACCAGCAGCAATGGGCCGCCACCATTGGACCAGGCTGCCCGGTGAACGTGGCCAGCATCACCAGCACGCCGCACGCGGGCGCGCATGCCGATGCACCTTTGCACTACGCGCCCGGTGGCGCTGCCATTGGCCAGGTGGATTTGTCGCCCTACCTCGGGCGCTGCCGCGTGATCCATGCCATCGCCTGCGGGCCGCTGATCGAGTGGCAGCACCTGGAGCACGCCATCAGCGCCGATCTGCCCGAGCGCGTGCTGGTGCGCACCTACCAGCGCATGCCGCAACACCAGTGGGACGCCGCGCTGACCGGCTACGCCGCTGCTACCGTGGAGCGCCTGGCCGCGCTGGGCGTGCGCCTGATCGGAATCGACACTGCCAGCATCGACCCGGCTGACAGCAAAGCGCTGCCCAGCCACCAGACCATTCGCCAGCACGACATGCGCGTGCTGGAAAACCTGGTGCTCGACGAAGTGGCCGAGGGCGACTACGAGCTGATCGCGCTGCCGCTGAAACTGGTGCAGGCCGATGCCTCGCCCGTGCGCGCCATTCTGCGCAGCTTGTAAACAGCCAAGCCGTACAATCGCCCGCATTCCAAACCCATAATTTGATAGCTGCTGGCGCTTGATGGCTCAACGCTGGCGCGCTGTTTCACCGAAAGAGACTGGCCATGACCACCTTGGAAGCCTGCCGCGAAGTCGATCTGCAAGAACCGCTGGCGCCGCTGCGCGACTGGTTCGATCTGCCCGCCGGCGTGATCTACCTCGACGGCAATTCGCTCGGCCCGCTGCCCAAGGCCACCGCCGCCCGCGTAGCCGATGTGGTGCAGCGCGAATGGGGCCAAGGCCTGATCCGCAGCTGGAACGAGGCCGGCTGGATCGACCTGCCGCAGCGCCTGGGCGACCAGTTTGCGCCCTGGATCGGCGCCCGCGCGGGCGAAGTGGTGTTCACCGACACCACCTCGGTCAACCTGTACAAGGTGCTGAGCGCAGCCATCCGCCTGTCGCAGCAAGAGTTCTCCGACCCGGCCCCGCGCACCAAGGTCATCAGCGAACGCAGCAACTTCCCTACCGATCTGTACATTGCCGAATCGCTGTGCAAGCAATACGGCCTGGATCTGGTGCTGATCGAGCCCGAAGAGCTGCCCGCTTGCCTGAACACCGACGTAGCCGTGCTGCTGCTCAGCCACGTGAACTACCGCACCGGCCACATGCACGACATGGCGCAGGTCACCCGCGACGCGCATGCCCAGGGCATTTTGACGATCTGGGATCTGTGCCACGCCGCCGGTGCCGTGCCGGTGGACCTGAACGGTGCCAACGCCGATTACGCGGTGGGCTGCAGCTACAAATACCTCAACGGCGGACCGGGCGCGCCCGCTTTTGTCTGGGTCAATGCGCGCCACACCGACAAGTTCTGGCAGCCGCTGTCGGGCTGGTTCGGCCATGCCGAGCAGTTTGCTTTCACCAGCGATTACCAGCCCGCCGCCGGCATTCGCCGCTACATGTGCGGCACGCAACCGATGATCGCCTTGTCCGCCCTGCAATGCGGGCTGGACGTGTACACCGAGGCCGAGAAATACGGCGGCATGGTCTCGCTGCGTCGCAAATCGGTGGCGCTGACCGACCTGTTCATTGAACTGGTGGAGCAGCGCTGCGCCGGTTACGGCCTGGGCCTGGCCACACCGCGTGATATTTTTGCGCGCGGCTCGCAAGTCTGCCTGACACGCGACGAAGGCATGGGCGTCGACGGCGTGGGCAGCGGTGCCTACGCCATCATGCAAGCGCTCATCGCCCGCGGCGTGATCGGCGACTTCCGCAAAGGCGACGGCGGCCAAGGCCCGCACAAAGACATTCTGCGCTTTGGCTTTACCCCGCTCTACACCCGCTTCGAAGACGTCTGGAACGCCGTCGAACACCTGCGCCAGGTGCTGGAATCGGGTGAATGGAAAAAGCCCGAGTTCAACCGCATCAACGCCGTGACCTGATGCCCGAACGCATCGCCATTCTTGACTTTGAAACCACCGGCATGAGCCCGGCGCAAGGCGCGCGGGCGGCCGAGGTGGGGATTGTGGTGGTGGAAGGCGGGCGCATTGTCGACCGCTACCAAAGCCTGATGAACGCAGGCCAGCGCATGCCCAGCTTCATCACCCAGCTGACGGGAATCACCTCTGCCATGCTGCAGTCAGCACCGCCCGCTGAAGTGGTGATGCGCGAGGCCGCCCGCTTTGTGGGCAGCGCGCCGCTGGTGGCACACAATGCATCGTTCGACAGCAAGTTCTGGCTCGACGAGTTGCAGCGTGCCGGCTGTGCACCTGCGCAAAGCATGGACAGCCTGTTTGCCTGCACGGTGCTGCTCTCGCGCCGGCTCTACCCCGAGGCGCCCAGCCATTCGCTGGGCAAGATCGTGCGCCACCTGCAATTGCCACCCGCAGACAAAGCCCACCGCGCCTTGGCCGATGCCGAGATGACCGCCCATTTGCTGCTGCGCATGCAGGCCGATCTGCGCGACCGCTGGTTTATCAGCAACCCGGCGCACAGCCTGCTGCACGGCTTGCAGCGCTGCCAGAAAAAGCACTTGCCGCGCTGGCTGCAAGAGGCTGCTCAGCAGTAAAAGAGCT
The DNA here is from genome assembly GCF_043359985.1 of Comamonas trifloxystrobinivorans. Classification (NCBI taxonomy): domain Bacteria; kingdom Pseudomonadati; phylum Pseudomonadota; class Betaproteobacteria; order Burkholderiales; family Comamonadaceae; genus Comamonas; species Comamonas trifloxystrobinivorans. Next base: position 214,431 of record NZ_JBHZGV010000005.1, read on the forward strand.
GCACCCCTAGATCAACCCAAACTCGCCCCACGCGCAAGCTCAGCGCATGAGCAGCGCCGCTATGGCAACTGGCCAAGTGACTGCGGCCGCACGGCTTTGCGGCATTCCTTGGCCATGGTTGCCCAGTCGGTGCCAATCTGCACGCCATCGGATTCGGCCAGCAAAGTGACGTTGCCGCACACCACGGGAAAATCGCGTGCAGCCACCGTCTCGCGCTGGTGCACGCGGTAATAGCGCTGCAGATACTCTTGCGCCTTCAGCGACTGTTGCGCATGCGTGTTCATGTAGTCGGCATACTCTTTGTACACCGGCTGACTCATCTGCCATTCGCGCCAATAGCGAAAACCAAAAAGCAGCGCCAGCACCACCGCTGCATAGCCCGCACCGAGCAGCCAGCGCTTGTGGTTGCGCGCGGCTGCTCCATTCTTTGCTTGCTCATTCACATCCATAGCTCGGATGCTAATACGTCTTGGCCGACAGGCTGGCCCACAGGTGTGCAGCCACCAGGGCGCGCCAAGGCTGAAAGGCAGAGAGCCACTGCTCGGCCTCGGCTTGCGAGACGCTGGGCAGCTCCAGCAAGCGGGCCAGTGCGTTGCGCACCGCCACATCGCCGTGCAAACTGCCATCGAGCCAGCCAAAGCCGCGCAGCAAGGCGTAATGCACCGTCCACGGGCCAATGCCTTTGATGGCGAGCAACGCCGCTTCTATCGCCTTGGCATCGTCGGGCTGCAAGGGCTGTTGCGCCCACTGCTCCAGCGGCAAATCGCCGGCCAGCACAGCCGCACAAACGCGCTCCAAGGTGGCGATCTTGCTGACCGAGAAACCGGCGGCGCGCAGCTGCTCGGGCGTCAGCGCGGCCAGCGCAGCGGCATCCGGGTGGCACAGCATGCCGCTGCTGTGCTGCAAGTTGGCCGCTTCGATCAGACGGCGGCGCAAGGCAATCGCAGCGGCCACGCTGATCTGCTGGCCGGTGATGGCCCAAACCAAGGCTTCAAACGGTGTGCTGCTAGCGGGCACGCGCAGGCCCGCTTGGCTTTGTAAAAGTTTGCCCAGCACCGGGTGCTTGGCATGCTGTTGCTCGAACTGCTCCACGCCTTCGCTCAGGCCCAGCATGCGCACCAGCATGGCCTGCAAAGCCTGCTGCGCTTGCTCCGAAACATCGGCGCCCGGCTCCAGCGCCAGGCTGGCCCAGGCCTCACTCGGTTGCAGCTGCAGTTGCAGCAGCGCTGGTTGGCCCTGCCAGCTCAGACCTTTGGTGATCGTGAAATCTTCTACCTTTTCGGCGCGTTGCTGCGCGTCGCGCGCGTGCAGCGCCAACACGTCCTGCGGCCGAAAGCGGGCAGGCAGCGCAATGTGCGTAGTCAGAACCAGGGACATGGTGGGGCGCAGACGGAGATGGTTATTTTTTGGGCAGTCAGCCTTGCACTATAGAGGAAGATAGCAAGCTGCTTTTGTCAAAAATATTTTGATAGCTATCAGCGCCAACCAAGCAAGGGATTTCAAGTATTGCGGTGCTACAAAGCGTCGTGAAACACCACACCCAGCGTATGGCGAGCACCACGCAATACGGTCGATACGCCATGCCGGTGCTGCACCCGGTAACTGCCGCGCGCACCTTGCACAGGCCGCTCGCGCACGGTGATGATGACCGCATCGCCTTGCTGCAGCTGCAACACCTGCACCCGCGACTGCATGCGCGGGCGCTGCTCGGTCAGCACCAGCTCACCGCCGTCAAAATCTTGCCCCGGCTGCGAGAGCAAAACCACCACTTGCAGCGGGAAAACCAGCTCGCCATACAGATCCTGGTGCAGGCAGTTGTAATCGCCCGCGCCATAGCGCAGCAACAAGGGCGTGGGCCGCCATTGGCCGGCTGCATGGCATTGCGCCAGCAAGCCGCTGTGCTTGGTCGGCCAAGGCAGGGCATCGGGTTGCAACACAAGGCGCCATTGCTCGGCCAGCGGCTGCAAGCGGGCGTACAAGCCCGTGCGCAAATGCTGCAACGTAGGCGGCAGCGGGTAGGCAAAGTACTGGTATTCGCCTTGGCCAAAAGCGTGGCGCTGCATGATGATGCGGCTGCGAAAGCGCTCTGGCTCGTCGTACTGCGCGGCCAGTTGCACACATTGCCCTGCACTCAGCAAGCCCGGCAAACGGCCCCAACCTTGTTGTTGCACCTGGGCCAAGACCTCCGGCCAGGCGTAGCCGTCCAAGCGCTTTTGCACCGTGCTGGCTTCGGCAGAATCAGTTAACACTGCGCTTTGTTTGGGGCTTGCCGGCCGCTGGTTCGGCGGGCTGGTTTCCAGGGCCAGAGGCAGCTCGGTCTGCAAGCTCTCACGCATGCTGCGCCACCCGCTGTGCATGCGGTGCCAGCTCTGCCTCGTGCTGCAACAAGGCGCGTTTGCGCTCTACACCCCAGCGGTAGCCAGAGATAGCGCCATCGCTGCGCACCACCCGGTGGCAGGGAATAGCCACTGCCAGCGCATTGGCGGCGCACGCGCCCGCCACGGCGCGGCTGGCTTGCGGCTTACCCAGCTTGTGCGCCAGCTCCGAGTAACTTACCGTGCTGCCCACCGGAATGCGCTGCAGCGCCTGCCACACCTGTTGCTGGAAGGCGGTGCCGCGCACGTCCAGAGGCAAAGCGAGGCCCCGCGTGGGCTCATCAACAAAGCCGATGACTTGCGCCATCCACTGCTCAAAACTGCGCTCGCCGCCTACCAGCTCGGCTTGCGGAAAGCGCTCTTGCAGGTCTTGCACCAGCGCATTGGCGTCGTCGCCCAGCAAGATGGCGCAAATGCCCTGGCTCGTGGCGGCCACCAAAATCGGGCCCAGGCTGCACTCGCCCACGCCAAAGCGAATCTGCAAGGCCGCGCCACCCTGGCGGTATTGGCGCGGCGTCATGCCCAGTACGGCATGGCTGTCGCGGTAAAGCTGGCCGCTGCTGGCGAAGCCGGCATCGAAAATCGCGTCGATAACGCGCGGCGCCTCGCCCTGGTCGTCCAAGGCGGTTTGCAAGCGGCTGCGGCGTTGCGCCTTGGCGTAGGCCTTGGGCGAAACACCGACTGCCGCCTTGAAGACGCGCTGCAGATAAAACGGGCTCATGCCTGCGCGCTCGGCCAGCTCGGCGAGGCTGGGCTCTTCTTCGGCCGTGGCTATCCACTGGCACAAATCGGCCACCAGTTCGGCATGTGAAGGCGCAGCCTGCGCCGTGGGCGTGCAGCGCTTGCATGCGCGAAAACCTGCTGCTTGCGCCTGCGCGGCGGTGCTGAAGAACTGCACGTTTTCAGGCTTGGGCTGGCGCGAGCTGCAAGACGGGCGGCAGAACACGCCCGTGCTGCGCACCGCGTAAAAAAACTGGCCGTCGGCGCCGCGATCGCGCTGCTGCACCGCTGCCCAGCGCGGGTCGGATTCGGTGGCGCGGGCTGCTTGCGCGGCCTTGGCTGTCTTGGCTGTCTGGCCGGCCGGTGCGGCAGTGGAAACTGGCGATTTCATCGAGAGGCTCCTGGGTACAATCGGTGGCCCTACTGTAGGCAGCGGCCCCGGCTTGCGCAGTTCAAATCTTGCGCTGCAATTGGGCCGCCCGCGCCCACTCTACACCGATCCAGCCCCATGCCCGATACCCCACAACGCCCCGAATCCATCGTCCACGAGGAGCGCGCCCAGCTCGATTTCAGCCGCGACATGAGCTATGGCGACTACCTGCACCTGGACCAGATTCTGAGCGCCCAGCACCCGCTGTCGCCCGCGCACGACGAAATGCTGTTCATCGTGCAACACCAGACCAGCGAGCTGTGGATGAAGCTGATGCTGCACGAGCTGAACGCCGCCATCAGCGCACTGGCCAACCCGCAGGCCAACACCAAGCCCGAAGCTTTCAAAATGCTGGCGCGGGTGTCGCGCATCATGGAGCAACTGGTCAACGCCTGGACCGTGCTGTCCACCATGACCCCGCCCGAGTACACCGCCATGCGCCCTTACCTGGCCAACTCCAGCGGTTTCCAGAGCGCGCAATACCGCTGCATCGAGTTCTCGTTGGGCAACAAGAACGCGGCCATGCTCAAGCCCCATGCCCACCGCGCCGATCTGCTGGCCCAGGTGCAGGCCGCCTACGAATCTCCTTCGCTTTACGACGTGGCCTTGCAACTGCTCGCCCGCGAAGGCATTGCCGTGCCCGCCGACCGCCTGCAACGCGACTGGACCCAGCCCTACGAGGCCAGCGAGGGCGTAAAGCAAGCCTGGATCACCGTCTACCGCGATCCGCACCAGTACTGGGATCTGTACCAGCTGGGCGAAAAGCTGGCCGATATCGAAGACGCCTTCCGCCTGTGGCGCTTCCGCCACCTGACCACGGTCGAGCGCGTGATCGGCTTCAAGCGCGGCACCGGCGGAACAGGCGGCGTGAGCTACCTGAAGAAGATGCTGGATGTGGTGCTGTTCCCGGAAATCTGGAGCCTGCGAACGGAACTCTAACCCCCCTGAGACGCTGCGCGCCTTCCCCCCAGGGGGGCGTGCGGGCTCCCGACGGCATCTTCGCTGCGGGGCCGCCCTTGCTCGTTGCCACTTGGCTGGGCCGTGCTTGGGCGTGGAGAGTGAGTCGTTTTAGCTTTGGTTGGGAGCCGCTTCGCTTCCCCGTGGTGGGGTTGGGACACTGAACCATTTTGCCTTTGCCGGAGCCCAGTGGAGGAATTCAGTCCAGGTACAGACCAGCGGAATACCCGATTGACAGCGTGCCGCAAGCGACAGACTGGTCTGCGCGCAAGACAGCTCTCGCCTATAGTACGAATGTGCACTTGCAGCATGCCTCGGGCAGCCCTGCCCGTCTGACAAGTGCTGGCGGCCCCGCTCGTACCTCTGTGACCATGCAGCCTGGCCGCCGCCCTGCCTGCCCAAGCCATGCCTTCTGACCAAGCTTCTTCTGCCGCCACTGACACAGCGGCATCTCCGGCCACCGCCAGCGCGAGCAGTGCGCCGCCGCCACGCCTGCTATGGGTAATGCTGCTGACGCTGCTGTCGGCCTTTGCGCTGAGCCAGGCCTTCCGCACCGTCACCTCGATCATCGCCGACGGCCTGCGTACCGACTTTGGCCTGTCGGCCCAGTCGCTGGGGGCTTTTGCCGGCTTGTTCGGCCTGTCGTTCGGCGTCACCCAGCTGTTCATGGGCGTGGGCATGGATTTGTATGGTCTGCGCAAAACTGTGCTGGTGGCTTTTCCGCTGACGATTGCCGGTTCGGCCATCTCCGCCATCGCGCCCAGCTACCACTGGCTGATGCTGGGCCAGCTGCTGATCGGCGTGGGCTGCTCGCCCGCCTTTTTGGCCTGCACCATGTTCATCGCCCGCCATTTCCCGACCGACCGCTTCGCCTTCATGCTGGGCGTGGGCCAAGGCGTGGGCGGCCTGGGCCTGCTGTTTACCGGCACGCCGCTCGCCTGGCTGGTGCAACACCAAGGCTGGCGCTGGGGCTTTGGCCTGCTGGCCGTGCTGTGCGCACTGTCGTGGCTGGTCATCTTCTTGCGCGTGCACGAGCCGCACCTGGCCACCGACGACCTGCCCAAACCCAGCTGGCTCGAAGCCGTCAAAGGCTTTGGCGCCCTCTTTCTGGTGCCGCACACCTGGGCCATCGTCATCATGGGCATGGTCGGCTACGCCTCCTTCCTGACCGTGCGCGGCCTGTGGCTCAGCCCCATGCTGATCGACCGCTACGGCTTCAGCCTGGTAGCGACCGGCAACGTGGCGTTGATCGTGTCGGTGATCTCGCTTTTCATGCCCTCAATCTTTGGCCGCCTCGACCCCGGCCCGGCCAAGCGCCGCCCGCGCATCATCATTGGTGCCACGGTCATGGCCGCCATCTTCTGCGCGCTCGGCCTGGTTCACCACGCCTTTGCCACCGTGGCACTGATTCTGTTGATGGGCGTGGCCGCCGGCTACTCCGTGCTGCAATACGCCGACGTGCGCAGCTCCTACCCCCGCGAAACCACCGGCCGCGCCCTCTCCGTCTACACCATGGCCATGTTCCTGGGCGTGGCGCTGATGCAGTGGCTCTCGGGCGTGGTGGCAGCCTACGCACAACACCGAGGCGGCGAGGTCTACGAATACGTGATGCTGTTCGTGGCCGCCATGCTGATGCTGGGCTGCCTGGCGTTCCGGTTTTTGCCCAAATCGCCATTGTTGGAGAGTTGAGCTTTGTTCAGAGGCTGAACGGGCTGGCGTCTGTTTTAGCAACTGGCGTTCGGCTAGCACCTGGCTATTAACGCATCCTCCATCTGACCTGAGAAGGCCTTTATCGGCGCCATCCTCGCCGGCTGTTGGCTGTTCCTCCACCCTTTCAGCCAGCGCTGGATGTAGGGCACGTTTCTTTGCCTCCTTTCTTCTGGGCCGGCACACCGGACGTGCAGCAAGAAAGGAGGTCGCCTGCCGGGGCGAGACCCGGCCAACTGCAGCAAGCAAAGCAACTGAACGCCAGTTAGACCAACACCCTATGGCAAGCAAACACCACGCCCCCGCGCGACCCACCACCAAGTGACGCACCCCAAAAAACACCCCAAAAGCCAACATCCAGCTTTTGGGGCATCCGTCTCTCGCTCCGCTGCCGGGCTTTGCCGCAGCAGCGGATAACCGGGTGACGAAGCTTAGTTCGTCACGCGGGTGATCTTGGCGCCTTGCAGCGACACGCCGGCCTCCAGGCCCACATTGTTCAGCACAAAGCTGCTCACCGGTGCTTGGGCTGAGGTGGTGTCCACACTGCCGTTGGCGCCAATGCGGCCAGCGGAGACGGTGGCGTCAGCGCCTACCGACCAGCCATTGCTGTTGCGGAACTTTTCCAGTGCTTCGTTGGTGTTGAAGACGTAGATCACCGCGCGCGACTGGCCGCCGGCTTGCCAACCGATCGAGGCACCGGTGGTGCTGTATTCGCTGACGTTCTTGCCGCCCACGCGCAGCACGCCGCGGCCGTGTTCCACACCCACCACAAAGCTGCCGCCCACCACCGAGGGGAACACCAGCACGCCCTTGGCGTTTTGCACCAATTCTTTGGAGCCGGGGGCGGTGGAGTACAGGCGCTCCAGCGCTGCATCAGCACGGGTGGAGACAGTGGTGGAATCAGCGCGAGGCGCGCTGGCGGTGTCGTGCTTGGTGACGGTGCAAGCGGTCATGGTGAACACACCGGCCGCCATCGCAGCAGCCAAACCAACAGTACGCAGAGACATAGAACGCATGGAGTTTTCCTTTCTGGCGCTGGTGCGCAAACATTTCAAAATCAATTCCGCGAAAGAGCAAAACGCGCATGGACAGGCGCTCTGCGAGCGGGGTGACTGAAATGCTAGGCCGAGCGTAGCCCAAAAACCGGCGCCGCCAAGACAGGCGAACTTGACCTACAGCACAGATGCAGCGAATGCGCTGTGTTCCCACAGCACTGTAGGAATTCGGCCTGCTGCTTGCGCACGATCGCCGGGCAGCGCCGCCTGCCCGGGCTGCGCTTGCCACTGACACTGCTGCTGCCAAAACCTGCTGGTTTTGGCGCACGCTCTCCAGCTCAGGAGCCGCGGTAGGTGGAGTAACTCCAGGGGCTGACCAGGAGCGGCACGTGGTAGTGCTGGTCGGCGTGGGCCACACCAAAATCCAGGCTCACCTGGCCCAGAAAATTGGGCTCGGGCAGTTGCACGCCCTTGGCGGCAAAGTAGCCTGCCACATCGAAAGTGAGGCGGTAGGTGCCGGGCCGCAGACTGGCGTTGTCGAACAGTGGCGCGTTGGTCCGGCCGTCGTGGTTGAGGGTTTCGCGCTTGACCAGGGTGGCGCGCTCGCCATCGGTGGCGTACAAGGCGATTTGCATGCCGGCAGCGGGGCAGCCGTTCATCGTGTCGAGGACGTGGGTGCTCAAGCCCATAGGGATATCTCCTGATGGTTGTGGTGAAGATCGGACTGGTGATGTGCACCGAAAGTGTATACACTTTTTGTCAATCCATCTATCATCCCCGTATGGAATCCACCTCAACGTCCACCATCGCCCAGGCGCTCACCCGCGCCATCGTGGAGCACAAGCTGTTGCCCGGCACCAAGCTGGCCGAGCAAAAGCTGGCCGACCACTTTGGCGTCTCGCGCACCCTAGTGCGCCAGGCGCTGTTCCAGCTGTCGCAAAACCATCTGGTCACGCTGGAGCCGGCACGTGGCGCCTTTGTCTCCACGCCCTCGGTCGAAGAAGCGCGTCAGGTTTTTGCCGTGCGCAAAATGCTCGAAGCCGAGATGACGCGCAGCTTCGCCCAGAACGTGACGCAAAAGCAGATCAAGGCGCTGCGCGAGCACGTCAAACAGGAAGCCGCCGCCGTAGACCGTGCCGATGTCCCCGGCCGCACCGAGCTGCTCGGTGATTTTCACGTCCGCATGGCCGAGCTCATGGGCAACGATGTGCTCGCACAGCTGCTCGGCGATCTGATCTCGCGCTGCGCCCTGATCACGCTGATGTACCAGTCGGCCAGCGCCGCCGCGCATTCGCACGAAGAGCACGAAGCCATCGTGCAAGCCCTGGCCGCCAAAGATGCCGAGCGCGCCGTGCAGCTGATGCTCGAACACCTGGAGCATGTCGAGCAAGGGCTGCAGTTCGAGCGCGAGATTCCCAGCAACGATTTGTCCATGGCTCTTTCCACACTTCCGGTATGACATACGACGCCACCGCCTCCTACCCCCGCGATCTGGTCGGCTACGGCCGCAACCCGCCCCATGCGCAATGGCCGAACGGCGCACGCATTGCCGTGCAGTTTGTGCTGAACTACGAAGAAGGCGGCGAAAACAACGTGCTGCACGGCGACCCGGCGAGCGAGCAGTTTCTGTCGGAAATGTTCAACCCGGCGGCCTACCCCGACCGCCACATGAGCATGGACGGCATCTACGAATACGGCTCACGCGTCGGTGTCTGGCGCCTGCTGCGCGAGTTTGAAAAACGCGGCCTGCCGCTCACCGTTTTCGGTGTGGCCACCGCTTTGCAACGCCACCGCGAACTGGCCCAGGCCTTTGCCGATCTGGGCCACGAAGTGGCTTGCCATGGCCTCAAGTGGATCCACTACCAGAGCGTGCACGAAGAGATCGAGCGCGCCCACATGCAGCAGGCCATGGATATTTTCAAATCCATCTATGGCAGCCGCATCCAGCACGGCCTGGGCTGGTACACCGGCCGTGACAGCCCCAACACGCACCGCCTGGTGGCTGATTTTGGCGGCTTTGCCTACGACAGCGATTACTACGGCGACGACCTGCCTTTCTGGATGAAGGTCGGAAAAAGCGACGGCAGCAGCGCGCAGCAGCTGATCGTGCCTTACACGCTCGATTGCAACGACATGCGCTTTGCACTGCCGCAAGGCTACTCGCACGCAGACCCCTTCTTCCAGTACATGAAGGACAGCTTTGACGTGCTGTATGCCGAAGGCGATCCGAACGGCGACAACAGCCCCAAGATGATGAGCATCGGCATGCACTGCCGCCTGCTCGGCCGCCCGGGCCGCATCACCGCGCTGCAGCACTTTTTGGACCATATCCAAAAGCACGACAAGGTCTGGGTGTGCAAGCGCATCGACATTGCGCGCCACTGGGCGCACCACCACCCAGCCACCAAGGCATGAATAGCGCCGGCCCGCCGCGCCGGCAACACCACCGAATGAACCGATTGGAGACCCCGCCGTGTCCCTGACCTTAGAACAACTCAATGCCGCCAGCGCCGAGCAAGCCGCGCACATGCTCGACGGCCTGTACGAGCATTCGCCATGGATCGCCGAGGCCGCGTTGGCGCAGCGCCCTTTCCAATCGCTGGCGCAGCTCAAGCACGCCATGGTGAGCGTGCTGGCCGCAGCGCCGGTTGATGCGCAACTGGCGCTGATTCGCGCCCACCCCGAGCTGGCTGGCAAAGCCATGGTGGCCAAGTCTTTAACGGCCGAATCCACCAACGAGCAAAACAAGGCCGGCCTCACGCAGTGCACGCCCGAAGAGTTTGCGCGCATCCAGCAACTCAACGCCGATTACAACGCGCGCTTTGGTTTCCCCTTCATCCTGGCGGTGCGCGGGCCACGCGGCCTGGGCCTGCCCAAGCAGGAGATCATCGACACCTTTGCGCGCCGCCTCAGCAACCACCCCGATTTTGAGCGCGCCGAAGCCCTGCGCAACATCCACCGCATTGCCGAGATTCGCCTGAACGACAAGTTCGGCTACGAGCCCGCGCTGGGCAACGATGTCTGGGATTGGCAAGAGCGCCTGGCCCAGCACAGCGACGAAGGCTTTGCCGAAAAAGGCCAGCTCACCGTCACCTACCTGACCGACGCGCACCGCGCCTGCGCCCAACGCATCAGCCACTGGATGCGCGACTGCGGCTTTGACGAGGTAGAGATTGATGCGGTCGGCAACGTCGTGGGCCGCTACAAACCTGCCAGCGCCGATGGCAAATACCTGCTCACCGGCAGCCACTACGACACCGTGCGCAACGGCGGCAAATACGACGGCCGCCTGGGCATCTTTGTACCCATGGCCTGCGTGCGCGGGCTGCACCGCGCCGGCAAGCGCCTGCCGTTCGGCATTGAGGTAGTGGGCTTTGCCGAAGAAGAAGGCCAGCGCTACAAAGCCACCTTCCTCGGCTCGGGCGCACTGATTGGCGATTTTGACCAACGCTGGCTGGAGCAGAAAGACGCCAACGGCATCACCATGCGCGAAGCCATGCAACACGCCGGCCTGTGCATTGACGATATTCCCAAACTCCGGCGCGACGCCGCTCAGTACCTGGGCTTTGTCGAAGTGCACATCGAGCAAGGCCCGGTGCTCAACGAGCTGGATCTGCCGCTGGGCATTGTCACCAGCATCAATGGCAGCTCGCGCTACGTCTGCGAAATGATCGGCATGGCCAGCCACGCCGGCACCACGCCCATGGACCGCCGCCGTGATGCCGCTTGCGGCGTGGCCGAGCTCATGCTGTACGCCGAAAAGCGCGCCGCACAAGACGGCGATTCAGTGGCCACCGTCGGCATGCTCGAAGTGCCTTCCGGCTCTATCAACGTGGTGCCCGGCCGCTGCAAATTCAGTCTGGACTTGCGCGCCCCAACCGACCCGCAACGCGACGCCTTGGTGCGCGACGTGATGGCCGAACTCGCCGCCATAGCCGAGCGCCGCGGCCTGCGCTACAGCGCCGAGCAAACCATGCAAGCCGCTGCCGCGCCCAGCGCCGCGCCCTGGCAAGCGCAGTGGGAAAAAGCCCTCACCACCTTGGGCGTGCCGCTCTACCGCATGCCCAGTGGCGCAGGCCACGACGCGATGAAGCTGCACGAAGTAATGCCGCAGGCCATGCTCTTTGTGCGCGGCATCAACAGCGGCATCAGTCACAACCCCTTGGAATCGACCACCGCTGACGACATGCAGCTGGCCGTCGACGCCTTCTCCCAAGTCCTCCAACAACTCGAGCAAGAGACAAAATGAGCAACACCACCTACGCCGCGCTGGATGCGTGGATCGACCAGCACTTTGACGAGCAGGTGCAGTTCTTCCAGAAACTGGTGCAAGTGCCCACCGATACGCCGCCCGGCAACAACGCGCCGCACGCCGAGCGCACGGCCGAGCTGCTCCAGGAGATGGGCTACCAAGCCGAAAAACACGTGGTGCCCGAAGCCGATGTGCAGGCCTACGGCATGCAGTCGATCACCAACCTGATCGTGCGCCGCCCCTTTGGCAGCGATGGCTCCGCCGGCACCGGCCGCACCATTGCCCTCAACGCCCACGGCGACGTCGTGCCGCCCGGCGAAGGCTGGACGCACGACCCGTATGGCGCAGAAATTGTGGACGGCAAAATCTACGGCCGCGCTACCGCCGTCAGCAAAAGCGACTTCTCCACCTTCACCTACGCTCTGCGCGCACTCGAAGCTGTGGCCAAACCCGGCAAGGGCGCGGTCGAGCTGCACTTTACCTACGACGAAGAATTTGGCGGCCTGCTCGGCCCCGGCTGGCTGCTGGAAAAAGGCCTGACCAAGCCTGATCTGATGGTGGCCGCCGGCTTCAGCTACGAAGTGGTGGTGGCGCACAACGGCTGCCTGCAAATGGAAATCACCGTGCATGGCAAGATGGCACATGCCGCCGTGCCACACACCGGTGTGGACGCTTTGCAAGCGGCAGTGGCGATCATGAACGACCTGTACGCGGAGAACACCGAGTACCTGAAGGTCACATCCAAAGTGCCTGGCATCAAGCACCCTTACCTCAACATCGGCCAGATCAGCGGTGGCACCAACACCAATGTGATCCCTGGCAAAGTGGTGCTGAAGATCGACCGCCGCATGATCCCCGAAGAGAACCCGGTCGAGGTTGAAAAACACATCCGCGCCGTGATCGCAAAGGCCACCGAGCGCTTCAACCAGCAGCGCGGCTACAGCGGCGAAGACGCCGTGCGCGTAGACATCAAACGCCTGCTGCTCGCCAACGCCATGACGCCGCTGGCCGGCAACCAGCCTTTGGTCGACGCCATCCAAACCCACGGCGAAGCCGTATTTGGCGAGAAGCCTCCCGCCGTAGGCACACCGCTCTACACCGATGTGCGCCTGTATGTGGAGCGCGGCATTCCCGGCGTGATCTACGGCGCCGGCCCCCGCACCGTGCTGGAAAGCCACGCCAAACGCGCCGACGAGCGCCTGGACCTGCAAGACCTGCGCCGCGCCACCAAGGTGGTGGCACGCATGCTGCATGATTTGCTGGCCTGAGCACCTCGCGCACCATTCCAAGAGAAAACCTCCGCAAGGAGGTTTTTTTGTGCCAACGCGAATACATTCCACTCAATGGCGAAGCCGCTTCGCAAGGCTCAAGCGATCCAGACCCGCTCAGCGCCCCACCATGCTCAGCAGCTCAAGCTTGGTTCTCGGAATAAATGTTGGGAGAATAGCGCTCCATCAGTGTCTGGGGAAACGCCGGGGCCTTGAAACCGAACTGGGCATACAAGCCATGCGCATTGGAGGTGGCCAAGCTGAAACGGCGCAGCCCTTGCAGCTGCGGGTGGTTGAACACGGCCTGCATGAGCAATTTGCTCAAACCTTTGCCGCGCTGTTCGGGCAGAACAAACACATCGACCAGGTTGGCAAAAGTGGCGTAGTCGGAGATGACTCTGGCGAATGCCACCTGCGAATGGCCGATAAAGCCGCCAAAACACAGGGAGTTTTCCATGGCTCGTTGCAGCACGGAAAGCGGTATGCCTTTCGCCCAAGTGGTTTGCTCGGACAGAAATTGGTGGATCATGGCCAGGTCCAAATCTGCCCGGTTGGTGCTTATCCGAAAGTCTTGCATCGCCGCCTCGCTTCTGCGTTCACACTCGATGAGCAGAAAGCATAACAAGCACCTGCTTCAGCCCCAAGTGCTGTATCGGCAGGCCAACACCAGTCAGCGGGCATCTGACCGGCGTTGAGCCGCTAACAGCTACCCACTCAACCCGCCGCGTCAGCCATCCACTTGTAAGCCACGCCATCGCGCCCCGGGTCGGCGCCGCCGTGCAGGCCGTCGGCTTGAACCTGGATACCGTGCACCCAGGCGATGGTGTAGTTGTAGGGGTTGCGGCCAATGGCGTAGCCCTGCTCTTCCAGCGCGCGCGTGGTGTAGCGCGGGATGCGGTTGCACACGTCGATGGAATTACTGGTAGAGGAGAAGCGCGGCGCTGAGACGGCGGCCTGCATTTCCATCTGGTGGTCGATCACGTTGAGCAGCACATGCAGCACGCCCATGACGATTTGCGTGCCACCGGGTGCGCCCAGCACCACGTCGAGCTCGCCGTTTTTGAAAGTCATGGTCGGGCACGAAGCGGTGAAGCGGCTCTTGCCCGGTTTGATGCTGCCGGCGCGGCCGGGACGCGGGTCGAACACGCCCATGCAGCCGTTGTACTGGAAGCCCATGCCCGGCGTGATGATGCCCGATGGCATGGCCAGCGAGTGCGTCATCGATACGGCATTGCCATCGGCGTCGATCACGCTCAGATGCGTGGTGTCGCGTGGCACCGGCGCGCCCGGGTTCACGCGCTCCACCGCAAAGCGCTGGCCGGCGCGGATCTGTGCGGCCACCTCGGCCGCCATGTCCTTGGACAGCAGGCGCTCCAGTGGCACGTCGAAAAACTTGGGGTCGCCAATGTAGCGGTCTTTGTCCGAGGTGGCTTTTTTCATCACCTCGCAGACCAGCTGGATGTATTCCGGGCTGTTGTGCTCCAGGCCGCGCAGATCGAACTGCTCCAAGATGTTGAGCATTTCCAGCAACATGGCGCCGCCGCCGGGCGGCTGGTTGGTGGTGATGGTGCGGTCGCGGTAGCTGCCCACCAGCGGCTGGTTGCGCGTGACCTGGTATTGCGCCAGATCGTCCAGCGTGATCAGCGCGCCGAGCGACTGCAGGTGCGCCACCATCTTCTGCGCCAGATCACCGTGGTAGAACGGCTGCGTGCCCTCTTCGGCTACCTGGCGCAGCACGCTGGCCATGCCGGGGTTGCGCAGCGGCGTGCCAATGGCTTTGGGGCGGCCGTCGGGGCGGCAGTACAACTGGCGGCTTTCTTCGCAATACTGCAAGCGCTCCAGGTTGCCCACGCGGCCCATGGTGGGCTCATCGATCCAGAAAGCGTGCATGCCGGGGCGCACAAAAAAGCCGTCTTCGGCCCAGCGGATAGCGGGCTCCACCACCTCTTTCCAAGGCAGGCGGCCGTGGGCCTGGTGCATGGCTTCCAGGCCTTTGAGCGTGGCCGGCGTGCCGATGGATTGCGGGCCGATGTCGTTGACGCGGCCGGTCAGGATGAAGCCGAAGCCGTCCTTGGTTTCGCCCTCAAGCAGGTGTTCCCACATGTCTTCGCGGGCGGCCAGCGGCGCAGGCGAGTGGAAGTCGAAATACTCGTGCACGCTTTTGCCCGGCATGTAGACCGCGCCCGTGCCAAAGCCGGCAATGCCGCACATGATGGGGTCGACCACGGTCTGCGCCAGCGCGGTGGCCACGGCAGCATCGACCGCATTGCCACCGGCACGCAAAATTTCGATGCCCGATTCGGCAGCCTCAGGCTGCGGGCAGACGACCATTGCTTGTTTTTTCATCGTTGATTCAGCAGAAAGCCCCTGCAGCGAGGGGCGGGTTGCAAAACAGGTTCAGTCAACCGAATTACTTGGCGCTGAGATTGAGCTTGTTAAGCGTAGGGCCCCAGGCCTTGGCATCGCGCACGGTGGTTTCCATCACCAGCGAAGCGGGGCCGGCAACCGGAATCACGCCCAGGGTGCCGAGCTTGGCCAGCACATCCGGGTTCTTGTGGAAAGCCTCGGTGGCCTTGTTCAGCTTTTCCACCACCTCGGGCGGCGTGCCAGCGCGCGCCACCACGGCGCTCCAGCCCATGGTGTCAAAACCCTTTACGCCCAGTTCGCTGAGCGTGGGCACATCGGGCAGCTCCGGCATGCGCTGGGGCGAGAGCACGGCCAGCGCATTGAGTTTTTTGGCCTTGATGTGCGGCAGCGCCGTGCCATATACGGGCGCCATCACCTCGGTCTGGCCGCCCATGGTGGCGATGATGCCGTCGGCCTCGCCCTTGTAGGGGATGTGCGTCATCGAGATGCCGAGCGCATCGGCCATCAGCTCGACCGCCAGGTGGGTGGAATTGCCCAGGCCGGCCGAGGCAAAGTTGAGCTTGCCAGGCGCCGCCTTGGCTTTGTCGGTGAGCTGCTTGAGCGTCTCGATGCCGGTGGCTGGGTTGGTGACCAGTGCAAAGGAGTTGGTGCTCAGCATGGCCACGCCGGTGAAATCTTTCTCCGGGTTGTAAGGCAGCGGCTTGTAGGTGAACTGGTTCAGCACCATCAGCGACACGCTTCCGTAAAGCAAGGTGTAGCCATCGGCAGGCGCGTTGAGCGCATTTTGCGCCGCAATGATGCCGCCGCCACCGGGCTTGTTTTCCACCACGATGGTCGCGCCCAACGCCTTGCCCGCGTGCTCTGCCCACAAGCGGGCGATGGTATCCGAGCTGCCGCCCGGCGCTTGCGAAACCACCAGCTTGATCGGCCGGTTGGGGTAGTTGCTTTGCGCGTTTTGCGCTTGCGCTGGCAAGGCCGCAACAGCAGCGACGGTGGCAACAGCGGCCATGGCAAGCCCGGAGAGGAGCTTGGAGACAGGGTTCAAAGGTAGAGACACAAGCAGTTCCTGAAAAACGGGGGACAACAACAAAATCCAAGTCCATTGTCATGAGGAATGCCACATGTTCCTAGTGAAAAGGCACAATGGATACATGAAGGAATACTCATGATTGAACCTGCAGGCGGCCTGGCCTGGGCGCGACGGCTCAAGGTACGGCATCTGGAATCTTTTCTGGTACTGGACGAAGCCGGCACGCTGACCCAGGCTGCCGAGCGACTGCATATGACGCAGTCGGCCATGTCGCACTGGCTGGCCGAGATGGAGAGCGCGGTCGGCACGCCGCTGGTGGTGCGCGGGCGGCGCATCCAGCTCACACCTGCGGGCGAGCTGCTCAAGCGCTTGGCCGTCAGCGTGCTGGGCGACATTGCCCGCGCCGGCCACGAGATGCACGCCGTTGCGGCCGGCCGCGTGCCGCGCCTCAATATCGGCAGCGTGTGGGCGGGCATAGCCGGCGGTTTGCCCGAGGCGGTCAGCCGCTTCCAGCAGCAGTACCCCGACGTGGCCGTGGCTATTCACGACGGGCCTTTCGACAATCTGCTCAAAGGCCTGGAAACCCGCGCCATGGATGCGGTGGTCGGCGTGCTCGACGCCCGCGCCCACCAGCCTGGGCTGGAGCACCGCGTGCTGTTCGAAGACCGCGTGGCCATCGTCATCGGCCAGGGCAGCAAGTTCTGGCCCGCCTCCGGTGCGCTGGACTTTGCTGATTTGTTGCATGAGCAATGGGTCATGCCGCCCAGCGGCACGCTCACCCGCATCCAGATGGATGCTTTTCTGATTGAGCGAGGCGCCTCCTGGCTGCGGCCACGCGCCGAGACCGCTTCGCTGGCCATGATGCAGGCCTTGCTGCACAAGGGCGACTACGTGGGCGTGTGCTCGGAGTCCATGGCCGCCTACCAGGCCCAGCTGGGGCTGCTGCGGCAGATTGCCGTGGATTCGAGCATCCGCTTTGGCCCGATCACCGTGATGTGGAAGCGCGAACACGCCACGCCCACCTTGATGGATTTCGTGGCTTGCCTGGAGCAAAGCGCCCGCGCCACCGAGCACTGAAACCGGACTGGCAAGCCCCGCAGCAGTTACCAGCCGATTACCACCGCCGCCATGCTTGCTGGCGGGGGTTGCGCTTGCAAAAACCTCAGCCTTTTCTAAAGAAAATCTCTACACAGCATCGGTCTTAAGCTCTTGATTTAATAGCAAACCCAGGCAGTGCGCGCTTACACAGTTTCTGCGTTTTTCAGGGTAATCCGGGAGAAGCTTGGCGCACAAATGTGTATACACTTTTTGTATGGACTCAGTACAACCGGGGTCCTGCTGTGCAAGGTTTTTCGCGATAGGAGTGAAGGAATGCAGTCAAGCAAACACCCCGTGGACGAGGTTCTGCCGCTCGGGCGGCTCACGGCGCTCGGGTTGCAACATGTGCTGGTGATGTACGCAGGCGCGGTGGCCGTGCCCTTGATCGTGGGCCGGGCGCTGAACCTGGACCACCACCAGATCGCCAAACTGATCTCGGCCGACCTGTTCGTCTGCGGCCTGGTCACCCTGATCCAGGCCTGGGGCGCCACGCGCTGGTTCGGCATCAAGCTGCCGGTGATGATGGGTGTCACCTTTGCCAGCGTGGCGCCGATGGTGTCAATGGCGCAAACCACGGGCGGCACCTATGGTGCCGGATTGATCTTTGGCTCGGTCATAGGCGCCGGGGTGGTATCCATCCTGATAGCGCCGTACATCAGCCGCATGCTGCGCTTTTTCCCGCCGGTGGTCACCGGCACCATCATCACGGTGATCGGCATCAGCCTGATGCGCGTGGGCATCAACTGGATTTTTGGCAACCCGGTCGGCCCCACCGCCCCGGCCGTGGTGAACCCGGAATACGCCAAGTGGATGCAAGAAGCGCAAGCCATGGCCGGCGCGCCCGGCTCCTCGCTGCCGCCCATCCCCAAAGGCATGGCGATTCTGCCTTCCATCCCCAACCCCAAATACGCCGATCTTGGCGGCGTGGCCATCTCGGGCCTGGTGCTGGTGTCGATCCTGCTGATCACCAAGTTTGCCAAGGGCTTTTTGGCCAATGTGGCCGTGCTGGCCGGCATTGTGATCGGCGCCATCGTCGCCACCGCCATGGGTTTCATGACCTACGAAAAAGTGGCCCAGGCCGACTGGTTCGATTTTGTGATGCCGTTCGAGATTGCCAAGCCGGTGTTCGACCCGATCCTGATCCTGACCATGAGCCTGGTGATGGTGGTGGTGATGATCGAATCGGTGGGCATGTTTTTGGCGTTGGGTGACATGACGAACAAAGACGTCTCGCGCGACGACCTGACGCGCGGCCTGCGTACCGACGGCCTGGGCACCTTGCTCGGCGGCATCTTCAACACCTTCCCCTACACCAGCTTTTCGCAAAACGTGGGCCTGGTGGCGGTCACCGGCATCCAAAGCCGCTTTGTCTGCGTGGCCGGCGGCTTCATCCTGATCATTCTGGGCGTGCTGCCCAAGCTCGGCGCACTGGTCGAATCGCTGCCCACCATGGTGCTGGGCGGCGCCGGGCTGGTGATGTTCGGCATGGTGGCGGCCACCGGCATTCGCATCCTCGGCAATGTGGATTTCCGCAACAACCGCTACAACGCCATGATCGTGGCGGTGTCGATTGGCGTCGGCATGGTGCCGCTGATTGCGCCCAACTTCCGCCAGTGGATGCCGCACGCCATCCACCCGCTGATCGAATCGGGCATCTTGCTGGCATCGATCTGCGCCGTGGCCCTGAACGTGTTCTTCAACGGCGCCAAGCACGACGAAGCCGCCATTGTGGCCGCCGCCCGACAGGCCGACGCGCACTGACAACCCGACACCCGCCGCCAGCGTAGCACTTGCTCACAGGCGGTTTTTCTGCCACAGCCCGCGCCAATGCTGCATTGCAACATTGAAATGGTGGCCCACTACCGCGCAGGGGTGGGCCGGCGCATTTATGATGCTGCAGACCCCTTCAGGATTGACATATGGCACAACAACAACTCTCCGCCGCCGAACAGGCACTGCGCGAAGCCGCGCTCGAATACCACCGCAGCCCCAGCAAGGGCAAGATTGCGGTCACACCCACCAAGCCCCTGTCGAACCAGCGTGATCTGTCGCTGGCCTACTCGCCCGGTGTGGCCTACCCCTGCCTCGACATCCAGGCCGACCCCAGCAAGGCTGCCGAGTACACCTCGCGCGGCAACCTGGTGGGCGTGATCACCAACGGCACCGCCGTGCTGGGCCTGGGCGACATCGGCCCGCTGGCCGGCAAGCCGGTGATGGAAGGCAAGGGCTGTCTGTTCAAAAAATTCGCCGGCGTTGATGTGTTCGACATCGAGCTGGACGCCCGCGACCCGGACAAGATCATCGAGATCGTGGCCGCGCTCGAGCCCACGCTCGGCGGTATCAACCTCGAAGACATCAAGGCACCCGAGTGCTTCTATATTGAGCAAGAGCTGTCCAAGCGCATGAACATTCCGGTGTTCCATGACGACCAGCACGGCACCGCCATCATCTCCAGCGCCGCCCTGCTCAACGGCCTGGAGCTGGTGGGCAAGGACATCGGCAAGGTCAAGGTCGCCGTCTCCGGCGCCGGCGCGGCCGCCATTGCCTGCGTCGACGTGATGGTGGGCCTGGGCGTCAAGCGCGAGAACATCTACATGGTCGACTCCAAGGGCGTCATCTACGAAGGCCGCCCCGGTGGTCTGGACGCCTCCAAGGCCCGCTACGCCCAAAAAACCGAAGCGCGTACCCTGGCCGACGTGGTCAACGGCGCCGACGTCTTCCTGGGCTGCTCGGCCCCTGGCGTGCTGACGGCCGAGATGGTCAAGACCATGGCCGACAAGCCGATCATCCTGGCGCTGGCCAACCCCGAGCCCGAGATCCGCCCCGAGCTGGCCAAGGCCATCCGCCCCGATTGCATCATCGCCACCGGCCGTTCGGACTACCCGAACCAGGTGAACAACGTGCTGTGCTTCCCCTACATCTTCCGTGGCGCGCTCGACTGCGGCGCCACCAAGATCACCGAAGCCATGAAGCTGGCCTGCGTGCGCCAGATCGCTGATCTGGCCAAGGCCGACATCAGCGAAGAAGTGGCCGCCGCCTACGCCGGCAAAGAGCTCACCTTTGGCCCGGATTACCTGATCCCCACGCCTTTCGACTCGCGCCTGATCATGAAGATCGCGCCCGCCGTGGCTCAGGCCGCTGTGGAATCGGGTGTGGCCACGCGCCCCATCGAAGACATGGAAGCGTACAAGGAAAACCTGACCCGCTTCGTCTACCAGACCGGCATTCTGATGCGCCCGGTCATCAACGCCGCCAAGCAGCTGCCCGAAGCCGAAAAGCGCGTGGCCTATGCCGACGGTGAAGACGAGCGCGCGCTGCGTGCCGCGCAGATCGTGATCGACGACCGCATTGCGCGCCCTATCCTGATCGGCCGCCCCGCCGTGATCGCCTCGCGTATCGCCAAAGCCGGCCTGCGCATGCAACTGGGCAAGGACGTAGAAGTCTGCAACCCCGAGGACGATCCCCGCTTCCGCCAGTACTGGGAGAGCTACCACCAGCTGATGAAGCGCGACGGCGTGACGCCCGAAGTGGCCAAGGCAGCGGTGCGCCGCTCCAACACCATCATCGCAGCGCTGATGGTCAAGCTCGGCGATGCCGACGCCATGATCTGCGGCCTGGTGGGCACCTACGAAACGCATCTGGAGCGCATCCACAACGTCATCGGCCGTGCCGAAGGCGTGCAGCAATACGCCGCGCTGAACGCGTTGATGACCGAGCAAAACGGCTCGCTCTTCATTGCCGACACCTACGTCAACGAAAACCCCAGCGCCGAGCAACTGGCCGACATCGCCTGGGCATCGGTGCAAGAAGTGCAGCGCTTTGGCCTGCCGCCCAAGGTCGCCTTCCTCTCGCACTCCACCTACGGCGCCTCCAAGCGCGCCTCGGCCCGCAAAATGCGTGAAGCACGCGACATCTTCGTGGCCCGCCACCCCGAGATCGAATGCGACGGCGAACTGCACGGCGACGCCGCGCTGGAGCCCAGCATCCGCAACCGCTACATGGAAGCGGCCGACACCACCTTGAGCGGCTCGGCCAACGTGCTTGTCTGCCCCAACCTGGACGCCGCCAACATTCTGTACAACGTGCTCAAAACCACCACCAGCGGCGGCGTCACCGTCGGCCCCATCCTGATGGGCACCGCTGCCACCGCGTACATCCTGACGCCCGCATCCACCGTGCGCCGCGTGATCAACATGACCGCCCTGGCCGTGGCCAGCGCCGCTGCCCGCCGCGCGCAAGCCTGATAAAGCCCGGTGCTCGCTGTAGCACCGGCTTTCCAGCACATTCACAAAACCTCTGCTGCCTTTGGGCGGTGGAGGTTTTTTTTAGTTTGGCTGATGGGGATTGTTGGTTTTTTTACGAACGCGGAATGGCGAGCATCCACGCCCTTGGCAACGCCATCTGCGCTTCGCCCAGATGTTGGCAGACCTGCGCAATGCGGCAGCTCCCCTGCCCGCAGCGCATAGAATCTGCCGATGCGCATCGGCTCCGAATCCTTTTTGCAACGGGTACGCAAGCACCTGGACTCGCTTCCCGTCACCGAGCGGCAACTGGCCGACTTTGTGCTGGAGTTCCCTGGCGAGCTGGCCAGCTATGCCGGCAACGAGCTGGCCCAGTTGGCGGGCGTGTCGCCGTCGACGGTCAGCCGCTTTATCCGGCGCATCGGCTACGCCAACTACGAAGATGCGCGCAAACAGGTGCGCGAAGACAAGCAGAGCGGCTCGCCGCTGTTCCAGTCTGCCAGCCAGGCATTGCGTGCCTCCAACCTGGTGGCCACGCACCTGGAGCGTTCCATCTCCAACCTGAACAGCACCT
This sequence comes from Comamonas trifloxystrobinivorans, assembly GCF_043359985.1. Lineage (NCBI taxonomy): Bacteria > Pseudomonadati > Pseudomonadota > Betaproteobacteria > Burkholderiales > Comamonadaceae > Comamonas > Comamonas trifloxystrobinivorans. The sequence continues at coordinate 236,445 of NZ_JBHZGV010000005.1, forward strand.
TCGAGCGCCTGAACGACAAACAGATGCTGGAGATCGTCAAAGCCATCATCGCTGCGCGCCAGGTGCTGGTCTTCGGCAGCCGCAGCAGCCAGGCATTTGCGCGCTATCTGCGCTGGCAGCTGATCCAGGTGGTGCCCAACGTACTCTGCATTCCCGGCCCGGGCGAAACCCTGGCCGAGTACCTGGCCAGCATGAGCGAGCGCGATTGCCTCGTCATCTTCGGCACACGCCGCCAGACGCGCCAGATGGACGCCCTGCTCCAGCACGCAGCCCCCAAGGGCGTGAAAATTCTGTACATCAGCGACCAGACTTCGGCCGATTTTCCGCAGGCCACCTGGTCGCTGCAATGCGACTGCTACGGCCCGGGCTTGCTCGACAACCACGTCGCGGTCATGGCGCTTTGCGACCTGCTCTCCACCATGGTGATCGAGGCCGCAGGCACAGCAGGCCGCAAGCGCCTGGCCGCCATTGAGCAGGCCCACGAAGACACCGGCGAGCTTTAGGAACCTGTTCGCGTTCTCCACGACACGCAGCCTGCGCTTTCGTGGTGCGCCTGCGCCCTGTACGGGTGCAGCACTGCACTACAACAGCCAACGCCCTCCCGACAAGACACCGCACCAGCCCTGCGCCAGCCTCTGAAAAACGGCAGGCACACATCTTGCATTGGCATGCTCGCATGTGAAATTTCACTTTCACTAATTTTTATAAGTGAAATCCATATGTCAAAACAAGGCGTAACGCTTAGTATCACCGTGCTGATGCTGTTCTGCTCGCGTCGCGCAAGCACTTCTCAATTCAAGGAGTTATCCCATGGCTGGTGGACCTGCACTTTCCTCTGGAGTCGATAGCCCGCGTGTCGCCGAACTCGACAGCGCGCTCGACAAGATCGGCGTCACCCGATCGCACCACACCATCATTTTTCTGATTCTCATCGGCTGTCTGTTCGACAGCTTCGAGCAGAACGCGGTGGGCATTGTCGGCCCCATGCTCAAAGAGCAATGGGGTTTGACCGCCTCTGACATCGGCATGCTCAATACGGTCACCTTTGCCTGCGCGGCCATTGGCCGCATCATCTCGGGCCTGATCGCCGACCGCTATGGCCGCCGGGTCATGCTGACCATCGACCTGCTGCTGTTCACCATAGGCGCCGGCATCTGCGCCCTGGCGCCCAACCTCACGGTCATGGCTATTGGCCGTGCCGTCGTCGGCTTTGGCCTGGGCGGTGAAATCGCCATTGCCGTGACCATGATGGCCGAGTTCTGCTCGAGCAAGTTCCGCGGCACGGCGGTCGGCCTGGTCAACGTGGGCGCAGGCGGCTTGGGCAACTTTCTGGCGCCGGCGTTTGGCTTGCTGGTGTTCTGGATGTTCCCGGGCGACAACGGCTGGCGCTGGCTCTTTGCCTGCCTGATGGTGCCCGCGCTGCTGGCCGCTTTCTACCGCCGCTACATCCCGGAGACGCCGCGTTTTCTGCTCTCGCAAGGCCGTATCGAAGAGACCAATGTGGTGCTCTCGCGCCTGGCCAGCGGCAAGCTCACAGCCAAGAATATTCCTACGCAGCAGTTCCTGAGCCCCGGCCCGCAAGAATCGGTGGTGGCCAAGGCCAAGGTGCGCATCACCGAGATTTTCCGTGGCAAGCTGGCCCGCCGCACCGTGCCACTGTGCATCACGATCTGGATGACTTACGGCGCGCAAATCTCCGTACTCACGCTGATGCCCACCATTCTGGTGAGCCTGGGCTACAGCATGTCCAAGAGCCTGATGTTCACCATGGTGATGCAAAGCGGCAGCCTGCTGGGCGCGATTGCGGCTTCGGCGCTGGGCTTTCATTTCCCGCGCAAACGGGTGCTGACGGCTGGCGCCATCTGTGCCTGCGCAGCGGCCTTGACGATTGGTTTTGTGGCCAACAGCATTCTCACCATCTTGATTGCCGGCGCCGTGTTCCAGTTCTTTGTGCTGCTGCTCAACACCACGATCTGGATCTTTGCGCCTGAGCTCTACCCCACCCGCGTGCGCGCCTTTGGCACGGCTTTCATCCTGGCCACGGGCACGGCTGCTGGCGCACTGATGCCACTGGTGGCGGGCCGCTTGTTCGATGCATTTGGCCTGCCCGGCGTGTTTGGCCTGGCTGCCACCATGTACGTGATCTTTGTGATCAGCGTGCAAAGCGTGCCCGAAACCTATGGACAATCGCCCGATGCGGTTTCGCTGCCCGGCGAAACCCCTGCGCCCGAGCAACCCGATATCGCTGTAAACCAGGTCCGCCCCACCTGAGAATGTGCCCCGCCATGACGCCAATTTTGCTGATCAACCCCAACTCGTCCAGCGCCACCACCCGCATGATGGTGGACATCGCCAGCCAATGCAGCCCGGCGCTGCTCCAGGTGCACGGCGAGACGGCGCAGAACGGCCCGAGCATGATCGTCAACGAGGACGAACTGCAAGCCGCTGCCGCCGAGGTGGAGCAATGCTGGCGCAGCGCGGGGCCCGCTTGGGCGGGCGTCATCGTCAGCGCCTTCGGCGACCCCGGCCTGGAGCGCCTGCGCGCCCTCTGCCCCTTGCCGGTGGTGGGCATTGCCGAAGCCTCCATGCTCGAAGCCGGCGCCAACGGCCGGCGCTTTGGTGTGGCCACCGTCACCCCCGAGCTGGCGGCCGCCATTGCCCGCCGCGCCGAAGCGGTGGGCATGGCGCAGCAATACACCGGCATCCGCCTGACCGAAGGCGACCCGCGCGCGCTGTCAGCCAACCCTCAGTTGCTGGAGCAGGCCCTGGCCGAAGCCGTGCAGCGCTGCATCAGCGAAGACGGGGCCGAAGCTGTCATCATTGGCGGCGGCCCCTTGGGCCAGGCGGCCATTGCCTTGAAGCACCGCTTCAGCGTGCCGATCATTGCGCCCATCCCGGCTGCGGTGAACCGCCTGCTCGCGCTGCTCGGCCAAGCCAGCACTGAGCCGCAGCCTCTGAGGGCTTGAGAGTTTCCCTACAAACCCGTGGCACTGCAGCGTCTGCGACAAGTGCGGCGGGCCGAACGCGCTAATGTCTCGCCTTGCGCAATCGGGCGCGTGTTTCGATCCAGGGAAATCAGATGACTCGCAAGACCGTCGGTGTTGTCGGCCTCGGTGCCATGGGGCTGGGTATTGCCCAGAGCCTGCGCCGCAGTGGCTATCTCGTGCATGTGTGTGACCTGCGCCCTGGCGTGGCGGCAGCTTTTGCCAGAGAAGGCGGCGTCGCCTGTGCCTCGCCCGCCGAAGTGGCCGCCCAAGTGGAGGTGCTGGTGTCCGTTGTCGTCAATGCCGAGCAGACCGAATCCCTGCTGTTTGGCGAGCAAGGCACAGCCGCAGCGCTGCGTGCAGGCAGCACTTTTGTGATGTGCTCGACGGTCGATCCCAACTGGTCGATGGCGCTGGAAAAGCGCTTGGCTACCAGCGGCATCTTGTATGTCGATGCGCCCATTTCTGGCGGCGCAGCCAAGGCCGCAGCCGGCCAGATGACCATGATGACTGCCGCCACACCTGCCGCCTACGCCGCCGCTGGCGAGGTGCTCGAAGCCATGGCCGGCAAGGTTTACCGCCTGGGCGACCAGGCTGGCGCGGGCAGCAAGGTGAAAATCATCAACCAGTTGCTCGCTGGCGTACACATTGCCGCAGCGGCCGAAGCCATGGCGCTGGGCTTGCGCGAAGGTGTGGATGCCGCCGCTTTGTACGAGGTAATCACGCACAGCGCCGGCAACAGCTGGATGTTTGAAAACCGCATGGCGCACGTGCTGGCTGGCGATTACACGCCGCTGTCGGCCGTCGATATCTTCGTCAAAGATCTGGGCCTGGTGCTCGACACCGCCCGCGCCACCAAGTTTCCGCTGCCGCTGGCATCCACGGCGCACCAGATGTTCATGCAGGCTTCCAGCGCCGGCTTTGCGAAAGAAGACGACAGCGCGGTGATCAAGATTTTCCCCGGCATCCAGCTGCCGCGAGCGGCCAACGACGAGGGCCAGCCATGAGCGCCAAGCCCGCCCTGAAGCTCGGCTGCATTGCTGACGATTTCACCGGTGCCACCGATCTGGCCAACAACCTGGTGCGGGCCGGCATGCGCGTGGTGCAAACCATTGGCGTGCCCAGCGAGCCGCTGCAAGAGCCGGTCGATGCGGTGGTGGTGGCACTGAAGTCGCGCACCATCGCTGCGGCCGATGCGGTAGAACAATCGCTGGCCGCTTTGCGCTGGTTGAAAGACCAGGGCGCCCAGCAGTTCTACTTCAAATACTGCTCCACCTTCGACAGCACGCCAGCGGGCAATATCGGCCCGGTCACCGAAGCGCTGATGGACGCGCTGGCTTGCGACTTCACGATTGCCACGCCGGCTTTTCCCGACAACAAGCGCACCGTTTTCAAGGGCTATCTGTTTGCTGGCGAAGGGCTACTCAACGAGAGCGGCATGCAAAACCACCCGCTCACGCCCATGCGCGACCCGAACCTGGTGCGCGTGCTGCAAGCGCAGTGTCAGCGCCGGGTGGGCCTGATCGACTACAGCGTGGTTGCGCAAGGCGCAGACGCTGTGCGCCAACGCGTTGCCAGCTTGCGCGCCGAAGGCGTGGGCATCGCCATTGTCGATGCCATCAGCAACCAAGACCTGCTGCGTCTGGGCCCGGCGCTGGCCGACATGCCGTTGCTCACCGCCGGATCGGGCGTGGCCATTGCCCTGCCCGCCAATTTTGGCCTGCAACCCAGCAGCCAGGCAGCCGCGCTGCCTGCGGCCAGCGGCCAGCAAGCGGTTGTCTCAGGCAGCTGCTCGGCGGCCACCCAGCAGCAGGTGGCGCACTTTGTGGCCAGCGGCCGCCCAGCACTGGCCATAGACCCGCTGCGCGTAGCCGCGGGTGACGATGTGGTGAGCGAGGCGCTGGCCTGGGCAAAAACGCAGTTGTCCGCAGGCCCGTTGTTGATTTATTCCACTGCCGATCCGCAAGCCGTGCGCGGCATCCAAGCGCAACTGGGCGTGGAGCAAGCAGGCGCTTTGGTTGAGCAAGCGCTGGCTGCCATCGCCCGTGGTCTGGTAGCGCTGGGTGTGCGCCAGCTGGTAGTGGCTGGCGGCGAAACATCGGGCGCTTGCGTGCAGGCGCTGGAGATTGCGCAGCTGCGCATTGGCGCACAAATCGACCCCGGCGTTCCCTGGTGCCACGCTGCCAGTCCACTCGCCAGCGCTGGGCTGCATTTGGCGCTCAAATCCGGCAACTTTGGCACGGAGGATTTTTTCTCCAAAGCCTTGGCCCAGTTGTGAGGTAGCTGCATGGTTTGGCTGGAAGAATCCCGGGCGCGTGACGAGATTTGTCGCGTAGGCCAATCCCTTTTTTCGCGTGGCTACGTACATGCCACAGCCGGCAATATCAGCGTGCGCCTGGCCGATGGCTACTTGATCACGCCCACCGATGCCTGCCTGGGCCACTTGCAGCCCGAGCAGTTGGCCAAGCTCGATCTGCAAGGCCACCAGCTAAGCGGCGAGCGCGCCAGCAAAACCATCGAGCTGCACCGCCACATCTATGCCGCCAGCGCTGGCACGCCCACAGCGGCTGGCTGCATCATCCACACGCACAGCCGCTATCTGGTGGCTTGCTCGCTGCTCGCCAGCCAATCCGATGCAGAGGAGTTGCTGCCGCCGCTCACGCCATATTTCGTGATGAAAGTGGGCCGCGTGCCGCATATTCCCTACCACCGCCCCGGCGCGCCCGAGGCGGCGCAGGCGGTGGCCGCTACTATTGCCCGCTACGCAGAAGCAGGCCGGCCGATCCGCGCTGTCATGCTGGCCCGCCTGGGCCCGAATGTCTGGCACGATCAGCCCGCAGCGGCCATGGCCGCTTTGGAAGAGCTGGAAGAAACCGCCCAGCTCTGGCACTGGTGCCAGCAAGCCGGCGCCAACCAAGTACAGCCGCTGGATGCGCAGCAGATCGATGAGCTGCGCCAGCATTTCGGCGCCCATTGGTAGCCCGCAGCACACAGACTATTTTTTTCGGAAGCCACCCATGCCTCGCTTTGCCGCCAATCTCTCGATGCTCTACAACGACCTGGATTTTCTCCAGCGCTTTGCCGCTGCCAGGCGCGATGGTTTCCAGGCCGTGGAGTTTCTGTTTCCCTATGCTTACCCGGCCGAGCAATTGGCCGAACAGCTGCAGCAGCATGGCTTGCAGCAAGTGTTGTTCAACGCGCCGCCCGGCGACTGGGACAATGGTGAGCGCGGCATGGCCTGCCAGCCAGGGCGCGAGGCGGAGTTTCGCGCAGGTATCGCCAAGGCGATTGGCTACGCCCAGGTGCTGCGCTGCCCGCGCATCCATGTGATGGCCGGCAAAATGCCTGCTGGTGTGGATGCGGCCAGCATGCGCGCCAGCTATGTGAGCAATATCCGCTACGCAGCACAGCAGGCGGCCGCGCATGGCATCGAGGTGCTGCTGGAACCTATCAACGCACGCGACATGCCGGGCTATTTCCTCAGCCGCCAAGACCAGGCGCATGCGCTGCTGGCCGACATTGGCGAGCCCAACGCCAAAGTGCAGATGGATCTGTACCACTGCCAGATCAGCGAAGGCGATCTGGCGATGAAGCTGCGCCAATACCTGCCCAGCGGCCGCGTGGCCCACCTGCAGATTGCCGGCGTGCCCGAGCGCCATGAGCCCGATGTGGGCGAAGTCCACTACCCGTACTTGTTCCAGCTGCTCGACGAGCTGGGCTATGACGGCTGGATTGGCTGCGAATACAAGCCCGCTCGCGGCGCCGCCGCCCACGCTACCAGCGACGGCCTGGGCTGGCTGCAGCGCTGGCTGAAGCGCTGAATCAGCCCGCCGTGCGCAGCGCCCAAAAAGGCATGGCCTGCGGGCCGCACATGCCGGTGGCAATGCGCTGCGCAGTAGGCAAAGAGCCAGTCAGGCCCAAATGACCGTGGCCGACGGCCAGCCACAGGCCGGGAATGGCGTCGATATGTCCCACCACCGGCACCGAGCCGGGCAAACAAGGGCGGTGGCCCATCCAGTGCTGGGCCTGGTGCTGCGCCAAGGCAGGGAAGGCATCGCGCGCAATGCGCTCAATACCGGCCACACGGCGCGGATTGGGCGGCGCTTTCAAACCGGCAATTTCCACCGTGCCGCCCACGCGCAAACCGCCTTCCATGGGCGCAATAAAAACCTTTTTGTCGGCCAGCACCACGGTGCGCTGAACCAGGTGCTGCGCACCGGCAAACTGCGCGTGGTAGCCGCGCTGCGACTCGATCGGCAGCAACATGCCCAGCGGCTGCAACAGCTGCGGCGCCCAAGCGCCAGCGGCCACCACCACTTGGGTCCAGCGCTGCGCGTCCAGGGCTTTGTCGCCGGTTTTGACCGACCAGCCTTCAGGCGTGATGTACAGCGCCCGCACCTCGGCCCGGGCCAGCTTGCCGCCCCGCTGGATGAAGGCGTGCAGCATGCTCTGCACATAACGCAGCGGGTTCAGAATGGTGCCGTGGTCGGCCAAAAAGCGGCCGTGGCTGTAGCCGCTGGGCGCGTTGGGTTCCAGCGCTTCGATGCCAGCGCGGTCGAGCTTTTCTACCTGGTAACCGTATTGCTCGCGCAGCTTCCAGCCGGTGGCGTCTTTTTCTGCGTAGGTTGCATCGGGGTACAGGTGCAGATGGCCGTGGCGCACAAACAGCTCGGGCACGCCCAGGCGCTGCGCCAGCGTCTCGTGCGCATCTACCGCGCCGTGGTAGAGGTCGTTCAAGCGCTCGGCGGCAGCGGCCACGCGCTTGGGCTCGGCCGATTGGGCAAACGCTACCAGCCACGATGCCGCTTTTGGCAAGTGCTTCCAGCCAATGGCCAGCGGGCCGTCTTGGTCTAGCAGCATGCCGGGCACGGTTTTCAGCACGCCGGGCAAGGCCAACGGCGCCACCGAGCCAGGGCTGATGGCGCCGGAGTTGCCGTAGCTGCATTCCATGCCGGGCTCGCCGCGGTCAATCAAGGTCACCGCCACGCCATAGCTTTGCAAAGCCAGCGCAGTGGCCACGCCCACCACACCGGCACCTACCACCACCACCGCTTTCGGCGGCACTGCTTTTGCGCCACCGGGGGCGCCTGCGTTCTCAGCCATCTCTGTCCTGTCGTCTTTATCGCATCCAGCCAGCAAAACCGGCCCATACCAAGGCGGCTTCGGGCGTGAAGCGCCCTTGTGCCAGTTGTTGTTGCACCTCGCCCACCGACCAGCGCGCAAACTGCGCCACCTCGCCATCCTGGTTGTTGGGCAGCAGGTTTGAAGGCACGCTGGCCGCGTACCAATGAATGTCTTCGTGCATGTAGCCGATATCGTCGCCGCCATCGGCATCGGGATGGCGAAACTGCAAGACGCCGCCCCAGCGCAGCTCGGCCAGCTCGGCAGTGCGCAAACCGGCCTCTTCCCAGGTCTCGCGCTCCAGCGCTTGCTCCAGCGTGTCTTGCGCCGACACCATGCCACCCATCAGCGTGTCCCAGTGCAAGGGGTAGTTGGCCTTGTCTGCCGCCCGCTGCTGTACCCACAAGCGGCCATCGTCCGCCGCACCCACCAAGTGCACAGCCTGGGTAGCAATGCCCAACACCCGCACTGCGCCGCGTTCCACCGTGCCGATGCGGCTGCCATCGACCGCATGCACCGCCAATTGCTCATTGCGCCAAGGGCCGCTGCGGCCTGCGGTGCGCAAAGCGTCGGCCAAGAGATTCATCAGTCGGGTGGCGTCTTGCGTGGGCGAATCAAGCAGCCACACCGCACGGCCCGAGCGCTCTTGCTTGCTCAGCAGGCTGTCACCGCCCAAGCGGCCAGAGATGCCGGTTTCCAGCAAAAAATGCTCAACGAGCGAGCCCACCGCCTGGCCGTTCACCCACAGCGGCAAGCGCGCTTTGCGCGGTGGCTGCTGCATGGCCGCACGCGCAGCGGCCAGCCAGGCGGGAGGCTGCGAAGCCCAGGAAGCAGAGGTAGTTGCAGACATGGCGCACTATCAAAATAAAAGCAGATGGATGGTAGTCCATCTGCTTTGTTCTGCGGCGGCAGATCCGGCAAAACCCGTAACTGGTCTTGGTTACGGCAGCTTCATCACGGCAAGAGAATGCTGGAGCCGGTGGTCTTGCGCTCTTCCAGCGCGCGGTGCGCGGCTTGCACATCGCGCAGCGCAAAGCGTTGCTCGATGTGGATCTTGACCTGGCCCGAGGCCACTACCTCGAACAGCGCATCGGCCATTTGCTGGCAGCGCTCGCGCGATGTCATGTGCGCAAACAACGTTTGGCGCGTGACATACAGGCTCTTGGCGGCCAGCGCGGCTGGCGCAAACGGCGCCACCGGGCCCGAGGCATTGCCAAACGACACCATCAGGCCAAAGCGACGCAGGCATTGCAGCGAGCCTTCCCAGGTGTCTTTACCCACCGAGTCGTACACCACCTTGACGCCTTCGCCACCGGTGATTTGTTGCACGCGCTCGGCAAAGTTTTCGCTGCGGTAGTTGATGGCGAACTCTGCGCCGTTGTCCAGCGCCAGCTGGCATTTCTCGGCCGAGCCGGCCGTGGCTATCAAACGCAAACCCATGGCCTTGGCCCACTGGCAGGCGATCAGGCCCACGCCACCGGCAGCGGCGTGGAAAAGCACGAAATCGCCCTTTTCCAAACCCTCGACCGGGCGGCAGCGGTGCAGCAGGTAGTAGGCGGTCATGCCCTTGAGCATCATGGCAGCGCCGGTTTCGAACGAAATCGCATCGGGCAGCTGGCACACGTATTGCGCAGGCATCACACGCAGCTCGCTGTAGCTGCCGGGCGGCTGGGTGGCGTAGGCCACGCGGTCGCCCACTTTCAGGTGGCTCACGCCTGCGCCCACGGCCTCCACCACGCCGGCGGCTTCCATACCCAATTGCAAAGGCAGCGGCAGTTGGTAAAGGCCGGTGCGCTGGTAGACGTCGATAAAGTTCAGGCCGATGGCATGGTGGCGTACGCGCACCTCGCCCTGACCCGGCTCGCCCACTTGCACCTCGACCAGCTGCATCTCTTCGGGGCCACCATTACGCGCTATCTGTACGGCCAATGCCATGGGTTTCTCCTTTTGCTATTGCGGTGTTGCTCAATCTGCAGCCATGCTGCCACGGTTTTTGCAAACCTGCAGTCGCAGGGATGTACAGTCTCGCGATGCAACAAAAACTGACTCCCGGCACGGCACTCCTGCTCACCGCCGCCCCCCTGATGTGGGCTGGCAACGCGGTGGTGGGCCGCATCGTGCACGACCTGATCTCGCCCATGCTGCTGAACTTTGTGCGCTGGGCGGTGGCTTTTGTGATTCTGCTGCCGCTGGCCTGGCGCCTGTTGCGCAAGGACAGCCCGCTGTGGCCGCACTGGAAACGCTGGTCCGTGATCGGTCTGCTGGGCATCGGCTGCTACAACGCCTTTCAATACCTGGCGCTGAAAACTTCGGGGCCGATCAACGTGACCTTGGTGGCTTCGAGCATGCCGCTGTGGATGATGGCTTTTGGCGCGCTGTTCTTTAACAGCCGCGCCACGCGCCAGCAACTGCTGGGCGCCGTGTTCTCGATTGTGGGCGTGCTGATCGTGCTGAGCCATGGCGACTGGCACCAGCTCTCCAGCCTGCGCCTGGTGCCGGGCGATCTGTACATGCTGCTGTCCACGGCCTGCTGGTCGCTCTACAGCTGGCTGCTGGTGCGCACCAGCGAGCCGGCGGGCATCAAAAGCCAATGGGCCGATCTGCTGATGGCCCAGCTGGCCTTTGGCCTGGTGTGGTCGGGCCTGTTTGCCGGTGGCGAATTTGCGGTAGGCGCCGGCCACCTGGAGCTGAACGGCACCCTGCTTGCCTCCATCGCTTACATCGTGATCGGCCCGGCCATTCTGGCCTACCGTTTCTGGGGCATCGGCGTGCAGCGCGTGGGGCCTACCGTGGCAGGCTTTTTCACCAACCTCACGCCGCTGTTCGCAGCCGTGCTATCGGCGGCATTTTTGGGCGAGCCGCCACGCATTTACCACGCCATTGCGTTTGCACTGATTGTGGCCGGCATCATCATTTCGTCGCGCCGAGCCTGACAGCGCAGGCTGCTGCAGCGCCCGGTTACACCCTGCAACCAGTCTGAGGCCCGGCTTCACACAGCCGGGCTTGCAGGCGAGCACACTGCCACCATCTGCAAAGCCTCAGGAAAGGATGGCCCGTATGACCGAGCAAGAGCAGCAGCTGATCGCCCAATTGTTCCAAGGCTTGCGCCAGCAAGCCAGCGCCCCCAAGGATGCGCAGGCGGACGCCGCCATCCGCCAGCACGCCGCGCAACTGCCTGACGCCACCTACCTGCTTACCCAGCGCAGTCTGCTGCTGGAGCAAGCCTTGCAGCAAGCGCAGCAACAGGTGGAACAACTGCAAAGCCAGTTGCAGCAAAGCAGCCCTGCCCCGGCGCAAGGCAGTTTTCTCTCGCCAGGCCTCGACACCCGCTTTGGCCGTGGCAGCGACAGCAGCTACGCCGCACCGCCAAACACCAGCCAGGGCTATAGCTATTACGGTGGCGTACCCGCTGGCACGCCTGCAGGCAGCGCTGCGCCCGGCAGCTGGCGCGATCGCTGGTTTGGCAGCCCGCGTACTGCAGCGCCAGCCATGCCCGCTGCACCTGCACCTGCACCTGCGCCTGCAGCAGGCAGCAGCTTTCTGGGCCAGGCCGCTGCCTCAGCCGCCGGCATTGCAGGCGGCATGTTGCTGTTCAATGGCTTGAACCATTTGTGGGGCAACCAGGCCGGCAACCACCAGGCCGCCATGGACACAAACAGCAGCAACAGCAATGGCGAACACGGCAACGCCGCCAGCCACGGCGACAACAGCGGCCTCGACCAGCTGGCCCAGGATGCCGGCCGCGACCACGTCGGCCAATCGCCCAGCCAACTGCTGGATGACGGCAACGCCGACGACGGCTTTGGCAGCGATTTCAGCGACGGCGGCGGTTTTTTCGACAACGACGATTACGCCTGAGCAGCGCCGAGCACGCACAAAAAAGCGACGGGAGTTCCGTCGCTTTTTGCGTTTTTGCATGGCAGCTGGTGCTTGAGATATCCTTTAACGCAGCTGCTGCTGGCTCATCCCTCTCAGAACGTGCCTTGGTAAGAACCACCATCCGGCAAAATATTCTGGCCGGTGATGTAGGCCGCCTGCTGGCTGCACAGGAAAGCGCAGATGGCGCCAAATTCATCTGCCGTGCCGTAACGGCCAGCAGGAATCTGCTTTTGCTGGGCGGCACGAATGTCAGCCTCGCTCTTGCCGGTTTTGCTGGCCGCGGCGGTGATCGTGGCCGCGATGCGGTCGGTATCAAACTTGCCCGGCAGCATGTTGTTGATGGTCACGCCCTTGGCGGCAATCGGGCTGCGTGCCACGCCGGCCACAAAGCCGGTCAGGCCGCTGCGCGCGCCGTTGGACAGGCCCAGAATATCGATAGGCGCCTTGACCGAGCTGGAGGTGATGTTGACTATGCGGCCAAAGCCGCGCTCGGCCATGCCGTCGATCAGGGTCTGGATCAACGCAATCGGGGTCAGCATGTTGGCGTCGAGCGCCTTGATCCAGGCCTCGCGGTCCCAGTCGCGGAAATCACCGGGAGGCGGGCCGCCGGCGTTGTTCACCAGAATGTCGAACCGCGTGCCGGGGCCGCCTTCAGCGTTCAGCACGGCAGCGCGGCCGGCTTCGGTGGTGATGTCGGCCGCCACCGCAATCACCTGTGGCGCTACGCGGCCGGGTGCTGCCGCAGCCCACATGGCCGCCATCACCTTGAGCTGGCGGGCGGTGTCCTTGAGCGCATCCTCGCCACGGGCGTTGATGACCACGTTCACGCCTTCGTTCACCAGCGCCTGTGCGCAGCCGCGCCCCAAGCCCTTGCTGGCAGCGCACACCAGCGCCCATTTGTTGGCAATACCCAAATCCATAAATCCGTCTCCTTTGGAAGGTTGCAATACTAAGGCAAGTCCGACTTTGGCGCAGGCGGCCAATAAACCATCCGCTATCTTTTTTGCACCTGGTGTGTGAACACGTAAATACCCACCAGCACCAGCGCAGTGCCCAGCACCATCACCGGCGTCAGCGGCTCACCCAGCAGCCACACACCCATCAAGATGGTGGAGAGCGGGCCGATCATGCCGGTTTGCGCCACCGTGGCTGCGCCCAAGCGCTCGATGGCCAGCATCACCAGCAGCACCGGCACGGCAGTGCACAGGCTGGCGTTGATGACGGAGAGCCAGATCACCGGCTCGGCCACCTGCGCGGCCGACATCGGGCGCAGCAACACAAACTGGGCAATGCAGAACAAGCAGGCAAAGGTGGTGGCCCAACCCACCAGGCGCAGCGCGCCAATGCGCTGTACAAATTGGCCGCTGTAAACAAGGTAGATCGCATAACTCACCGCACTGGCAAACACCAGGCCGGCGCCCCACCAGACCTTGCCACCACCAGCGCCGTGCGTCAGCACTTCCATGCCGAACACCAGCATGACGCCCAGGTAGCTGATGGCCAGACCCGCCAGTTGGCGGCGGCTAGCCGTCTTGCGGTACAGGAGCCAGCCTAGCGCCAGCACCAGCGTGGGGTTGAGATAGAGAATGAGGCGCTCGAGCCCGGCGCTGATGTAGCTCAGCCCGGCAAAATCCAGAAAGCTCGAGAGGTAGTAGCCGCTAAAACCGAGCGCCACCACGCCCAGCCAGTCGCGCACAGACAGCGGCGGCTTGCCGCGCCCGCTCCACCAGGCCATAGCCAGAAACAGCGGCAGCGCAAACAGCATGCGGTACATGATGAGCGTGACTGCATCCACGCCGTGGCGGTAGGCGAGTTTGACGATGATGGCCTTGCCGCTGAAAGCGATGGCGCCCACCACAGCACAGAGCAAACCGGTGCGGCGCGCCGAAGGCGACAACACCGCGACGGGTGCAGGAGAAACTGACACTTTGGAATCCAATGAGAGAGGCCCGGCAGCCGCTGCTGGCCGGGCGGTTTGGCGCGGGCCTGCGCCGCTCAGGCGGGCTCAGGCGTGGTCTTGGGCACCGTGGAACAAACGGTGGTGCATGCGCCGTATCGACCACCAGACGCCCAAGCCTACCACGGGGATAGCGAGCGCTGCCGTCGTTTCTGGCGACAGCGGCCAGCCCCATTTTTGCAGGCCCTTGGCCAGGTAGCTGATCAGGCCGACAAAGTAGTAGGTGATGGCGGCGACTGACAGGCCTTCCACCGTGGACTGCATTTTCAGCTGCAGACCCTGGCGCTCGTTCATGGCCTTGAGCACAGCCTGGCGGCCCTGCTTTTGGCTGATGTCCACGCGCGTCTGCAGCAGGTTGCTGATGCGCGAGACGCGCTGCGACAGCGCTTCCAGCCGCTGGTGGGCAGACACACAGGTGCTGCGCGCCGGAGTGAGGCGCCGGTCCATAAAATCGCGGATCGTCTGGTAGCTGCCCAGGCGCGTTTCCTGAATGTCGGCCACGCGCTGCTGCACCAAGGCAAAGTAGGCCGAGCTGGCAGAAAAGCGCGAATGGTTGCCTGCATACTGGCTCTCCACTTGGGCGGCCAGACGCGTGAGCTGGTCGAGCAACTGCGGCTCGCTGCTGACACCCGCGCTGCGAATGGCTTCGGACAGCTGGGCCAGCTCGGACTCGGTGGCCGCAAGCTTGTCCATGGTTTGGCGGGCAGCGGGCAAGCCGAGCAAGGCGGCCATGCGGTAGGTCTCAATCTCCAGCAAACGCTGCACCAGACGGCCGGTGCGCGCCGGCTCCAGCGCCTGGTTGAAAACGAAGAGGCGCGAAGCCCCGTCGGAATGGATAGCGAAATCGGTGTAGATGCGCGCCTGCTGCTCGGCGGCCTCCGAGGCGACCAGCTTGTCCTCATACAACCAGCGCTGCTCGGCGCGTTTTTCCAGCACCGGCGTGGGCTGCAGCACCCACACATTCATGGCCATCAGGCATTGGCCGGGCAGACCGGCCAGCCACTGGGAGGGCACAGCAGCACTGGCGGAAGGCAAATCGGTGTCGTCCAGCATGTCGGCGCTGAGCGGTAGCATCCAGGTCCAGGAGACGAACTCGGTGTGCAGCTCCCAGCGCAGGCGGCAGTTGCCCAAATCGAGGCGCAGGTGGTTGGCCTCGGCATCGGGCACGGGCAGTTGCATGTCGCGCAAGAGCTGGTGCAGCCACTGGCGGCTGGCCGTGCGCTCGGCATCGTTGGCGAGCATCACCACACAGAACACGGCCGTGTTGTCGGCAATGGCCTCGGGCGGGCGGGAATGGACTTCGTTGTGCAAGGCACGGCGCAAGTCGTGCTGCTGCAATGCAGGCAGATTTTTCATGAAAGCAGAACCGGTCAAAAACAGCGGCGGCGCACAATGCGCCGCCCTGCGGTTGCCGATTGTCATGCCAAGCCGATATCCACGTAAGGCACAACGAAAAAACGGCGCCCGAAGGCGCCGCTCAAAGTGGTAGTTGCGTTGCTATCAGTCTTCTTCGACGAAAGCCTCTTCGCGCTTCTTGCTCACGGCGGGCAGGCAGACCACCACCAGCAGAGCCAGCGCAGCCAGCAGCAGACCGGCCGAGATGGGGCGGGTGACGAACACCGACCAGTCACCACGCGAGAGCAGCAGTGCACGGCGCAGGTTTTCTTCCATCATCGGGCCCAGGATGAAGCCCAGCAGCAGCGGTGCAGGCTCGGTACCCAGCTTGTGGAACACGTAGCCGACAAAACCGAAGATACCGACCATCCACACGTCCCAGGTGTTGTTGTTGGTACCGTACACACCGATCGCGCAGAACAGCACGATCGAGGGGAACAGCCAACGGTAAGGCACGGTCAGCAGCTTGATCCACATGCCGATCAGCGGCAGGTTCAAGATGATCAGCATCAGGTTGCCGATCCACATCGAGGCGATCAGGCCCCAGAACAGCTCGGGGTTGCTCGTCATCACCTGGGGACCAGGCTGGATGTTGTGGATGGTCATGGCACCCACCATCAGCGCCATCACGGCGTTGGGCGGAATACCCAGGGTCAGCAGCGGGATGAACGAGGTTTGCGAGCCAGCGTTGTTGGCCGATTCAGGGGCCGTCACACCGCGGATATTGCCTTGGCCGAAGGGCACTTCGCCGGGCTTGAGCTTGGTCTTCTTCTCGATGGTGTAGGCCGCAAAAGCCGACAGCATGGCGCCGCCACCAGGCAAGATACCCAGGGCCGAACCCAGAGCCGTACCACGCAGCATGGCAGGGAACATGCGCTTGAAGTCTTCAGCGGTAGGCATCAGACCGGTCACCTTGGCGGCGAACACTTCGCGCTCGTCGTCGGGCTTGGACAGGTTGGCAATGATTTCGCCGTAGCCGAACACACCCATGGCGATCACGACGAAGTCGATACCGTCGGTCAGCTCAGGGATGTCGAAGGAGTAACGGGCCACGCCGGAGTTCACGTCGGTACCCACCAGGCCCAGCAGCAGACCCAGCACGATCATGCCCACAGCCTTGAGCAGCGAGCCCGAAGCCAGCACCACGGCGCCGATCAGGCCCAGGCACATCAGCGAGAAGTATTCGGCAGGGCCGAACATGAAGGCCACTTCGGTCAGCGGAGGCGCAAAGGCCGCCAGAATCACGGTACCCACGCAACCGGCGAAGAACGAGCCAATACCCGCTGCCGCCAGTGCCGGCCCCGCTCGGCCTTTTCGGGCCATCTGGTAGCCGTCGATCACGGTCACCACTGAGGACGATTCTCCTGGCAGGTTCACCAAGATGGCGGTGGTCGAGCCACCGTACTGGGCGCCGTAGTAAATACCGGCCAGCATGATCAGCGCCGCCACGGGAGGCAGAGCGTAGGTGGCAGGCAGCAGCATGGCGATGGTTGCCACCGGGCCAATGCCGGGCAGCACACCGATCAGCGTGCCGAGCAAGCAGCCGACAAAGCAGTAAATCAGGTTTTGGAAGGTGAAGGCAACACCGAAACCGGTGGCCAAGTTATTGATCAGATCCATGGTCCTGGCTCCTTAACCGGTGATGAAGCTAGGCCACACGGGGAACTGCAGATTCAGTGCCCACACGAAAGCGATGTAGCTGCCGATGGCCAGAATCGTGGCCAACACGAACACCGACTTGGCGCGGAACTCGTGTCCGGCCAGGCTGGCGATGAAGACCAGCGCGTAGATGGCGACGATCAAACCGAACTGCGGGATGTGCAGCGAAGGCACGCCCACCAGCAAGATGCCAAAAGCAAAGTTGGCCGCCAGGATGAAGAACACCTGCTTCCAGGCCCATTTGCCAATCGGGTCACCGTTGGCAGGGCCTGCGGTGAGGCCCTTGAAGGCCACGCCAGCGCCAATCAGCGCGAGCAAGATGCCCAGGATTAGCGGGAAGTATCCCGGCCCCATGCGAGCGCCCGTACCGATGGTGTAGTTCTTGGCGCCCACTGCGAACGCTATACCCACTGCCATGTACATGATGCCCGCCCAAAAGTCTTTTTGGCTCTTGAGTTTCACTATGTCTCCAAACGAAAATATGGATGGTCTGGATTGTCATGCCTGACAGCAGCCTGACAGATGTGGATTCCACTTACCATTCGACACAGGAAAACCCTAGGAGGTCCGAACACTGCACCCGCTTCGCACAAGCAGGCTTGCAGCGAAAGCGCCACCCCGCGCACAGCGAAGACAGGCAAGAAAAAACCACTGCCGCCTGGAGATTGGCGAGCAGTGGTCAGGTCAGACAACCAGCGCCAGGCCTGCCATTCACCGCCAGCTTTTGCAGCGATGTTTGCGCTAGCGCAAGAAAACTATCGATCACCCATCTCAATCGGCGGCGTGTTCGACATCACCTCTTCCACCGTTGTCAGACCTTCGGAGACGCGCAGCGCACCCGCCAGACGCAGTGGGTGCATGCCATCTTTGACGGCCTGGCGGCGCAAAGCCGACATAGAAGGCGAGGCATGCACCTGGTCCTTGAGCGCCTCGCTCACCGTCAGCAATTCATAAACGCCCATACGGCCGCGGTAGCCGGTGTTGCGGCATTCTTCGCAGCCCACCGGTTTGTAAGGCTTGTATTCGCGCTTGATCTTCCAAGGCTGGATGGAGTTGTTCAGCGCCTCCACCGTGCTGTCCTCGTCAGGCTGCTTGCAGGTGCTGCACAGCGTGCGCACCAGGCGCTGCGCGAGCACGCCCAGCAAGGTGGCGTTGATCAGGTACGGCGGCACGCCCAGCTCCATCAAGCGGCTGATGGCACTGGGCGCATCGTTGGTGTGCAAGGTAGAGAAAACCAGGTGGCCGGTCAGCGCGGACTGCACCGCCATTTCGGCGGTTTCCAGATCGCGAATTTCGCCGACCATGATGATGTCCGGGTCCTGCCGCATCAGTGCGCGCAGGCCTTCGGCAAAGCTGAAACCCAACACCGGCTGCACCTGGGTCTGATTGAAGGCCGGCTCGATCATTTCGATCGGGTCTTCGACGGTGGAGACGTTCACCTCTTCAGTAGCCAGGCGCTTGAGCGTGGAGTACAGCGTGGTCGTCTTGCCTGAGCCAGTGGGGCCGGTCACCAGAATAATGCCGTGCGGCCGCTCTACCAGGCGCTCCCAGCGCTGCGCGTCGTGCGGCGTAAAGCCAAGGGCAGCCAGGTCTTTGACCGTGTTTTCCGGGTCGAAAATACGCATCACCATCTTCTCGCCGAAAGCGGTCGGCAAGGTCGACAGACGCATTTCCACTTCGTCGCCCTGGGTGTTGCGGGTTTTGATACGGCCGTCCTGCGGGCGGCGCTTTTCGACCACGTCGATACGGCCAAGCAACTTGACGCGCGAGATGATGGCGTTGTGCACGCCCAGCGGCGTCTGGTAGACCTTGTGCAGCACACCGTCAATGCGGAAGCGGATCACCGCCTGTTCGCGGCGCGGCTCCAGGTGGATATCGCTGGCGCGCTGCGAGAAGGCGAACTGCCACAACCAGTCGACCAGGCGGATGATGCCCTGGTCGTTGGCATCGAACTGCTGGTTGGCATTGCTCAGGTCGACCAGCTGCTCGAAGTTGCTCAGGCTGGACATCGTAGCGCTGAGCTTGTTGGCCGCTTTGACCGATTTGGCCAGCGCAAAGAATTCGCTGCGATAGCGGTCAATATCTTTGGGGTTGGCCAGCACGCGGCGCACCTTGCGACGGGCCTGGCGCTCTACCTCACCCACCCAGCCGTCAATCCAGGGCTCTTTGACGGCGATCACCAGCTCTGTCGGCGTCACCTGCACCGGCAAGATGCCGTGGCGCTGCGCATAGGGTGCGCCCATGGTGTCGGCCACCTTGGCGGCATCGGTCTTGAGCGGGTCAACCTTGTAATAAGGCAGGCCGCAGTGCTTGGCGACAAACTCGGTCAGGGTTTCGGCATCGAGCGGCTTGCCGTCTTGCGCACGCGGCACCACCACGCTGGCCAGGCGCACGATCGGGTGCTGGCTGCTGGAGGCGTGGCCGCAGCGCTCGATGGTGCTTTTGGCGACCGCCGCCGTCACCCAGCCGTCAGCCTGCAACCAGCTGACGATCTGCTCCAGCTCCAGCGGGCGCTGCACCAAGGCCGCGAGGGCACTGCGCGCCGGTGCCGCACCCGGCACCGAAGCCGGGCCGGCGGGCGGCAGGCTGGCCGCGGCTGAAGACGCAGGAACAGACAGAGGCGCAGTGCTGTCCACGCTGTCTTCCACCACACCTGGCACAAACACCGCCGAAGGCTTGCCCGGCGGCGTTGGCGCTGTGGGCTCGGCGGCCTGCAGCGTCGGGTCCATCAAGGTGGTGTGTTGAAAATCGGCGTTCTGATCCTGGTCCCGTTCAGATGTACCCATGCTGAACTCCCTCATGTTTATGGCTCTATGCCAAGGGTTATACCTGAAAAGCCCGCCAATTCCCGGTAAAGCTCAGCCCAGCAAAGGCTGTACAGGTTTAAAAACCTTTAACCACTTGAGCGCGGGCAAGCCCGTGGCCTGCTGCACCACATCGGCGCGCTGCGCGAGCAGCTCACGCTCGGGCCGGCTCGGCGTGCGCTGGGCCAGCAAAATGGTGTTGCCCTCTTTGGTGGCAGTAAAACGCCAAACGGCCGCTTCGCCAAACGCTTCCTGGATGTACGCCAGACTGCGCGCATAGCTGTTGGTGCGGCCGAACAGGTTGACCGTCATGCAGCCGTCTTCGGTCAACAGATTGCGGCAGTGCTGGTAGAAATCAGGGCTGTCGAGCACGGGTGCGGCGGCTTCGTGGTCGTACAGATCCACCTGCAAAGCGTCCACCGTCTGCAGGTACTGCGGCTTCTGGATTTCCTCGCCCGCATCGCCCAGCACCACCTGCAGCTTGTCGCTGTCGGGCGGCAGCTTGAACCACTGGCGGCAGACGTTGACCACCTGCGGGTTCAGCTCGATGGCTGTGGTGGCCATGCCCAGCTTTTGCAGGCAGAACTTGGTGGCCGCAGCAGCGCCCAGGCCCAGTTGCATGGCGCGGCGCTCGGGCACGCTGGGCCAATCAACCAGCAGCAGCCAGGCCATCATGCGTTGCACATATTCCAGATCGATATCGAAAGGCTTCTTGATGCGCATCGAGCCTTGCACCCAGGGCGTGCCCAGGTGCAGGTAGCGCGTGCCATCCCAGTCGGAGATGGTGACTTCGGGCAGTGCCTCGGACACTGCGGTGTTTCTTTTACTCATGGTGCAGGGATTATCTGCATTTGCCCTTGCAGGCGCGGCTCGGCGGCAGAAAACTCCAGCAACTGGTCAATCAAGGCGCGCACCCGTGCCGGCAAATGGCGCTGCTGTGGCCAGACCAGCGCAATATCGTGCGCATCCGCCTCCCACTGCGGCAGCAGCAGCTGCAGCTGGCCTTTTTGCAGTTGCTCCATGCAGGCCCACAGCGGCGCATAGAGCAAGCCCAGCCCCTGGCTGGCCATATGGGCGGCCAAAGCCACATCGTTGACCATGCCGCGCAGCGCCGGGCCGTACAGCGATTGCGTGTAGCGCTCGCCCGTCTGGCTGTGCGTGAGCCGCAACTGGCGCAACGGATCGGCCACCACCCAGCGCTGGTTGGCCAGGTCTTGTGGCGATTCGATAGGCCCGGACTGCGCCAAATAGCTGGGCGCCGCCATCAGCCCCATGGCCGCCAAGCCCAGGCGCCGGCCCACCAGGCTGGAATCGCTCAGCGGCCCGACGCGGATCGCCAAATCAGCGCCATGCTCCAGCAAATCCTCGCGCAAGTTGGACAGGCGCAAATCCAGCTGCACACCCGGATAGCGCGCCAAAAATGCCGGCCACACCGGTTGCAACACGCCTTGCGCTAGGTTCATGGGCGCCAGCACGCGCACCATGCCTTGAACCTCGGTGAGGCTTTGCGCCAGGTTTTGCGTGGCCTGCTCCAGCGCATGCAGCAAGGGACTGCAGCGCTCAAAGTAAGCCTGGCCTTCGGGCGTGGCCTGCAGGCGGCGTGCGCTGCGGTGCAAAAGTTTGCAGCCCAGGCGCGCCTCCAACTGCTGCAAGCGGCGGGTGATGGTGGCCGGCGGCAAATGCGTGCGGCGGGCCGCAGCGCTCAGGCTGCCGCTTTCCACAATGGCAGCGAACAGGGCCAGATCGTCAAGCATGATTCCATTTTTGGAATTTAAAAATGAAATTTTGCCAGTAATTTTCAATTCCAATAGGTATTAGACTCGTAGCCCTGCGCCAGAGATGTCCAAATTCAACAGAAATCAGACTGGCGCCCCTTGCCAGAATGGATCACGCACCATGCCTTTCACCCTCAAACTCCGCATGCTTTCGTCCGCCATCATGTCGCTGCTGCTGGCCGCGCTGATGACCGCCTGGGTCACCTGGCTGAACGTGGGCTTTGCACCCGATTTTCTGGCTCGCTGGGGCCATGCCTATGTTTGCGCCTGGCCGGCGGCTTTTGTCATCGTCATGCTGATTGGCCCCACGGTGCAGCGCCTGGCCCTGCACTTGCTGCAAAACCAGCCAGGCCACCCGCGCCACCAGGCCGCAGCGGCTGCTCAGCCCGCCAGCAAACCGCAGTGATGCAGCACCTCGCGCCAGCCTGCCAGTTTGCGCTCGGCGCTCCATGAGGCATTGGCCGGGCTGGTCGATGGCAGACGGTACACCGGCAGGCCCAGCGCAGCCTGCACTTTTTTGGCATGGCGAAAGCTTTCGCCACCGTTGTGCGCTGCCGCCTGCAACAGCGGGCAGCGTTGCTGTAGCGCCGCAAAATCGTTGAGGCTGGCGTTGCGGATGGCGCTGTCCAGGCTGCCAGCGCGCTCGCAGCTCGCATACACATCCCATACACCCAAGCCATGCGCCAGCAGCCAGTCGCAGCGGCCTGCGTAGTCTTGCGGCTGCGTGTCCTGCGGCCACAGCTGCGCGAGAATGGGCCAGAACTGGTTGCGCGGATGCGCGTAATACTGGCCCGCCTTGAGCGAGGCAGCACCTGGGAAACTGCCCAATATCAGCAGCCGCGTGCCTGGGCCTGCAATCGGCGGCAAGCCGTACAGCAATGCTGCGCCCACATCAGCCATGGGCCGCTGGTGCCAACAAGGCCGCCAACTTGGGCAGCACGCGGCAAGCGTTGGCGCTGGTGATGCGCTGCCAATCGGCCAGACCCAATTGCTCTGCCGCGCCCACCGCGCCTTCCGCCCGCACTTGCTGCATCACGCTGGCAATGCGCGGTATCTCGGCGGGCTGGTTGCGGCCTTGGGCTGTGCCCTGCTCTCGCGCCTGCGCCGTGGTGTAGAGCCAATGCGGCGGAATGTCGGGCGCATCGGTTTCAACCACCAGGCTCTCCAGCGGCAGCTCCTGCAGCAAACGGCGCAAGTGCAAAGCCCGGTCGTAGGTGACCGCACCGCCAAAACCCAGCGCGAAACCGCGCTCGATAAAGTGCCGGGCCTGCTGCTCGCTGCCGTTGAAGGCATGGGCAATACCGCCCTGCACCGGCCACTGGCGCAAGCCTTTGAGCAATTGGTCGCTGGATTTGCGCACATGCAAGATCACCGGCAAGCCAAAGCGGCGCGCCAATTTGAGCTGCTCCTGGTAGAACCAGGTCTGGCGCTCGGCGTCGAGCCCGGGCACAAAAAAATCGAGCCCGATCTCGCCAATCGCCACCAGGCGCGGGTCATCACGATTGGCCTCCAGCAGCTGCGCCAGCGCATCGATATCGCTTTCTGCCGCGCTGCCGGTGTAGAGCGGGTGAATGCCCAAGGCATAGCTGTCACCCCAGCGGTGCGCCAGCTCGCGCACGCTCTGCCAGTCGACTCGGCCAATGGCGGGGATGACGCAATGCGCCACGCCCACTGCACGGGCGGCGGCGCGCAGCTCGTCGCGATCTGCGTCGAACTCGGGCGCGTCCCAGTGGCAATGGGTATCTATCCAAAAGGGCATCGTCAAAGCTTTTCTGCCGAGCGCCTGCGGCTCTGCGCTCAGCTGAGCAAACCGTGGTCCATGCGCACTGCGCGGTCGCAGCGCTGGGCCAGATCGCCATCGTGCGTGACCATGACAAAAGCCGTGCCCTGCTCGCGGGCCAGCTGCATCATCAATGCGAACACCGTGTCGGCGGTGCTGCGGTCGAGGTTGCCGGTGGGCTCGTCGGCCAGCACGCAAGCGGGTTTGGTGACCAGCGCACGCGCAATCGCCACACGCTGGCGCTCGCCGCCCGAGAGCTCAGCCGGCCGGTGCAACACGCGGTCTTTCAAACCCACGGCTGCCAGCATGGCTTGCGCCTGTTTAACGCATTCTTCGTAAGGCATGCGGCGAATGCGCAGCGGCATGGCCACGTTGTCGAGCGCGCTGAACTCGGGCAGCAAATGGTGGAACTGGTAAATAAAACCCAGATACTGGTTGCGCAACTGGCCTTGGCGCGCCGGGCTCAGGCTGCCCAGCACCTCGCCCTTCAAGCGCACCGTGCCGCTGGTGGGTTCGTCCAAGCCGCCCAACAAATGCAGCAAGGTGGATTTGCCCGAACCGGACGAGCCCACAATGGCCAGCGTCTCGCCCGCGTGCACCTGCAGGTCGATGCCCTTGAGCACCTCGACATCAAGCAGGCCTTCAGAAAAGCGCTTGGTCAGGCCGCTGGCCTGCAAGACGATGGAAGAATCATTCATAAGCCAAGGCAGAGACAAACCGGTTGCAGGCAGCGCCCGCAACCGCTTTGCCATCAAAGAAAGAGGTTCAATAAAGCTGCTGTGACTGGCTACAAGGGCGCCGATTTGAGCTTGTGCCCGTTGCCCCCGGCATTGCCAGCCCCGCATGTTGCCATCGATTGTGGCACCACTTGCAAGGCCCTGCGAGCCGCCCAGGCCATGCAATGACCTCAGCCTGAGCTTTGCATTACCAGGAACGCCGACCGCCACTGCTGCGCCCGATGCGCGGCAAATCGGCATAAGGGCCTTGTTCGCACAGCGCCAGCGCCTGCGCTTGCAGCTTGGCCAGACTGGCATCGAACTGCGCCAGCTCCGCATCGCTCAACACCGAGACCAGATCGAGGTGAATCCGCGCCATCTCCGGCAAGATCAGGCCAACCATGCGCCGCCCTTCCTCTGTGAGGTAGATGGCAATGCGGCGCCGGTCGCCCGGCAAGGGCTTGCGCTGTACCCAGCCTTTGGCCTCCAAGCCGGTCAGCGCGCGCGAGGTCCGTACCCGGTCGAGCATGGCTTTGTCTGCCAGCTCCGACGAGAGCAAGCCCTCTTCGTGGGCCACCGTCGCCAGCACACCCCACTCGCGCCGGGTCAACCCAAA
The DNA here is from genome assembly GCF_043359985.1 of Comamonas trifloxystrobinivorans. Taxonomy (NCBI): domain Bacteria; kingdom Pseudomonadati; phylum Pseudomonadota; class Betaproteobacteria; order Burkholderiales; family Comamonadaceae; genus Comamonas; species Comamonas trifloxystrobinivorans. The sequence continues at coordinate 261,131 of NZ_JBHZGV010000005.1, forward strand.
GCGCGCTTCGCAGGTGCGGATGACCAGCCCACCGGCCACACCAAAAAAGCGGGCAACGCGGAACAAGAGCATTTGCTGAACCTGGGTGGGAGCGAATCGGGTATTCACTGGCATGGGTTGATTTCATCAATCGATAGCTGCACTTCTATATTGCAGACAACAGCGGAGAGTGACCGGGTGCCACTCCTTGCTGCTCCGGCTTTGACCGACCACCGACGCGCTCGACCCTTTGAAAGCTGTAGCCATGATTTCTGCATCGTCTCTCTCCCGCCGCCATTTTTTGCACACTGCACAAGCCCTGCTCATGGGCACCACCGGCCTCATGAGCTCTGGCTGGGCCGCTGATAACGCTGCCTTCGCCAACTGGCCCAACAAACCGGTACGCATCGTGGTGGCTTTTCCGCCTGCGGGCGGCTCGGACATCCTGGCGCGCAGCCTGGGCGAGGTGTTGCAGCGCGAGTTGCAGCAAGCCTTTGTGGTGGACAACCGCCCCGGCGCCGGCGGCAACATCGGCGCTGACAATGTGGCCAAATCTCCGGCCGATGGCTATGCCGCGCTGCTGAGCATCGACACCATCTTCACCATCAATCCCTTTATCTACACCAGCATGCCGTTTCGCAGCAGCGATCTGCGCCCGGTCATGTTGTTAGCATCGCAAGGTTTGGCGGTGGTGGTCAACCCCAAAACCGGCTTGACAAGCTTCCAGCAACTCATTGAGCGCGGCCAACAACAAGCCATCAACCTGAGCTCGGGCGGCAACGGCACGCCCGGCCATTTGGCCGCCGCCAACATGACGCGCCACACCGGCGCCAAGATCAACCACGTACCCTACAAAGGCAGTTCGCCGGCCAGTGTGGCCATCATCGCTGGCGAGGTGGATGGCGGCATCATCAGCGCTTCGCCGCTGTGGGAGCAAGCGGCGGCGGGCAAGGTGCGCCCTTTGGCAGTCACTTCCAGCAAGCGCAACCCTTTGGCGCCAGACGTGCCTACCGTTGCCGAACTGGGCTACCCCGCGCTGGAGCAAGAGGTTTTGTACGCGCTGTGGCTGCCGGCCGCCACGCCGGAGCCTCTGTTCCAAAAAATCCAGCATGCGCTGGAAAAGGCCATGACCGACACCACGTTGCGCGAGCGCATGCGCAACAACGACCTGGCCTACGAAGCGCTGACGGGCGATGCCGCTGTACAGCGCCTGCAAGCTGCCACCGAGCACTACCGCGAAGTGATCAAGGCAACCGGCATGAAGCTGGGCTGAGGCGGATTTGGCCTGCGCTGCGTAGCGCCGGCCAGCCCTGGCTTATACAGACCGGCCGCAGCCGGGCCTGTGGCGATCACTCATAGCGCAGGGCTTCTGCCGGGTTGACGCGGCTGGCGCGCCAGCTCGGGTACAACGTGGCCACAAAAGCCAAAATCAGCGAGATCACCGTGATGGGCACGATGTCGGCGCTTTGCGGCTCGCTCGGCATGCGGCTGATGAGGTAAATATCCTTGGGCAGGAAGTTGGTCTGCAAGGCTCGCTCAATGGCGGGCACGATCACATCGATATTGCAAGCCACCAGCAGACCCAGCGCCAGGCCGGCCAGGGTGCCGATCACACCTACCAGCGCGCCTTGCACCACAAACACGCCCATGATGCTTTTGGGGCTGGCGCCCAGGGTGCGCAAAATAGCGATGTCGGCGCGCTTGTCGGTCACCGTCATCACCAGCGTCGTCACCAGGTTGAAGGCCGCCACGGCGACGATCAGGGTGAGGATGATGAACATCATGCGTTTCTCAACCTGCACGGCCGCGAACCAGGTCTTGTTCTGCTGCGTCCAGTCGCGGATCAGCAAATTGCCCGAAAGCGTGCGCGCCAGCTGCTGCACCACGGCAGGTGCGTCATGCAGGTTCTTGAGCTTGAGGCGTACGCCGGTCGGGCCTTCCAGGCGGAACAGGCGGGCAGCGTCTTCGTAGTGCATCAGCACCAGGGCGGAGTCGTATTCGTAATGGCCGGAGTTGAAGGTGCCCACCACGTTCATCTGGCGCATGCGCGGCACCACACCGGCCGGCGTGACCTGGCCGCTGGGGGCGATCAGGGTGACCTGGTCGCCAGGCAAAACACCCAGAATGCGCGCCAGCTCCGAGCCCAGCACCACGTTGAAGCTGCCCGGCGTGAGCGCCTGCAGCGCTTGCTGCTGAATGCCGGTGGCCATATCGGTCACCTCGGGCTCCAGCGCCGGGTCTATGCCGCGCAGCAAGGCGCCGCGCATGTCTTCGCCGCGCGCCACCAGCGCCTGGGCCGAGACAAACGGCGCAGCGCCCACCACGTTGGGGTTGGTTTTGGACTCGGCAATGGTGCGCGCCACATCGGGCATCGCATCGCCGTTGGGCGTGAAGATTTCGATGTGCGAGACCACGCTGAGCATGCGGTCGCGCACTTCTTTCTGGAAGCCATTCATCACCGACAACACAATGATCAGCGCCGCCACCCCCAGTGCAATACCCAGCATGGACACGCCCGAGATGAAAGAGATGAACCCGTTGCGGCGCGTGCTGCGCCCCGCCCGGGTGTAGCGCCAGCCCAATGCCAGCTCATAGGGAATCTGCATAAATATTTGTCTTGTAGGGCAGCGCCAGATGCCACCGAATCCAACCTGACATTGTGCATCGCCGACAATAGGCCCATGTCGGATAACCCCCATTTGATCATCGCTTACGCAGCCACGGACGACGCCAGCTGCCATCAGGCTCTGCCCCAGCTAGCCCTGCCGCAATTGCAAAAGCTGCTCAAGCAAGGGACAGCCGCCCCTGCCGACCAGGGCGAGCTAGAGGATTTTGCCCCGCCGCACGAGCGCGTGCTGGCCCGCGCTTTGGGCCTGCCCACGCAAGCCACGCCTTGGGCAGCCCTGCAGCGCCTGCAACAAGGCCAGGCACCGGGCGAGCAAGCCTGGGCCTTCATCACGCCCTGCCACTGGCAGATCTCGCCCGACCAGGTACGCATGAGCGAGCTGGCCGCAGCGCAAATGACCGATGCCGAATCGCGCCAGCTGCTCGAGATCATGGCGCCCTGGTTTGCCGAAGATGGCATCACCCTGGTGTATGAGCGGCCCGACCGCTGGCTGGCACAGGGCGACGTGTTTCGCGGCCTGCAAACCGCTGCGCTCGACCGCATAGCGCTGCGCGATGTGCGCCCCTGGCTGCCCAACAAAGAGCAAGCCGCCGTGCTGCAGCGCCTGCAGACCGAGATGCAGATGCTGCTCTACACCCACAGCTGGAGCGATGCCCGCGAGGCCCAAGGCCAGGCGCCCATCAACTCGTTCTGGGTGCACGGCGCAGGCGCCTTGCCCCAAGGCTACCAATTGCCGGCGCAGCAGCCGGTGCTGAACACCGATTTGCGCGATGCCGCGCTGCAAGGCAACTGGCCCGCCTGGCAGCAGCAGTGGCAAAAGCTCGATGCCAGCCTGGCAGGCGCAGCGCCCGCAACCCTCACGCTCTGCGGCGAGAAAAACGCCGTCAGCCTGCAACAGCTGCCGCAAGGCCTGTTGCAGAAAATCAAACAACTGTTGGCCAGCCCGCAGGTCGCCGACCTCTTGAAATCCCTATGAAAATACTGGCCCGAGATATTCCGCCCCGCAGCGCCTGGGCGCTGGAACAAGCGGGCGTGCACCCGCTGCTGGCACGCTTGTTTGCCGCCCGTGGCGTGCAAGCCGCCGAAGAGCTGGACGACGGCCTGGCGCAACTGCTGCCGCCCAGCGGCCTGCTGGGCGCACAAACTGCCGCCAACCTGCTGGCCGATGCCATTGCCCGCCAGGCGCGCATCTGCGTGGTGGCCGATTACGACTGCGACGGCGCCACCGCCTGCGCTGTGGCCTTGCGCGGCCTGCGCATGCTGGGCGCCAATAACGTGAGCTACCTGGTGCCCGACCGCGTGGTCGACGGCTACGGCCTGACCGCGGCCATCGCCGAGCGCGTGCACCAGCAAGGCGCCGATGTACTGGTTACCGTAGACAACGGCATTGCCAGCATGGAAGGCGTGGCCCGCGCCAAAGCCTTGGGCTTGACCGTGATCGTGACCGACCACCATTTGCCCGCTGCTACGCTGCCGGCGGCAGACGCCATCGTCAACCCCAACCAGCCGGGTTGCCAATTTGCCAGCAAATCCATCGCCGGCGTAGGCGTGATGTTCTATGTGCTGATGGCGCTGCGTGCCGAGCTGCGTACGCGCGGCGCCTTTGAAGGCATTGCGCAGCCGCGCCTGGATACTTTGCTGCCACTGGTGGCGCTGGGCACCGTGGCCGACGTGGTCAAACTCGACGCCAACAACCGCCGCCTGGTAGCCCAAGGCCTGCGCCGCATCCGCAGCGGCCACATGCCGCCCGGCCTGGGCGCGCTGTTCTCGGCCGCCAGCCGCCGCGCCAACGCAGCCAGCACCTTTGACTTTGGCTTTGCCCTGGGCCCGCGCATCAATGCTGCCGGCCGGCTGGCCGACATGACCATCGGCATCGAATGCCTGCTGACCGAAGACGGCCTGCGCGCGGATGAGCTGGCGCGCCAGCTCGACGCCATCAACCGCGAGCGCCGCGACATCGAAAGCGGCATGCGCGAGCACGCCATGCTGCTGGCCGAAGAGCTGTTTGAAGAAGGCACCGAGCCGCCGCCTGCGGTGAGCGTGTTCGACCCCGATTTCCACGAAGGCGTGGTCGGCATCGTGGCCTCGCGCATCAAGGACAAACTGCACCGCCCGAGCTTTGTGTTTGCCGCCAGCAGTGCGCCTGGGCACGAGCACGAGCTCAAAGGCTCGGGCCGCTCCATCCCCGGCTTTCACCTGCGCGACGCGCTCGACCTGGTGGCCAAGCGCCATCCCAACGTGCTCATCAAGTTTGGTGGCCACGCCATGGCCGCGGGCTGCACTATTGCCGAAGAGCATTTCGAGCTGTTTGAACAAGCCCTGGCCCAGGTCGCACAAGAGTGGCTGGACGAGCGCACGCTGACGCGCCAGCTCGAAACTGACGGCCCGCTGCCGGCCCAGTTCCGCCGCGCTGAAACCGTAGACACCATCAACAGCCAGGTCTGGGGCCAGGGCTTTGCGCCACCCACCTTCAGCGAAGAGCTCGAAGTGGTGAGCCAGCGCCTGGTGGGCGAGAAGCACTTGTCGCTCAAACTGCGCCACCAGGGCGAAATGGTCGACGGCATCTGGTTCGGCCACACCGAGCCACTGCCAGCCAAGGTGCTGCTGGCCTATCGCCTCGATATCAACGAATGGCAGGGCCAGCGCAAGCTGCAGTTTCTGGTGGAAGGCGCGCAGTTGCCGGGTTGATGGTGGCGTCAACCTATGCGCCATGCAAGGCGCACGCTGGCGGAGGTTGTTTTTCCAACTGGTGTTAGCGGCAATGCATGCTGCAGCTGGCCGGGTCTCGCCCCGGCGGGCGACTGACTTTCTTGCTGCACGGCAAGAAAGTCAGCAAAGAAGCGTGCCCACTTCCATCGACCCCGAAAGCTTCGCAAAGCGAATCTTTCGAGGCAACCTGCGCTCCCAGCAAACGACGGCGTGCGGCAAAACTCTCTCCGCGCCAAGGCGCTCCGTTCAAACAGCTGCCGCAAGTCAGTTCACGAAGTTTGGCTGCTCTGCGGCAGCCAAACCGCCGCCGTTTGCTGCGATCACAGGCGCTGGAAGAAGGGAGATGGGACAGCCAACAGCCCGCGAGAACTGCGCCACTTGCTTACTTTCCATCGGGTTCAGCTTGCCTCGTGAACAATGGGGCCGCTCGTTCCAAGCCTGCTATTGCGCGATGAGCCACAAAAAAAGACAGATAGCACTCTGCGCCCGAGTACTATCTGCCCGATAAACCTGATGTAGAAAGCAGTGCCAACTATCGTTCAGCCACCATGCTTAACGCCATAGGACACCGCTTGAAAGCCGCTCCCGATATAGCAAGAGCGGCGTCATGCTTACAAGCCTTCTTCGGCCGCTACGCCCTTTTGGAAGGTGCTGTAGACGATGACTGGGATATCCAGCGCGCCCAGATATTGCTCGATCAGCGGTTTGACATCAGTCCACTCCAAGCCGCCCACACCCGTGGCCAGGCGCGGCAGTGCCACGCTGCTGATATTGTTGGCGCGCACATGCTTGACCAGGTTTTGCAGTGCCTTGCGCACGTTCTCCACCGTGGCCTTGGAAGGCTTGGCGCCCGGGCCTTGGCCCAGTGTGTCTTGCGTGACCAGGTTCAAAATCTTGCGCGTGCCGCCTTGCTCTTGCACGCCCGTCCAACCCCAGACTTCGCCAGTGGAAATGGCTTTGGAGCGCGTGTCGTGGCGGTAGTCTTTGACCAGCGAGGGCCAGCGCTCGCGCAGGGCCAAGGCCAGGCCGCTGTCAAACGGGTCTTGTGCGGAGATGCCGTGCGCAATCAGATCCGCTTTGCTCAACAAAATATCGCCGGTTACTTCTTTGATCAAAACCCAACTCCTGTTTCAGTGCCTATGCCCGCCGCAGCAATCATCGCCGCAGCATCGATAGCCCTCTAATCTATAAATAATCGGCCCTGGTTGACTTAAGCTATATCAAGCTTTCTTACATTGACTGCGCAGTGTCAGCCCGCACAAACACGGGTAATTCGCTCTGACACCGCTGGCGCGCTGGCATGGGCGGGCACAGTTTTCTACAATGCCGGGTCGGCGCTTTTTCTCCCTGCTTTGGTGCCAGCTTTGCCAAGCAGCGGGCCAGCTGAGCGCCAGTTGCTATTCATTTGGTACCAGCTGCAGCGCTGGTAAGCACATTCTTATTCCATGAGCAAAATATCCGTAGCCGTGCTCGGCGCAGGCATGGTGGGCGTTGCGATCGCCTTGGCTTTGCAGCAAAAGGGTTTCCAGGTCAGCTTGCTGGACCGCCGTGCGCCTGGCGAGGAAACCTCGTACGGCAACGCCGGCGTGATCGCCCGCAGCTCGCTGATGCCTTTCAACAACCCCGGTTTGTTTGGCCAGTTGCCAACACTGCTCAAAAACCAGGGCGCAAGCTTTCGCTACCGCCCGCAGTTTTTGCTGCACAACCTGGGCTGGGCTACGCAGTTTCTGGCCAATGCGCGTGCGCAGGTTTTTCAGGAAACGACAACCGCGCTCGACAGCCTGATCCGCCTGTCGATGACCGAGCACGCACAGCTGCTGCGCGCCAGTGGCGCGGCGCACCGCATGCGCGACAACGGCTGGCTCTTCCTCTACCGCCAGGCCGCGGCCTTTGCCGGCGGTGCTTTGGCCCGTGAGCGCATGGCGCATTTCGGCGTTGCCACCGAGGTGCTGGAGCGCGACCATATCCGCCAGCTGGAGCCGGCGCTGAACCCTATTTTTGAACGCGCGCTGTGGATCAAGGACACCTGGTCGGTCGACAGCCCGGGCGCAGTCGTCAAAGCCTACGCCGAGCTGTTCCGCAAACAGGGCGGGCAGTTTTTGCAAGCCCGCCTGAAAACCCTGCAGCCGCTGGCCGGCAGCCGCTGGCGTGTGGTGGGCGATGCCGGTGGCGCGGTCGAGGTGGATCGCGTTGTGGTGGCCTTGGGCCCCTGGAGCCGCGACTTCATGCACACGCTGGGCGTGAAGGTGCCAATGGCCTACGAGCGCGGCTACCACATGCACTTTGCCGCGCCTGCTGCCTGCAATATCAGCCGCCCGGTGTACGACACCGCTGGCGCCTATGTGATGAGCCCCATGGAGCAAGGCCTGCGCATTACCAGCGGCGTGGAGCTGACCGATCTGGATGCCGCGCCCAACCCACTGCAACTGGATCTGGCCGAAGCCGCTGCGCGCCAGGCCATCGACATGGGCGAGCGCCTGGAGCCCACGCCCTGGCTGGGCCGCCGCCCCACGCTGCCCGACAGCCGCCCGATCATCGGCGCCATGCCCGGCCAGCGCAATCTGTGGCTGGCCTTTGGCCACCAGCACATCGGCTTCAGCACCGGGCCCGGCACTGGCGCCATACTGGCAGCTCTGATGGCTGGCGAAGCTTCACCGATTGATGCCGCACCTTTCCGGGCGGAGCGGTTTTTAAAGGGTTGATCACCCATCTGGCCGCGTGGCAAGCAAGCCACGGCGCTGCCAAGAAGCTACACATGCCATTGCGGCGATGACCAATAATTCCTTGGTCACCACCGCAGAGAAACGCTGTGAAAAAGATCCTGTTGGCCATGTTAATTGGCAGCATTGGCGTTATCGCCGCCCTGCTCGGCCGCCAGGCCAGCCGCGCTGCGTTGGCACCCGACAAAGATGCGGAGCTGGTGGAGCTCTCGCGCAAGCTCAATACCAGCTTGCCCAGCATGGTCGATGCCGAAACCCGCCTCGACCAGACCTCGGCCGCGCTAGGCCAGCAGTTTTCCTACTACTACACCTTCGCCAACCACCCATCGACCAACATAGACCTCGGCAAATTGCTGGCGACCTTGGGGCCGCTTATGCACGAGCGTGTGTGCAAAACACCAGAAACACGCGCCCTGCTCAAAGATGGTGTCACGCTGAACTACATCTACCGTGGGAATGACAACGTAGAACTCACAAGACTCGCTTATACGCTGAAGGACTGCGGTTGAGCCTGCTTAGTCAGCTACGGCCAACGCGGCCCAGCGCCCTGCCAGCAAGCTCACCACATCGTGTGTGGGCAAGCCTGTCGCCTGCGCCACGGCTTCGCGGTAAACCGGCATATTGGTGCATTCCAACACGATGGATTCGATATGCGGATGGGCGCGCTGCAAAGCCACGGCTGCAGCGACCACGTCGCGCTCGGCTTTCGCGATGTCCATCTGGGTTTCGTTGCGCAGAATGCGCGTGGCGAATTCGCTGTCGGGCGCAACGCCTTGCACGGGCGTGCCAGCCACTACGCCGGCAGCTTGCAGAATGCGCGGATTCAGTGAGGCGGCAGCGATGGTGACGATGCCGGGTGCCGGCAGGTCTGCGCATTGCAAGAGGCTGGAGCTGACCACCGGCACGCCCACGCTCGCGGCCAGCAGGCTTTGGTAAGCGGCCAGAAAACCGCAGCTGGTGGAGATGAGCGCCGCGCCTTCGGCTTGCAAAAATTGCGCGGCCTCCACAAAAGGCTGCACAAAACGCGGATCGGCCTCTTGGACAATTTTTGCCGGCGATGCGCCCTGCACTTTGAGCATGCGCACGGGGATGCCCAATTGCGCCCAGGTTTGCGCATTGCCAATGTCACCGGGCGGGCGCGGAAACTGGGTGTCCAGCATCAGAATGCCGAGAAAAGGCGCGGCTGCGGCTGGCAACATGCGGGCGGCCAATGCCGGTGATCAGTCGAGCTGCGGCAGCGCTGGCAGAGCGCCACGGCGGTCGATCTTGCGGCTCAGCACCACCGAGGTATAGGTTTGGCGAATGCCGTCGATCAGGCCGATGCGGTCGAGCAGTGCGTCGAGCTTTTCGTTGCTGTCGCAGCGCAGAAAGATCATGTAATCGTGCTGACCGGAGACGGCCGAGACCTCTTCCACCTCAGGGATGCCTTCAAGCACCTGCATCACTGATTGCGCCGTCTTGGGCATGACGCTGATGCCGCAGTAGGCGCGCACGGCCGATTGCTCCAGCTTGCTGCCCAGACGCACGCCATAACCGGCGATGACACCTTCTTTTTCGAGCCGCGCAATGCGGGCCACCACGGTGGTGCGCGCCAGGTTCAGCTTGCGCGCCAGTTTGGCGGTGGATTCGCGGGCGTCGGCTTGCAGCAGCGCCAGCAGTTTGCGGTCGATGTCGTCGAGTCGAAAGTCCATTCTGTCTTCCTCGTTTATGCGGCGCGGCCGATGATACGGCCCAGAAAGCTGCGCGTGGCCTCTTGTTGCGGGTTGTCGATGACTTGCGCGGGCGGGCCCTCTTCGACCACCACGCCGTCGCGCATGAAGACCACCTTGTCGGCCACTTCACGGGCAAAGGCGATTTCGTGCGTCACCAGAATCATGGTCATGCCGTCCCTGGCCAGCGACTGGATCACTTGCAGCACTTCGCCCACTAGCTCAGGGTCGAGCGCCGAGGTGGCTTCGTCAAACAGCATCACGCTGGGTTGCATGGCCAGTGCGCGGGCAATGGCCACGCGCTGCTTTTGGCCGCCCGAGAGCTGGTCGGGCATCATGTGCGCGCGCTCGGCCAGGCCCACCTTGCTGAGCAGCGCCATGGCTCGCGCCTCGGCTTCGGCCTTGGGCACGTGCAGCACGGTGAGCGGGCCTTCCATCACGTTTTTCAGCACGCTCATGTGCGGAAAAAGGTTGAAGTGCTGGAACACCATGCCGGTGCGAGCGCGGAAGCCGGCCAGCACCTTGTCTTTGGGCAGCTGGGTGGCGCTACCGCTGAAAGTGAGCGATTGCGCATCCACCCGGATCTCGCCGCCATCAGGCACGGTCAGCAGGTTGATGCAACGCAGCAGGGTGGATTTGCCTGAGCCCGAAGGGCCGATCAGCGCCACCACCTGGCCGCGGTTGACGTCGAGGCAGATATCTTTCAGAACGTCGAGCTTGCCGAAGGATTTTTTCAGGCCTCGAATACAAATCAGGGGTTGGCTCATCTCAGGCCTCCTTGGCTGCCGACGAACCGTGCTCCAGGCGCTTGGCCCACAGGGTGATCGGGAACAGAATCACAAAATATGCAATGGCCACAAAGGTGTAGACCTCCAGCGGGCGGTAGGTGTCGTGCGCGATCACCTGGCCCTGGTAGAGCAGATCGGGCACGGCCAGCACCATCAACAGCGAGGTGTTCTTGAGCTGCATGATGGATTGGCTGACCAGCGGCGGGATCATTTTGCGAAAAGCCTGCGGCAAAATGATGCGGCGCATGACCTGGCTGCGCGTCATGCCAATGGCCTGTCCGGCCTCGGTCTGACCGGGATCGGTGGAGATGATACCGCCACGAATAATTTCCGAATAGAACGCGCCACCGTAGAGCGAAAGACACAGCGCAGCCGCCACCGGTGCGCTCATCTCAATGCCGGTAAGCACCGGCAAAGCGTAGTAAAACCACACCAGCTGCACCAGCACGGGCGTGCAGCGAAACACTTCCACAAAAGCCCGCAATGGCACGCTGATGAGCTTGTGGCTGGACAAGCGCCCCATACCGGCCACCAGGCCCACGGCCAAGCCGCCAATCACGCAGATCACGGTGAACAGCAAGGTGTAGCCAATGCCGCCGATCAACAGCGTGCGGTACTTCCAGAGGAAGCTAAAGTCCCATTCGTACATATCTCAACCCAGTAGTAATGCATACACCCCGGAACAGCGCAGCACGCCATGCCGGGGTGTGGCGCATGGGCGGGTGCCCATGCCAGACAGCTTTAGAACTTGACTTCCTTGGGGAAGGAATCGGCCTTCACGCCTGCCAGCTTTTCCATGTTCTTGAGCACCACGGACTGGATTTCACCCTTGGCGCGGGCATCGGCCAGCCAGGCGTTGACGGCCTTCTGGAAATCCTTGTTCGGCTCTTTGCGCAGGCCGATGTTGGTGTTGGTGGTTTCGATCGGCTGCGGGAAGTAGACCGTGCCCACGTCGGGGCGCTTGGCCACCAGCGGCTGCGACAGCAGCACCACCAGCACCTGGCAATCGGAGCGACCGGTCTGAACCGACATGGTGGCGGCACCCGAGCTTTCCAGACGCGAGATGGTGGCCTTGGGCAGCGCACGGGTAGCAAACTGGTCTTGGTTGGAGCCGATGTCCACCACCACCTTGGCCTCAGGCTTGTTCAGCTCTTCCCAGGTCTTGACGGGCGCGTGGCCCTTTTTGCACACGGCTGTGAAGGTGTTGTTGAGCAGCGGCTCGGAAAAATCCACCACTTCCATGCGCTGGGGCGTGGGGCCCATGGCGAACATCACGTCGATCTTGTTCGACTGCAGGTCCAGCACCGAGTTGCCCCAGGTGGTTTCGACAAACACCGGCTTGGCGCCCAGCGCCTTGCCCAGGCTTTCGGCAAAGTCGGGGCCAAAGCCTTCCCACTTTTGCGTCACCAGGTCTTTGTTGAAGTAAGGAATCGCTCCGGCTACTGTGCCGATACGCACTTCCTTGGTGCGCTTGACGCGCTCCATGGTCGATTCGTCGGCCAGCGCAGCGCCAGCCACTGCAACACCGGCCACCGCGAGGGCGGCGGCACGCATCCACTTACTTGTAGCAAACATTTGGTTCCCCTGGTCGCAGTTGCTGCACTGCGCAAAATTGAAAACCGACAGTGTATTCCTCTAAAAACCCTAGTAAAAAATACAAAACGTCGAGATGCATCATTATTTTCGTCACACCGACGAAAAATTGACAATTTAAGGGTTAATACTGATGTTTGTGCTGCCGCCGCAGCCGCTATCGCTCGCTAGCAACACCATAGCGAAACCACGTGGATGCATGGGCCGCAAGCGCCGCCTACAATCGGCTCGTGCCCCATACCACCAACGCCGATCTGCATTGCCACTCCACGTTTTCGGACGGAACCCTGTCGCCGCTCGCGCTGGCAGAGCGCGCCCGAGAACGCGGTGTGCAATTGTGGGCACTGACTGACCACGACGAGATCAGCGGCCTGCCCGCAGCCCGCGCCGCCGCCGCACAACAGCAGTTGGCCTTTTTGACCGGGGTGGAAATCTCGGTCACCTTTATCGACACCACGGTACATATCGTCGGACTGGGTTTCGATGCCGATAACGCCGCGCTGCATGCCGGCCTGGCCCAGACACGCGGCGGCCGCGAGCAGCGCGCACGCGCCATGGCCGCCGGCCTGGAGCAAGCCGGTATTGGCGGCAGTTACGAGGGCGCTTTGCGCTATGTGGGCAACCCGAACCTGATTTCGCGCACGCATTTTGCGCGCTATCTGGTAGATGCCAAAGTCTGCCGCGACACCAACGAGGTTTTTCGCAACTACCTGGTCGAGGGCAAGCCCGGCTTTGTTCCACACCGCTGGGCCAAGCTGCAAGATGCCGTGCGCTGGATTGTGGATGCCGGCGGCATGGCAGTGATCGCTCACCCTGCGCGCTACCGTCTGAGCGCCAACGAGGAATACGCACTTTTTTCCGAGTTTCAGCAGCATGGCGGCCAAGGCGTGGAAGTGGTGACCGGCAGCCATCTGCCGCACGAATACACCAGCTACGCGGCCAAAGCCCAGGAATTTGGCTTGCTCGCCTCGCGCGGTTCGGACTTTCACAGCCCGGGCGAATCGAGCACCGATTTCGGCGCGCTGCCACACTTGCCCGCCAGCGTGACGCCGGTGTGGGAAGGCCTGCGCGAGCGCATCGTGCAACCGCCTGCCAGCGCCTGAAGGCATTCCAGCAGCAGACAAGAGCAACAAGAACGGAGTTAGCCATGGCCCAGTTTTTTGAAGTCCACCCCGAGAACCCGCAACCGCGCTTGCTCAAGCAAGCCGCAGCCATGCTCAAGGACGGCGGCATTCTGGCCGTGCCTACCGATTCGAGCTACGCCTTTGTTTGCCAGCTGGACAACAAGCAGGTGGTAGACCGCTTGCGCCGCATTCGCCAGATTGACGAAAAGCGCATGCTCACTTTGCTGTGCAGCGACCTCTCGCAACTGGCCAGCTATGCCATGGTGAACAACCACCAGTTCCGCCTGCTCAAGCTCGGCACGCCCGGCCCCTACACCTTCATTCTCGACGCGACCAAAGAAGTGCCGCGCCGCATCAGCCACCCTTCGCGCAAAACCATCGGCCTGCGCGTGCCCGACCGCAAAGGCCTGCGCATGCTGCTCGATCTGCATGGCGAGCCGCTACTGTCGACTACGCTGATCCCGCCCGGCGAAACCGAGCCGCTGAACGACCCGCAAGAAATCCGCGAGCGCTTTGAATCGCAGATCGAACTGGTGGTGGATGCCGGCCCCTGCCCGCTGGAGCCCACGACAATTGTCGATTTGACACCCATGGGCACCGGCGGCGCGCCCGAGGTGGTGCGCGAGGGCCGCGGCTCGCTGGCGCAATTGGGCTTGTAGTGCGCGGGTGCAACCCCATCTTCCCAGCCTGAATCTGTTAGGCTAGGCGGCTTGCTGCGCGCCGCTTGGCGGCAGCGTTTTCCCCGCTTTGCGACCATTGCCCCGTGAACCCAGACCTGATCCAAAACATTCTGATCTTTGCCCTGCCCGTGCTGTTTGCCATCACGGTGCACGAGGCTGCCCACGGTTATGTCGCGCGTTATTTTGGCGACAACACGGCTTATATGCTGGGGCGCATAACGCTCAACCCGTTCAAACACATCGATCCGATTGGCACCGTCGTCATGCCTTTGGTGCTGTACTTCGCCACCAGCGGCGCTTTTGTGTTCGGCTACGCCAAGCCGGTGCCGGTGAACTTCAGCCATCTGCGCAACCCCAAGCGCGACATGATCTGGGTGGCCCTGGCCGGCCCGCTCACCAATTTTGGCCAGGCCATCATCTGGGCGCTGCTGCTGGGCATTCTGGCCATCAGCGGCGTGAGCGAGCCGTTTTTCATCAAGATGTGCTACGCCGGCATCTCCGTCAACCTGGTGATGTGGGCGCTGAACCTGTTTCCGCTACCGCCACTCGACGGCGGCCGCGTGCTGGTCGGTTTGCTGCCCTACAAGCAAGCGCTGGCCGTTTCCAAAATGGAGCCCTACGGCTTCTTCATTGTCATGGGCCTCATCCTCACCGGCGTGCTCAGCACCATCTGGATGACACCGCTGATCAACATCGGCCGCAGCCTGATCCAGCTGATCTTGCTGCCGTTCGCCGGCTGAGCCACTGCTCTACACAATTGCGCCCGTATTTTTTGCGATGAATGCTATGAAAAAAACCCGTTTTCTCACTGGTATTACCCCTTCGGGCACGCCCCACCTGGGCAACTACGCGGGCATGATGCGCCCGGCCATTGCCGCGAGCCGCGCCCAAGATGTCGAGAACTTCTACTTTCTGGCCGACTACCACGCGCTCATCAAGTGCCAGGACCCGGAGCGCGTGAACCGCTCGACGCTAGAGATCGCCGCCAGCTGGCTGGCTGCCGGGCTCGATCCGAGCCACGTCACTTTCTACCGCCAATCCGACATTCCGCAGATCCCCGAGCTGACCTGGTTTCTCACCTGCGTCACCGGCAAGGGCATGCTCAACCGCGCCCACGCCTACAAGGCCGCGCAGGACAAGAATGCCGAAGCCGGCAAGGACAGCGATGACGGCGTGACCGCTGGCCTGTTCATGTACCCGGTGCTGATGGGCGCCGACATTCTGGCCTTCAACCCCACCCATGTGCCGGTGGGCCGCGACCAGATCCAGCACATCGAGATGGCGCGCGACATGGCCTCCAGCTTCAACCACCTGTATGGCGAGCATTTTGTGCTGCCCGAAGCAGCGGTGGACGAGCAAGTGGCCCTGCTCGCCGGCCTCGATGGCCGCAAAATGAGCAAGAGCTACGACAACACGATTCCACTGTTCTCCACGCCCGCGCAGCTGAAAAAGCTGATCGGCTCCATCGTCACCGACTCGCGCGCACCGGGCGAACCCAAGGAAGTGGAAGGCTCGGCCCTGTTTCAGATTTACCAGGCTTTCGCCAGCCAAGACGAAACCGCTGCGCTGCGCCAGGCCTACGCTGACGGCATTGCCTGGGGCGACGCCAAGACCATGCTGTACGAGCGCATCGACCGCGAGATTGCCCCGTTGCGCGAGCGCTACAACCACCTGATGACGCACCCGCAGGAAGTGGAAGCCGTGCTGCAGCAAGGCGCTGAGAAAGCGCGCACCCAGGTGGCCCCGCTGATGCAAAAGCTGCGCCATGCCGTGGGTGTGCGCCCACTGACTCCGGCCAGCACCGCCGCCACCGCCAAGGCCCAGGCCAAGCACGCCGGTGCCAGCTTCAAGCAATACCGCGAGAAAGACGGCAAGTTCTACTTCAAACTGGTGCGTGCCGATGGCGCCGTGCTGCTGCAAAGCCAGGGCTTTGATGCGCCGCGCGATGCCGGCGTGATGATCGGCCAGCTGCAAGCACAGCCCGAAAACCTGGCCCAATTGTTGGACAACCTGCAACTAGGCGACAGTTTTTCGCTCTCGGACGTGTCCTTGGCACTGAAAGAGATAGCCGAAAGCTGAGAGACTGCCTATACTCCAAATGCAACCAATTGTTGTAGCTATTGCAAATGGCACAACATTCTGTACAAGCGAGTGTCAGGCTGTGATGGGTTTTGCCTTTATTATTGTCGATGTTAAATAAAGGCAAGCTATAGAGCTTCTGGGAGTGAGCCGTTATGCGAATTGTGGCGCTGGATGATGATTTGGTGCAGTTGGACATGCTCTCTAAAACCATGGAGGCAGAGGGTCACGCCTGTACCACGCATTCCACCGGCGCATCCTTGATGAAGGATCTGCGCCGCGAGACCTACGACCTGCTGCTGCTGGACTGGCAGTTGCCCGATACCTCCGGCCCCCAGGTGGTGCGCTGGATCCGGGACAACGTCAGCCAGGAAATGCCGGTGCTCTTTATCACCAGCCGCCAGGGCGAGGCCGATATTGTCGAAGGCCTGGAGTCGGGCGCAGATGATTTCATGGTCAAGCCGCTGCGCGTGGCCGAGCTGGTAGCTCGCGTGCGCGCCCTGCTGCGCCGCGCCTACCCGGCTGCGGCCAAGGGCTCGATGGAATTTGGCCGCTACCGCTTTCTGGCAGATTCGCGCACGCTCGAAGTTGATGGCCGCGCCGTGGAGCTGAAGAACCGCGAATACGATCTGGCCTTGTTTCTGTTCCAGAACATGGGGCGCCTGCTCTCGCGCGACCACCTGCGCGAAATCATCTGGGGCCAGAACTCGGACGTGATCTCGCGCTCGCTCGACACCCATGTCTCGCGCCTGCGCACCCTGCTCGATCTGCGGCCCGAGAACGGCTATGTGATCAATGCGGTCTACGGCGTCGGCTACCGTTTTGAAGCCGTCAAACCCCAGGCCACGGCCACGACCTGAGCGCTGCTTGCGTCCCCGGCCCACGGCCAACACACTTCTGGTGTGTTGGCCGTCTTGTTAGACAAGGCTTGAAGAAAAGCGCACCGCCACGGGCAGGTGCAGGAGGATATGGATGTTGTTGACCCCGCGCTCTTTGCTCTCAGTTTCGCTCCTGGCCGCTGTGGGCCTGCTGCCTGCTGCCGCCTCGGCGGCCTCGGCCGAACAACTGCCCGACATCCGCCACCAGGTACAAAGCGGCGACACACTCGAAGGCGTGGCCAAGCGCTACCTCAAAGACCCGCAGCAGTGGCGCGAGCTGGGCAGCATCAACCAGATTCAGCACCCGACGCGCCTGACCATCGGCTCGACCATTCTCATCCCCGCACGCCTGGTCGGCTACCAGAACGTCACGGCCGAGCACGTCCAAGGCCAGGCGCAGATGCGCTCGCCACTGGTGGGCACGGATTGGCAGCCGCTCACTGCCGGCAGCGTGCTGACCGAGGGTGACGAGCTGCAAGTGGCCGCTGGCAGCCATGTGACGCTGAAGTTTGCCGATGGCAGCTCGGTGCGCATCAACGAAAAGTCCGAGCTCAAGCTGAGCGAAGTGCGCAAGAACCAGCGCACCAGCGAGCAACAATCGGTGTTCGACCTGAACAAGGGCGGCATTGAATCGCAGGTCACCCCGGCCATTGAACAGCGCCGCAAGCGCAAGTTCGAGATCAAAACACCGATGGCCACCACCAGCGTGCGCGGCACGGTGTTCTCGGTCAGCATCACCGACGACGGCCAAGCTGTGACAGCGGTGGACCGCGGCGAGGTTGCCGTTGCAGGCAGCGCCAGCGCCAAGGCAACCGCTGTGCAAGCCGGCCGCGGTGTGGCCGTGCAAGGCAATGGCCAGGTAGGCGGCGTAGTAGCGCAGCTTGATGCGCCCAACCTGCAGGCCAACCCCGCCGTGTTCGAAGATGCCGATTTTCTGACCGTGCAGCTTGGCGCTGTGGCCCAGGCGCAGCAATACCAGGTAACGCTGGCGCAAGACGCCGCCATGGACCAGGTGCTGCGCAGCCAGCGCTTTGCCAGCACCACCGCCAAGTTCGAGGCGGTGGAAGACGGCAACTACTACTTGAGCGCCCGCGCGCTCGATGCGCAGCAAATCCCCGGCAAGCCGGCGGTGCAAGCCATCAAGGTCAAAGCCACGCCCGTGCCCCCGCTGTACTCGGCACCCAACCCGGGCGGCCTGATCGGCATCAGTGACGGCGAGCTGGTCTGCACCGAAGGCGGCCAGAACGTGGCGGGTTACCGCATCCAAGTGGCCAGCAGCGCAGACTTTGCCAGTATTGCCAGCGACTCCGGCGTGGTGCCGCAATGCCGCAGCAGCGTCGACAAGCTGCAGGCCGGCAACTATTTCTGGCGGGCCGCGACAGTGCGCAAGCTGGCCGACGGCAGCCTGGACCAAGGCCCATTTGCCAAACCGCAGGCTTTCAAAACCGGCAGCAACCCCGCCTCGCTCGGTGCCGACGCTTTGAGCGCCGGCGATGCGAACGAGCCCAACCAGCTGCAACTGTCCTGGCCGGCCGAGGCCGGGCAAAAGTTCAACCTGCAGCTGGCGCGCAACGAGCAGTTCGATACACCACTGTCCACCAGTTTGCTCGAGCAACCCCGCTGGACTTCGGAGGCCCTCTCGCCAGGCGACTACTTTGTACGCATCCAGGTGCTCGATCCGTCGGGCCTCAAAAGCCGCTACTCGGCAGCCCGCAAGCTGACGGTGGAGCCCGCCATCATCACCGGCTCCGGCTCGGTGCTCAAATCGGGTGATGGCAAGCTGGTGCAAAGCCCGCGCTGAACGCGCTGCGCCAGCGGGCCGTGCGGGCAGCGCTGGCTTTTTGGTTTGAATAGTTTGTGAGCCGTCTCTCGTCGCTGACCCGAACCCAATTGCGCTGGCTCGAATGGCTGGTGCTCACCAGTATTTTGCTGGCCTGCGTGGCCTGGGCCAGCGTGCAGCAGCAGCCGCGCGCGCTCAACGCCATCATGCAAGACTTGGCGGGCTGGGTGAGCGCACCCAAGGCGCGCAGCGATATCGTCATCGTCGCCATCGACGACGCCAGCTTGCAAAGCGTAGGCCGCTGGCCCTGGCGGCGCGCCGTGCATGCGCAGCTGCTGAACAGCATTTCTGCCGGCCAGCCTGCAGCCATCGGCATCGACGTGCTTTTCAGCGAACCCGACCAGGTTTTTCCGCAAGACGATCCATTGCTGGCCCGCGCTATCCACAACGCCGGCAACGTGGTGCTGCCCATAGACTGGCGCATGGCCGGCGTGGACCTGGGCGCCGAGCTGCCGATTGCCGGGCTGCGCGAAGCAGCGCAAGAGCTCGGCCACGTGAACGTGAGTGTGGACGACGACGGCGTAATCCGCCGCTATTACGCCGCCCAGGGCGAGAACACCGGCCCCTGGCCGCACTTCAGCATTGCCATGCTATGCGCCAGCGGCCTTTCGCACCCCTTGTGCCGAGGCGTGGCCGTGCCCGAACCGGGCGAGAGCTGGGTGCAGCAGCAGCCCGAGATCTTCAGCTTTGCCCAGGGTGCCACGCCCTACCCCATGTACTCGGCCGAAGCCGTGCTGACCGGCAAGCTGCCGCCCAGCACCTTTCGCGGCAAATATGTGCTGCTCGGCGCCACCGCATCCGGCCTGGGCGATTACTTTGCCAGCCCGGCGCGGCCCTCGTCGCGCCATATTGCCGGGGTGGAGCTGATTGCCCATGCGCTCGATGCGCAGCTCTCGGGCCTGCATGTGGTGCCAGCGTCCAACTGGACGAATGCACTCGTCAACGTGGGCACCATCTTGCTGGCCTTGGTGGCGATTGCCTTGCTGGGCCCGATGGCGGGCCTGGTGGCACAAGTGGTACTGGCGGTGGGCGCCGTGCTGCTGTGTTTTGCGTTGCGCGCCTGGGGCGGCGTGCAACTGGCACCGGCGGCGGCGCTGATCGGGCTGCTGGTGATCTACCCGATCTGGAGCTGGCGCCGCCTCAGCGCCGCTGCCGCCTTTTTGCAGCAAGAGATGTACAGCCTGCGCTCGGCGCTCGACTCCACCGGCGCGCCGCTGCGCAACACGGTGCTGGTAGACGATTTTCTGGACCGCCGCATCAAGGCCGTGGAGAGCGCCACCAGCACCTTGCGCCAGATGCACGGTTTTGTGCGCGATACGTTGCGCCAGATTCCGTCGCCCACCTTTGTGGTTGACCCGCATGGCCTGATCAGCCTGCACAACGAAGCGGCCGACCGCTACATGGAAAGCCTGCCTGTTGCCACACAAGGTTTGATCGCCATCCAGACCGTGTTGCAAGGCCTGCGCGCCACGGCCACCGGCCAGATGCTGCAATTTGCCACGCCCGAGCAACTGCAGGCGCTGCCCGCTGAATGCGAGGTGAGCGACCGCCTGGGCCGCCCCTGGCTGCTGCTGGCCGAGGCCTTTCGCGCGCCCGCGCCGGACGGCTGGCTGCTGATGCTGGTGGACATGACCGAGCTGCACAAAGCCATGGAGCAGCGCGACCAAGCGCTGCGCTTTATCTCGCACGATTTCCGCTCACCGCAGGCCTCGATCATCACCTTGCTGGAGATGTACCAGGAGTTTCCTGGCCAGATGACCGAGCGCGAGCTGCACCACAAAATTGGCCGCCTGGCGCACCAGTCGCTGGAAATGGCCGAGAGCTTTGTGCAGCTGGCATCGGCACAATCGCAAAGCATGCAGCTGAGGCCGGTCTTTTTGGACACTTTGCTGCAAGAAGCCGTGGACGATTGCTGGGCCAAGGCCACCGAAAAGCGCGTTCAGGTGCGCTATGTGCCCGGTTCGCTGGAAGAAGCGGAAACCGAAATCACCACCTTGGGCGACCGCTCCTTGCTGCACCGCTGCCTGGTCAACCTGATCACCAACGCCATCAAGTACAGCCCGGCCGAAACCAGTGTGGAAGCCCGCGTGAGCGATGAAGAAACACACTGGGTGCTGCAGATCCAAGACCATGGTTTTGGCATGAATGCCGAGCAGCTGGAGCGGCTGTTCCAGCCCTTCCAACGCTTTCACCAAAGCAGCCAGCCGCAGATTGCCGGCATTGGCCTGGGCCTGACCTTTGTGCACACGGTGGTGCAACGCCACCAGGGCTTTGTCACCGTGACCAGCGAAGTGGGCCAGGGCAGCTGCTTCAGCATCCACCTGCTCAAAGAGCATGCCGAGGCGGTCAGCAAGGCCCCGGCCGTGATTGCTTAATCGAGCTTTTTGCCCTTGAGCTCGGGCACCAGAAAGACGGTAGCCAGCGCATCGAGTACATAGATGGCGGCCAGCAAGGCGATGGCCATCTGGAAGGAGTATTGCGCCGCAATCGCGCCGATCACCACCGGGCCAAAACCGCCGACGGCCCGGCCCAGGTTGAAGAGCACGTTCTGCGCAGTGGCACGCGCCTCGGTGGGGTAGCACTCGCTCATCAGCGCGCCAAAACCACCCATCATGCCGTTGACGAACATGCCCATCAGCGCGCCAGCCCAGAGCATGGTGATCGGGTCGTTGAGCTGCGAATACACCAAAACCATGATCGCCGCACCGGCCTGGAACAGCAGAAAGCTCGGCTTGCGGCCAATGCGGTCGGCCAACTGGCCGAAGATCCAGATGCCGGCCATCATGCCGAGGATGGTGACGGCCGTCCACAGCGCCGACTTGGTCAGGTTGAAGCCCAGCTTGTTGGCCAGAAAGCCCGGCATCCAGATCATGATGCCGTAGTAGCCAAAGTTCTGCACCGAGGTGAGCACCACAATGCCGGCGCTGATCTTGGTGGTGGCGCGGTCTTTGACGAGCAGCTTGAAGCACTGCAGCGCCGACGGCTTTTTCTGCTGGCTGCGCACAAACACCTCGGGCTCGTGGAGGCGGTTGCGGATGAACCAGGCCACAAAAGCCGGGATCACGCCGACCAGGAACATGCCGCGCCAGCCAATGTGCGGCAGCAGCAACGGCGTCAGCAAGGCCGCGCCCAGCACGCCAACCTGCCAACCCAGTGCCACATACGACGACACCCGGGCGCGGTAACGCGCCGGCCAGGCCTCGGCCGCCAAGGCCATGCCAATGCCAAATTCACCGCCCAGGCCGATGCCGGCGATGGTGCGGTAAATCAGCAAATCCCAGTAACCCTGCGCAAATGCGCACAGGCCGGTGAACACGGCAAACAGCACGATCGTCCAGGTGAGCACGCGGATGCGGCCATAGCGGTCGCTGAGCGCGCCAAACACAATGCCGCCAACGACGGCGCCGATCAGCGTCCAGGTCACCAGCGCACCGGCCTGTGCCGTGGTCAGCCCCAGGTCTTCGCGAATCGCGCCAAGCATGAAGCCCAGAATCAGCAGATCAAAACCATCCATGGCGTAGCCGACGGCCGAGCCCGCCAGGGCTTTCCAGCCATAGCCGTTGACCCGGTCTGGCGGATGGGAAGAGGAGGGAGCGGACGCTGAGGACGACATGGACAATCTTTGTAGTAGCTATTTCTGAATCTGGCACGCGCAAAAAATGCCGCACAAGGCGGCATGTTCGGGCTGCACCGGCGGCATTGTGCGCCAAGCCTATACGCTCTGCGTAGGCGGCTCGGATTCCACACACTTACTACTCGGTAAAAATATCCTCAGTCCGCCAGAAACAACTCCTGCAGATCGCTCAAAAAATCAAAGCCGCGCTCAGTCGGTTGCACGCGGGCGAAATCGCGGGTGATCAAGCCTTTGGCCTCGGCCGTGCGCAAGGCTTTGTCAATGCTGCTGAGCGGCAGACCGGTGCGGTCGAGATAGTCTTGTATGGCAAAGCCTTCGCGCAAACGCAGTGCGTTGAGCATGAACTCGAAAGGCAAGTCGGCACGTTTCACATCGGTATCTTGCGCCAGTGCGTGGCCTTGCAAAGCGCCTTCCATGTAGCGCGCCGGGTCGCGCAAACGCACCTGGCGCACCACGCGGTGCGCAAAGCTCAGCTTGCTGTGCGCACCAGCGCCAATGCCCAGGTAATCGCCAAACGACCAATAGTTGCCGTTGTGCACGCAGGCGTGGCCGGGCTTGGCATAGGCCGACACCTCGTAGCGCTGCATGCCGGCAGCGGCCGTCTGCTCGGTGATCTGGTCGAGCATGGCGTAGGCCACATCGTCCTCGGGCACGGCCGGCGGGTATTTGGCGAAATAGGTGTTGGGCTCGATCGTCAGGTGGTAGATCGAGATGTGCGGCGGCGCAAACGACAAGGCCTTGGCCAGGTCTTGCTGCAGATCGGCAGCGCTTTGGCCGGGCAGCGCGTACATGATGTCGAGGTTGAAGGTATCGAAGCTGCTCGCCGCCTCGGCCACCGCTGCCAGCGCCTGCTCGCCGTTGTGCACGCGGCCCAGCGCTTGCAGATAGCGGTCGTCAAAGCTCTGCACGCCAATCGACAAGCGGGTAATGCCGGCGCCGCGAAAAGCCTTGAAACGGTCTTTCTCAAAAGTACCGGGGTTGGCTTCCATCGTGATCTCGCAGCCCGCCTCGACCCGCATGCGGGCGCGGATGGCCGAGATCAGCCGGTCGATGGATTCAGGCGCAAACAGGCTGGGCGTGCCGCCACCCAGAAAGATGCTGTGCACGCTGCGGCCCCACACCAAGGGCAACGCTTGCTCCAGATCGGCAATCAGCGCGTCGATATAGCGCTCTTCGGGCACGCCGGAGCGGCCATCGCGGGCCTCGTGCGAGTTGAAATCGCAATACGGGCATTTTTTCAAACACCAGGGCAGGTGTACGTACAGCGACAAAGGCGGCAGGCTCTGCAACTGCAAGGTGCCGGGGCGCATGTAGTGCTGCACATCTTTTGGCGCGCTGGCGTCCGCCCCGTGCTCACTGATAGCTATTGTTTTTGAATCTGTCATATCACCTGCCTCTGCATCAAACTCAGGCATGCCGCAGCCCAGGGACAGCGAGCAAGGGCCGCCCCGCAGCGGCGCTGTCGTCCCCCTTCCAGGGGGAAGCGGCGCAGCCGCTCAGGGGCTTACTCCTTTGGTGCGGCGTGCACCGGGCCGCTGCCTGCCAACCAATTCTCACGCACCAGCTCCATCATCTTGCGCGAGGAAATGCCGCGGTGGCTGTGCGCGTGCTTCACCTCGGGCGTCATTTGCGCAAAGGTCATGCCCAGCTCGGGGATGAACATCACCGGGTCAAAGCCAAAACCGCCCTCGCCCACCGGCTGCGGCGCAATCACGGCGGCCACACGGCCTACAGCCACCAGAGGCTCCGGGTCTTTGGGGTGGCGCACGGCCACCAGCGTGCTCAGCATGGCGGCGCGGCGGTCGGTGACATCGCGCATCTGCTCCAGCAAAGCCTTCACATTGTTGGCGTCGCTTTTTTCGTAGCCGAACTGCTCGCAGTAGTAAGCCGTGTCCACCCCTGGCAAACCGCCAAAGGCCGCCACGCACAGGCCGGCATCATCGGCGATAGCCGGCAGGCCGGTGCGCTCGGAAGCAAAGCGGGCCTTGGACAAGGCGTTTTCCAGGAAAGTGCCAAAAGGCTCGGGCGCTTCGCCATCCATCAGTGCGCCTTGCGGCACCAGCTCTACGCCGAGCGGGTGAAACATGGCCTGCAGCTCGGCGAGCTTGCCCTGGTTGTTGGAGGCGAGTACGATTTTCATGGTCAAAAACCAGCGCCAGCGCTTTGTGGGAAAGCGCTGGCCGCTATCAATTGTGGGTAGAAAAAGAACAAGGCGGTGGTGCCGCCTTGCTGGAGCCGTATTATCAGGCGCTGCCGAAAACGCAGCGCGCTGCGGGTCTTAGCTTGCTGCTCAGCCCGCTGGCTGGGCTTTCTCGCCTGCGGCCTCTTCCGGCAAGGGCACGGGTGGCGGCAAGGTTTCGCTACCGGGATCTTCGCCTTCGTTGGCAAAACGCTCGGCGCCCGGCATTTCCCATTCCATGGCCACGGCGGTCACGTTGTCGCTGCTGGAGCCGGCTTTACGCAAGGCGGCGTCGATCAGGTCGGGAATCGCGCGCGAGACCGATTTGTTGCCCAGCTCGCGGGCAATCACCGTCTCCGAGACGCTGCTCCACAGGCCGTCTGAGCACAGCATGATGCGGTCGCTGCGATGCAGCTCGGTCGGGCCTGCCACATCGAAAAACGGCCGCGATGGGCTGCCCAGGCAGGTGAACAACACGTTGCGGTTGAAGCGATCGGGGTTGACGCTGGTCACGCCCGCGCCGCGCAGCTCCATATACGAGTGGTCGCGCGTACGCGCCAGCACCTTGGCATTGCGCACCATGTACAGGCGCGAATCACCGCAATGCACCCACCAGACGCTGCCGTCTTGCACCACCGAGGCCACCAGGGTGGTGCGCGGCGGATCTTCCATGGAATTGGCGATGGCGTACTTCAGGATATTGTGGTGCGCCGAGAGCAAGGCGTTTTCCAGGAACTCGGCCGGATCGTCGAGCTTGGGCCGCGCCAGGCGCTGGAAATCGAGCGATACCGTCTGCAGCGCCAACTGGGCGGCGACTTCGCCTTCGGGGTGGCCGCCCATGCCGTCGGCCACGACGAAGAGACAGGATTCCTTGGTATAGCTATACCCCATCCTGTCTTCGTTCCTTTCGCGGCCGCCTTTGCGGCTGAGCTGGAAGACCGAAAACTTCATTTGGTTGGGCCCCCACCGACGCGCTTTTTGGTGTCGCTCACCAGCGAATCAATCGACATACGAACTTTCTCGGAAACACTGAGCTTGGTGTAGCGGCGCTCGTCTTCTCGCGCCAGCTCTTTTTGTAACAAAAACACCGATTGTGGCCGAGCTTGGGGGTCGAGCGCCATGCACCACTCGACCAGTTCAATCAAATTGTCGGAATAGACGCCGCGCACTTTCGACATGGCCAGACCCAGCCGGTCTTTCTCTTGGCGCTTGGGCGCATCGTTGGGCGGAATGCCTTGCATGCAGGCGTAAATACAGGCGCCGATGGCGTAGACATCGGTCCAGGGGCCCAGCGGCATATCGCGCCGGTACATCTCGGGCGCGGCAAAGCCGGGCGTATACATGGGGCGTACAAAGTTGCCCTCTTTGCTGAGCACTTCGCGGGCGGCGCCGAAATCGATCATCACCGCTTTGTTGTCGTCGGTGATGAAGATATTGGCCGGCTTGATATCCAAGTGCAGCATCTTGTGCTGGTGCACGATGCGCAGGCCGCGCAGCACCTCGTCAAACAGCGAGCGGATGGTGGATTCGCGGAAAACCTTGGCCTCTTTCAAATCGCGGGCGGTGACGATGAAATCCTGCAAGGTGGCACCTTCCAGGTAATTCATCACCATGTAGACGGTATCGTTCTCGCGGAAGAAGTTGTAGACGCTGACCACCGAGGGGTGGGAGATTTGCGCCAACGCGCGGCCTTCTTCGAAAAAGCTCTTGAGGCCCAGACGGTAGAGCGAGAGCTTGTCGGGCTCGATCGTGGGCGAGAGCTGGCCGGGCTCACGCGTGGCCAGGCTGGAAGGCAGGTATTCCTTGATGGCGACCTGCTGCCCATCGGGCGCCAAAGCCAGATAGACAACCCCGAACCCCCCCGAAGAAATGCGCCGCACGATGCGATAGCCACCAATCACGGTATTGGTGGGTAGCGGCGCTGGCTTTGCTTTTGACATAGTTAGTTGAACAACGCAGGTATATGAGAAGCCTGATAATGAGCGCGATTGCAAGCAACCCCATACAGTCCTATGCCAGTTTACAGCATGACAGGCTACGCCTCTGTCCAGCAAAGCATCCCACCGGCCGGTGACAACCATGCTCCCTCTTCCTGGCGCGTCGGACTGGAAATTCGCTCTGTTAACAGCCGTTTTCTCGATTTGTCTTTCAAGCTGCCGGAAGATCTCCGCAGCTGCGAGCCGCAGTTGCGCACGCTTGTCGATAATAGTCTGAAGCGCGGCAAGGTGGAAGTGCGGGTGTTGGTCAACAGTGAACAAGCTTCAAGCGTTCCGACGGCTTCTCCCCGCCTGCTGCAGCAGCTGGGCAGCTTTCAGGACGCAGTGCAAGCCTGGATGCCCTCTGCAGCGCCATTTTCAGTGGCCGAAGTGTTGCGTTTAAGCGGCACTGGCAGCAGCGAACTGCCCGAAAACTGGGCCGAAGCCGTGGCCGAGCTGTGCCAACAAGCGCTCAAAGGCCTGCTCGACGCGCGCCAGCGCGAAGGCAAGCGCCTCACCACCATGCTGCAAGACCGCGTGGACCAACTGCGCACCCTGGCCGAAAAAGCCGAGCCGCTGGTGCCCGAGTTGGTGAAGCAGCAAAAAGAGCGTTTTCTGGAGCGTTGGAAAGACGCCATGGCCCTGGCCGATGGCAGCGCCTCGCCCGAAGCCGCGCAAGACCGCGCACTGACCGAAGCCACCGCCTTTGCCATCCGCATCGACGTGGCCGAAGAAATCACCCGCCTGCGCTCGCACCTGGACGAAATCACCCGCCTGCTGGGCAAGGGTGGCGACATCGGCAAGCGCCTGGATTTTCTGATCCAGGAGCTGCACCGCGAAGCCAACACGCTCGGCTCCAAATCGGCCGCGCTAGAGCTGACCCGCATCAGCGTCGACATGAAGGTGCTGATCGAACAGATGCGCGAGCAAGTACAAAACATCGAATAACAAAAAGCAAAAACACGCTAGTCACAACATGGATTACCCAGGAAACCTCTTTGTCGTCTCAGCCCCCAGCGGGGCAGGCAAATCATCGCTGGTCAAGGCCTTGCTGGAACTCGATTCACAGGTCTACCGCTCCATCTCGCACACCACGCGCCCGCCGCGTGGCCAAGAAAAGCACGGCCGCGAGTATTTCTTCGCCTCGCGTGAAGACTTCGAGAAAATGATTGCCGGCAACGCCTTTGTCGAATGGGCCAATGTGCACGGCAACCTGTACGGCACCTCGAAAAAGGCCATCGAAGAGCGTCTGGCCAAGGGCGCCGACATCGTGCTGGAGATCGATTACCAGGGCGCGTTGCAAATCAAAGACAGTTTTCCGCACGCGGTGCTGATCTTCATCCTGCCGCCAAGCTGGGACGAGCTGCGCTCGCGCCTGGAAAACCGGGGCGAGGACGCCTCGGACGTGATCGAAAAGCGCCTGAAGAACGCCGGCCAAGAAATGGCCCAGGTGAGCAAATTCGACTTCGTTATAATCAACGAACTCTTCGAACGCGCCCTGTTTGATTTGAAGGCTGTTGTGCATTCACAACGGCTGCGCTACTCTTGCCAGCGCCGCACACGCGCTGAAATATTTTTGTCACTCGACATCACCGACAGCCTGGAGAACTCCTGATGGCCCGCATCACCGTTGAAGATTGCCTCGAAAAGATCCCTAACCGCTTCCAGCTGGTGCTGGCGGCCACCTACCGCGCTCGCATGCTGAGCCAAGGCCACACGCCCAAGATCGAAAGCCGCAACAAGCCCGCCGTGACCGCGCTGCGCGAAGTGGCAGCCGGCAAGGTCGGTCTGGAAATGCTCAAGAAGGTTCCGGGTTAAACACCTGGCGATGCTTCTGCCAATGGCACCGAATATCGGTGCCATTTTTCTTGGTATTCACACAAATTTAACTTCGCACGCTACAGTAAAGGCGTGAAGTCCGTGTCCATCTCCATGCCTACCGCCCCCGCCTCCGGCACTCCCGCTACCGCCGCAGCCAAGCCTGCCATGTCCTACCCGGTAGTAGTGAGTGCCTATGCGGCGTTTCTGGAAAAGCTCGATTACCTCAGCGACGCCGATTTGGCCAAGGTGGAAGAAGCCTTTGACTTTGCCGCCAGCGCCCACGCCGGCCAGTTCCGCAGCAGCGGCGATCCGTACATCACCCACCCCATCGCGGTGGCAGAAATCTGCGCCAGCTGGAGGCTCGACGCCCAGGCCCTGATGGCCGCGCTGATGCACGACGCCATGGAAGACTGCGGCGTCACCCGCGAAGACATTGCCCGCCAGTTTGGTGAGGTGGTGGCCGAGTTGGTGGACGGCCTGACCAAGTTGGACAAACTGCAGTTCAACTCGCGCGAAGAAAACCAGGCCGAATCGTTTCGCAAAATGCTGCTGGCCATGGCGCGCGATGTACGCGTCATCCTCGTCAAGCTTGCAGACCGCACCCACAACATGCGCACCATGTCCGACATGCCGCGCAGCAAATGGGGCCGCATCTCGACCGAGACCATGGAAATCCATGTGCCCATCGCCAACCGCCTGGGCATCAACAAGGTCTACCGCGAGCTGCAGGACCTGGCGTTCAAACACCTGCACCCCTGGCGCCACGACACGCTGGTCAAAGCGCTGGGCCGCTCACGCAACCGCCGCCGAGAAGTGGTGCAAAAAATCCACGCTGAGGTGGATGCGGCCTTCGCCAAATCCGGCATCAAGATCCGCATTGGCAACCAGGAGAAAACGCTCTACTCCATCTACCGCAAGATGGACGCCAAGCACCTCTCCTTCGCCCAGGTCACTGATTCGTATGCGGTGCGCATCATCGTGCCCAGCTTAATCGACTGCTACACCGCCCTCGGCGTGCTGCACCAGATCTTCCGCCCGGTGCCCTCCAAGTTCCGCGACTACGTGGCCAACCCCAAATCCAACGGCTACCAATCGCTGCACACCACCTTGGTCGGCCCTTCGGGCGTGAGCATGGATTTCCAGATTCGCACCGAAGACATGAATCTGGTCGACGAAAACGGTGTGCTCACCCACTGGATGATCCAGGCGCGCCCCACAGCAGCCAGCGAACAGCTGGGCGTGGGCAACAAATGGGTGCAGTCGCTGCTCGACATTCAGGACGAAACCCGCGACGCGCACGAGTTCTGGGACAACGTGCGCGTAGATCTGTTCCCCGATTCGGTCTACGTGTTCACGCCCAAAAACCAGATGCTCACCTTGCCGCGTGGCGCCACGGTGCTGGATTTTGCCTACGCCATCCACAGCAACGTAGGCGAACATACGGCCAGCGCCCGCATCAACCACGACCTGGTGCCACTGAGCACGGTGCTCAAAAGCGGCGACATCATCGAAATCACCACCTCGCCCGATGCGGTACCGCACCCGTCCTGGCTCACCATTGCACGCACCGGCCGGGCCAAATCCAAGATCCGCAACTACCTCAAATCGCAAAGCCAGAACGAAACCGGCTTGCTCGGCGAGCGCCTGCTGCTGCAGGCCCTGCGCGCCGAAGGCATCTCGCAGCTGCCCGAGGACAAGGCGCTGTGGGAAGAGCTGCAAACCCGCCTGGGCGTGCGCAACAAAACCGAGCTGCTCAACGACATTGGTCAAGGCAAACGCATTGCGGTATTTGTAGCCAAACAAGCCGCTGATTTGCTGGCCGAGCACGGCACCCGCCCCGACGCTGTGCTGCTGACCCAAGAGCGCTACAAAAGCCAAGGCAGCGCCGCATCCACCGCCGTGGTGCTGGATGGCAGCGCCAATGCTGCCGTCAAATACGCCAAATGCTGCCGCCCCGTACCGGGCGACAAAATTGCCGGCTACCTGGACCGCAATGCCGGCCTGATCGTGCACAACAGCGATTGCGCAGTCTTCAAAAAGCTGCTGAACAAAGATGCCGAGCGCCTGGTGGCCGTGGAATGGGCAGACGAGCCCAAGGCCGAGTTTGAAACCGGTGTGGTCGTCACCATCAGCAACGGCAAAGGCGTGCTGGGCAAAATCGCCGCCGAAATTGCCGCACTCGGCTCCGACATCACCCACATCACCATGGACGACGAAGTGGCCATGGACACCACCGAGCTCAAGTTTGTGCTGGCCGTCAAAGACCGCCACCAGATCGAGCATGTGCTGCGCCAGCTCGTCAAGCTGCCCTACGTGTCTCGCGCCTACCGTATCTTGCCCGCCGCATGAGCGCGAGCCAATAACACCTTCCCATTCGCAAAGAGCCGTTGCAATGCAACGGCTCTTTGGTTTTGGGGAGAGCACAGTACTCAGCGCATCACGCCGCTGGCGCCGGGTACTCCACCTCCAACACTTCCAAAATGCGCACACCGCCTGGCGTGGGCAGCTGCACTTCGTCGCCCACCCGCGCTTTGAGCAAAGCCCGCGCAATCGGCGCAATCCAGCTCACCTGGCCACGGCTGGCATCTGCCTCGTCAATCCCCATGATCACGATGCGCTCCTCCTCGCCATGCTGGTCGCAGCAGGTCACCGTCGCGCCAAAAAACACCTGGTCGCTGCCGTGGTGCACCGCAGGGTCTACCACCTCAGCGGCCTCCATGCGCTTGGTCAGAAAACGGATACGCCGATCAATCTCGCGCAGCCGCTTCTTGCCATACAGATAGTCGCCATTCTCCGAGCGGTCCCCGTTACTGGCCGCCCAGTGCACCACCTCCACCACCTTGGGCCGCTCATCGTCGATCAGCTGCAGCAACTCCGTCTCCAGCGCCTTGTAACCCGCCGGCGTGATGTAGTTCTTGCCACCAGCAATCTTGGGCAACTCCGGCAACTCGTCATCGTCCGCGTCTGTCTCTTTGGTAAATGCCTTGTTCATGGATGCTATTTAAACAAAACCGCACGGTTCTGGGGGCTGGGGGTGAAAAAACCTGGGGTTCGGAGCGAGCCTGCCGTTCTCAGCAGAAGGTCGCTGCCGGAATCTGATTGAAAACCGCATTACTTGAAAAAAAGTAATGCGGATATTACTCTGCCTCTCATGAACCGGTCAGACACGTCTTCGAGCTGGCCCTGCACCGGCGTGTAAGACAGAACCCGCGCAGTGCCCATCGGATCCGCAGCTCTCGCATGGATAGACTCAAGGAGTACGACGCAGCAACTGGCCTGGCCGCTGGCCTGTTATCCGTCCGCAGCTCCAGACTGGCGTCCCGTTGGTCCATACCGTATGGATGCCCACCGCCGGTCGTGTTGGGTTTTCAAAGGTAGCCCGGTCGCCCACAGTGAGTGGATCGAATAACACCATGTCCGCTGCATAGCCCTCACGAAGCAGTCCTCGTCCAGCCAGGCCGAAACGCATGGCCGTCAGGCCTGTCATCTTGTGTACCGCTTTCTCCAGTGGGAAAAGGCCCAAGTCCCGACTGTAGGGCCCGAGTACCCGCGGAAAGGTTCCCCAAAGGCGCGGGTGAGGTACTTCATCGTGCGGCAGACCGTCGGATCCAACCATGGTTTCCTCGAACTGGAGAATACGGCTCACATCACGTTCCTCCATTCGGAAATAGACGGCCCCGGCAGGTTGGAGCCTGGAGATGGCATCCTCCATGCTGCAACCCAGTTTACGCATTACCTCGTCAAGATCGGTGCCCGCAAACTCGGGGAGCGATTGAGACCAAGTCACCACCGTGCGCTTGGAGCTGTTGGCCAGTTTCAGCGTAAGAATGGTGGACGAGGCGTCATAGGGATAGCAATCCAGGCAAACCGATTGCTTTTGCATTTGCTGAGCAATGAGTTCCAACGTTTCGACGGAGCGCCCATAGTTCGCCTGGCCAACGAGCTTGTGGTGCGAAATCAGCACGGGTACCTGAAGCTCTCGCCCAATGAGGAAAGTCTCTTCCAGCGACTCCATGACTGCATCGCCCTCATCCCGCATGTGCGTGCAATACAGGCCTTGGTGCGAGGTCAGCGGTCGACATACCTCAATCACCTCCGCCGTGGTAGCAGAGGCAGCAGGGGCGTAGGCCAGCCCGGTTGAAACCCCAATGGCCCCCGCCTCCATGGCTTCGGCTACATGGCTTTGCATTCGCGCCATCTCCGCTGCCGAAGCGGGTCTGAGTACGTTGTCCATCTCGATCACACGCAATGTCGTATGTCCAACCAACATCGCACAATTCGTAGCGGCAGGCTGAGCACTGAGTGCCTTCAAATAGTCTGAGAACCGCTTGTATCGATACCAGCTTCCTTGTGCGTCGAGCAAATCCAGCGGAGGTACAGGAGGACTTTGAGGGGATGGCATTGGAGCTAGCGATATGCCGCAGTTACCACCGATGATGGTTGTGACACCCTGGCTGACCTTGGGCTGCATATCTCCGCTTGACAGCAACACTCGATCGTCATGTGTGTGCGAGTCAATGAACCCAGGTGCCAAACATAGACCAGTGGCAAGGACTTCTTCATGGCCCGCCGCCTCCGCAAGGTCACCGATTCGTGCAATACGCTGTCCATCGACTGCGACATCTGCACGAAATCTCGGTGCACCACTTCCATCCACAACATCGACGTTGCGAATGACCAGGTCGAAAGTGACTGACATAAGCCTCTCCTGCGATTTACCCAATCAATGCAGTGCACGGAAATTCTGAAAGTCCCAATCACGTCCTGGCGCAGCATCCAGCAGCGCACGGGTGTAGTCATCACTGGGCTCTGTCAGCACTTGCCGGGCAGGACCGTTTTCCACCACTCGCCCCTGCTTCATTACGATGATGTTGTCGCAAATCTGCGCTGCTACACGAAGATCATGTGTTACGAACAACACGGCAATACCGGTGTTGGCCCGGACTTCATCCAACAGCCTCAGCACTTGCGCTTGCACGGACACATCGAGCGCGGAAACTGCCTCGTCAGCGATCAGCAGGTCGGGCTCCAGCATCAGCGCACGCGCTATGCAGATACGCTGGCGCTGGCCTCCCGAGAACTGATGCGGATAGCGTGTCAGTGCGCCCCCATCGAGCCCCACCAGCTCCAGCAACTTCTTCGCCTTACTTAGAGCTTCGGCAGAGGAGACGCCAAAGTTGGTTACGCCTTCAATAAGAGACTCACCGATGCGTACCCGAGGGTTCAGCGAGCGATAGGGATCCTGAAACACCATCTGAATATGACGTCGTGCCCGCCGCAAAGACTCGCCTTTCTGCGCAGCTATGTCTGAGTCAAGAACGCGGATAGTCCCTGAGCTCGGCTCTTGTAAACGGGCAATGCAACGCGCCAGCGTGGACTTGCCTGAGCCCGATTCCCCCACAACGCCCAGAATCTCTCCACGACGAAGTTGAAGATTCACCTCGTCCGCGGCCAAGACGGTTCGACGCTTGAAGATCGATTTTGAGTCATAGCGCTTGCTAAGCCCATCCACCTTCAATACCACTTTGTCCTCGTTTCGGGTGCGCACTGGCGGCACCAGGCTCGGTACCGATGACACCAACATACGCGTGTATTGCTTCTGCGGATGGGCCAGCACCTGCGCGCGCGTGCCAGATTCCACAACTTGCCCCGAATTCATAACAACCACACGGTCAGCAATCTCAGCTACTACTCCAAAATCGTGCGTAATGAACAAGACAGCAGTGTCGTTTTTCATTTGCAGCTCACGGATAAGTGCGAGTATTTGCTTTTGCGTAGTCACATCCAGAGCGGTCGTCGGCTCATCGGCGATCAACAGACGTGGCTTTAGGATCAGCGCCAGACAAATCACCACGCGCTGCCGCTGCCCACCGGACAGCTGATGGGGGTACGAATCGTAGATACGCTCAGGATCGGGCAGATGAACGTCCGCCATCATCGCCAGCACACGTTTGCGGCGGCCTGCGCCGTCAAGGGCGGTGTGCAGACGCAGCACCTCATCTATCTGCCGCCCCACTTTCTCCACTGGGTTAAGCGCTGTCATCGGCTCTTGAAACACCATGGACATGCGCGTTGCTCGGAGCTCTCGCAAGCGCGCGGGTGTTGCACGCAGAATGTCTTCGCCCTCCAGCAGAATGCTGCCTCCGCTACAGCGCAGGCTCT
Source organism: Comamonas trifloxystrobinivorans (assembly GCF_043359985.1). Taxonomy (NCBI): domain Bacteria; kingdom Pseudomonadati; phylum Pseudomonadota; class Betaproteobacteria; order Burkholderiales; family Comamonadaceae; genus Comamonas; species Comamonas trifloxystrobinivorans. The sequence goes on from NZ_JBHZGV010000005.1 coordinate 295,628, forward strand.
CAGGGGGCAGCAAGCCCATGATGGCAAACGAAGTCAGTGACTTCCCCGAGCCCGATTCACCCACGATGCACAGTGTCTCGCCAGGGTGAATACTGAAACTCACAGAATGCACAAGTTGCCGGGGCTCCACTCCTACCGTTTGGATTAGCAGCTCTTTTACCTCCAGCACGGGGCCAGCGGTTGATGCAGTGGATTCAATCACGTCGACCTCCTTACTTTGCAGCCAGACGGGGATCCAGAACATCGCGGAACACGTCACCCAGCACGTTCACGGACAACAGCGTCATCGCCAGCATCAGGCCGGGAAGCATCACCAGCTCCGGCTTGAGCTGAAAGTACATGCGTCCGTCTGCCATCATGTTGCCCCAGGATGGAATCTCATTGGGAAGACCCGCCCCCAGAAAACTCAAAGTGGCTTCCGTCAGGATGGCCGAAGCGAAGATGAAAGTGCCCTGCACCACCAACGGCGCCAGCGTGCTGGGCACCATGTGCCGCCATAACAGGCGCGGCGTGCGGGTTCCCATGGAGATGGCCGCTTCCACATAGGCTTCATCACGCACACTGAGGATGACACCCCGCACCAACCGCACCACCCGAGGTATCTCCGGGATGATGATGGCAATCAACACCGTCCACAGCGTCCCTCCGGTGAGGGAAACCAGCGCGATGGCCAGCAAAATACTGGGAATCGCCATGATGCCGTCCATGACCCGCATGATGATGGCATCTGCACTGCGAAAGTAGCCGGCGAATACGCCGATCAACATACCCACAAGCGCACTGACCAGTGTTGCGGATGCACCAATAATCAGGGATACACGTGCACCGTAAAACAGCCGGGTAAACGTGTCGCGTCCAAAACTGTCCGTTCCAAGCCAGTGCTCTGCAGATGGGCTCGCTAGCCGGGCTGACGGATCAATCTCTATCGGATCTATGTGGATAAGCATGGGTGCCAATACCCCAATGCCAACCACCAGAATAAATATCGCCGCAGCTATCGCGACCGGCGGGCTGCGCAGCTCACGCTTCCAGCGCCCCCACCACAAACCTTGCGGGTTGCGAGGCGGCTCGCTAAGAACCGGTTCCTGCAGGTAAGTTGTCTCTGCCGTCATGTTGTGACCTCAATTTATCGTGTGCACAGTCAGTAGCGAATGCGCGGATCGAATACGGTGTAGAGCACGTCTACTGCAAGGTTGATCAGGATGTAAACGAACGAGAAAAACAGCGTTACTCCCTGAATGACCGGGTAGTCCCGAGCCAATACAGCCTCCACCACCAAACGACCAAGGCCTGGCAAATTGAAGACAGACTCGGTGACCACCACACCCGTGATCAGCGACGCAATACCAATGCCCACGACGGTGACGATGGGCACAGCGGCATTGCGCAAGCCTTGCTTGAGAAGAATGGAAATCTCTGTCGCCCCCTTGGCACGTTCGGTGCGAATGAAGTCCTCGCCCATCACCTCAACCAGGCTGCTCCTGGTGATGCGTGCCACAAGCGCGATGTAGAGGCCGCTGAGCGCTATGGCAGGCAACAACAGGTGCTGCAGAGTCTTGCCAAGGCCCGATCCCTCTGGCGCAAAACCTTGCACAGGAAACCAGCCCAACTTCAGCGACAAGAAGTAAATCAGCAGGTAGCCAATCACGAAAGATGGCAGTGAGAAACCGAGCACCGAAAAAGTCATCACCGTCCTGTCCACCCACTTGCCTCGCTTGGCGGCGGCAAGCGTTCCCAGAGGAATCGCTACCGCCAGAGTCAATACGATGGTGAAGAGAGCCAACGCAGCAGTAGGCCCCACTCGATCGGCGATCATGGAGCTCACCGATGTACCCGACAACAAAGACTCTCCAAAGTTGCCCTTCAACAATTGCATGAGCCACACGGCAAACTGAACATGAATGGGCTTGTCCAACCCCATGTTGGCCCGGATCTTGGAGAGTTGCTCTTCGCTGGCGTCGTCCCCCGCCAGAATGGCCGCAGGGTCGCCAGGTGTGAGACGCAGCAACGAGAACACAACCACCGCCACCATCAAAATCACAGGAATGGTGGCAGCGACTCGGCGTAGCAGATAGGCCAACATGATTGCCTTACTTCTGTGCTTTCTTCAGCCCCCAATACAGGGTGACTGGCGCTTCCACAATATCGGTCAGCTTGCTGCTGTAGGCGGCCGGGATCTGGAATTGCCCCAAGGGTGCAACAATTCCCTCGTCAATCGCCAGCTTCTGGATCTGCGCTGCCAACTGCTTGCGTTCAGCCGTGTCGGTCACCTGCGCATATTTCATACGTAGTGCTTCAATTTCTGGCACGTTGGGCCAACCAGCCCAAGCCTTCTCGCCGTTGGAGGCGATGGTGGTATTGTTGAAAGGGTCGCCGCTGGTTGCAAGAATGCTATAGGTGGAGAAAATATTCCAACCTCCATCAACCGGGGACTTGCGATTACCTTGTTGGGTGACAACCGTCTGCCAGTCCATCGTCTTCATCTTGACGTTGAAACCTGCCTTGCGCAAAGCCGCCCCCACAACTACGGGCTGTGCAGAGAGCATGGCGATATCCGTAGGCTGCAGAATGACTACCGGCGTTCCATCGTACTTGGCCTCTTTCAGCAGCTCCTTGGCTTTGTCGAGTCTCCCGGGTATGACCCAATCGGCCCCATAGTTGTCACCATTGGGGTTGCCGCAGCCCATCACTGCAGCACAGGTCTTGTAGTACTTGGAATTGCCCACCAATGCCTTGAGCACATCTTCTTGCGCCACCGCAGCTATCGCTGCCTGGCGCACCAGTTTGTTGTCAAACGGAGGGTGGAGATGATTCATCCGGAAATAGGTCCAACTGCCCAGTTTGTCGATCACCTTGACTTGCAGCCCGGTCTTGTTCTCCACCATCGGCAACAAGTCAAATGGCACTTGCTGAATAAAGTCCACTTCGCCGTTTTGCAGCGCGTTCACTGCCGTCATCTGATCGGGCATGGTGACCCATTCAACACGGTCCACGTTGACGACCTTGCCTCCCGCTGTCCAGCTCGGAGGTTCTGACCGTGGCACGTAGTCCGTATTCTTCAGATAGACCGCTTTCAGGCCGGGCTTGAATTCTGCCGTCGCAAACTTGAACGGCCCCGATCCGATGTACTCGGTGATCGCCACCGTGGCAGGCGTGTCCGCAATGCGCTTAGGCATCATGAAAGCAGGACGGGAGCTGATTTTTGCCAGACCGTCCAACAGCAAGGTAGTCGGCTGCTTGAGCTCCACCTTGAAGGACTTGTCATCCACCGCCTGGATGCTTTGCACCATCGTCATCAGCACCTGACCGGTCACGTCCACCGAGGCCCAGCGGTTAATGGATGCGATGCAGTCTTCTACCGTCACAGGCGTCCCGTCATGCCACTTCAGCCCGCTGCGCAAGGTGAACGTATAGCTTTTCTGATCACTGCTTACCGTCCAACTGGCCATCTGAGGCTGTACTTTGAACTGGCTGTCTACACCCAACAAGGTGTCGTAGATCATGTATGCGTGATCACGGGTCAGAAAGGCGGTAGTCAACTCAGGGTCCAACACCCGAAGGCCGGACTGCATCACCGCTGTGAGCTTGACCTCTGAATGCGCCTGCATCGGCAAAATTACCGAAAGTGCCACCCCGGCCGCAAGAATGGATTTCCTGGCCAAGTTACTGGTATTGCTATGCATGTCCGTTCCCCTTTTCACCAACTGAGACGACCGACTGCCTTGCCGGAAACTTCGGGTCATTTGACCCAGGCTACAACTGAAACATCTCTGCGGGCACTGCAGATGGCCTGCCCGCCATTCGATCGGCCAACACGGCTGCACTGCCAGAGGCCAAGGTAAAGCCGAGTGCACCTTGCCCTGCGTTGACCCATAAATTGCGCATTCGCGTCTTGCCGATCACAGGCTTGCCATCAGGTCGCGCGGGTCGGAGCCCCGTCCATTCCACAGGGGGGGCCAAAGCGTTCAAGCGCGGCAAATAGTCCTGTACTTGAGACTTCAGCAAAGAGAGTCGTCGTGGCACCAACGTGGTAGATCGGTCGCCGATGTCCACCATGCCAGCCACTCTCAAGCGGTTGCCCAGCCGGGCATAGACGACCTTGTTATGCACGTCGCTTACGCTCAATGCCGGTGCACTACTTTGGGAGGTCAGCGTATAGGTGAGGCTGTAGCCCTTGAGCGGATAGATCAGCGGGTTCATGTCCAAGTCAGAAAGCAATTTCTGTGCCCCTATGCCGTTGGCCACCACATAGGCATCTGCCTGCATGTCCCCTTGGGAGGTCAGAGCTGTCGCAATCGCATCGGCCTGTGCTATGAAACCCTCAACCGCCGTATTGAAATGAAAGACCACGCCATAGCGTGCGGCAAGTGCCTTGTGAAGTTCAATGCACAGAGAGTGACAGTCGCCCGAGTCTTCGCTGGGTGTGAAAATTCCGCCCACTACACGCGCGGAGATATCTTCAAGTGCAGGCTCCAGTTCGACGCACTGCACAGTTGAAAGCTCCCGTTGTTCACCACCAATATGGGCTTGCACTTGCATTTGCGTGCGTGCACTGCCCAGTGCCTGCTCGCTCTGATAGACCAGCAACTTACCTTTCGACTCAAAGTCAAAATCAAAGGCTTCACGCTCTTGCATCTGGTGCATGAGCAAACGACTGTGCAATCCCAGCTGCAATAGTTCTTGCGTGGTGCGCAACGCCAGACTGCGCCGGCAAGCCTTCAGGAAATGCAGCGACCAGCGCAACAACGCAGGATCAAGCCCGATCTTCAAGCGAAGTGGCGAATCCGCAGACATCAACCACTGGGGCAATTTACCCAAGACATCAGGGTCTGCCAGTGGGGCTACGAAGTTGTAACTCAGCTGCGCGCCGTTGGCGAAACTGGTCAAGGCGCCCGGGCCTGCCGCAGCATCTACCACGCTCACATCATGACCTTCGCGAGCCAACGCATAAGCTGAACTCAGCCCCACGATACCTGCGCCTATGACCAGCACCTTCATGGCTCAGGCTCCTTCGCGCAACTGGTTTATGGATGCGCCCACGGATATTTGCATGAGACTGGTGCAGACGCTGATCAGCACGGGGCCATCAGCAGCCAACGCTTGTTCAAGCGCAGCTTTGATCTCAGAGCTGTGCCGCACCGTAATACCTAGCGCACCAAACTCACGCGCTAGCCCTGCAAAGTTGGGATTGACCAGCGCTGTTGCACTTTCTCGATGCGGGAAGTGCTTCTCCTGGTGCATGCGAATGGTGCCGTACGCCGAGTTGTCCGACACAATGATGATAGGCCGCGCTCCTTTTTGTATAGCTGTGGCCAGCTCGTTGCCAGTCATGAGAAAGCCGCCATCGCCCACAAAACAAACCACGTTGCGACCGGGATAGCGCAGGCTCATGGCCACAGCCGCGGGCACACCGTAGCCCATCGCACCGGAAGACGGCGCAATCATCTTGCGACCACCGCCAAACCGCATGATTCTCTGCACCCAACCGCCAAAGTTCCCGGCATCGATGGTAATGACCGCATCAGAGGGCAACAACTGATCTGCCTGTTGAACCATAGCGCCGAAGATCACACCGTCATCAGCATCCAGTGGCCCCTTCCAGCACTGCAAATCGCTCTGCAAGCCATGCAGTTGCTCTGCCCAGGCTTGCTTTTCCTTTGACTGCTGATGGCCTGCCAGCTTCGTCATGTCGCGCAAAAATGCAACTGGATCTGCAGTCAGCCCCATGGCCAAGCCGCGCACATTCCCGACAACTGCAGCATCGGGCCATACCTGTACTACGGGCTGCTGTGTGACTGGGGCAGCTGGAAAGCGATACCCTTGCGTTGTCACATCGCCAAGGCGCGTGCCAACGGCAAGCACAAAATCCGCCTGCTCCAATGCTTGCGTGAGCACCTTGGGCGCTCCATAGGCCAAGTGCCCCGCATACAAAGGGTGATCATTCGGCAGGAGGTCTGCATGTCGTACAGACGCTGCTACAGGTACTCCATAAGCCTCAGCAAATGTGATCAGAGCAGCCTGTCCCTCATCGCCTTTCAGCAAACCGCCGGCAATCACCAGTGGACGCTGGGCTGTCATCAGTTGCTGGTGCACTTGCGTCAGTTGCTCATTGGATGCGCCCCCTTGAGCGAGCGCCAGTGGCCTGGCAGGGCCGCTTGCTGTCAGGTCCTCCAACATGTCTTCAGGCAATGAGACCACGACTGGCCCTGGCGTACCGCTCAGTGCGGCATGAAAAGCACGCGCCACTGATTCGGCTAGGCGATCCGCATCTCGCACCTCCACCACCCACTTGGCGATACTGCCAAACACGCTGGTGTAGTCCACCTCCTGAAATGCACTCATACCCAGATGAGAGCGCTCTACCTGCCCCACGAACAACACAAACGGAACCGCGTCTTGCTGCGCGGAGTGAAGCGCAATACTCGCATTCATCGCCCCAGGCCCTCGGCTGACCAAAGCAACACCCGCCCTGCCCGTTGCACGCGCGTCTGCAATCGCCATGAATCCCGCGCCTCCCTCATGGCGGCAGGTCACCACATCAACGTAGGACTTCCCAACCAGCGCATCCAACACAGCAAGGTAACTCTCTCCGGGCACACAGAACACACGGTCCACCCCGTGGTGAATCAAGGTGTCAACCAGCACATCGGATGCTCGGTTCATACGCCTGGCTCCTTTGAATCGCGGGCCGCTTCCAAGTCCGCCAATGAGTGGTTCTTCAAATCAGCCGGCAGTTGCCCCACCATCCCCTCAAGCGCCGAGAACAAGCGGGCCCACCCTTCATTCGTGCGCAACTCCACCCCCAGAAAATGGCTCTCGGTTTTGGATCGAAGCATCAGGTAGAGAACTCCGGCCAGCATGATGCTGACGTGCGCTGGTACATCCACATCACTGGCCAAACCATCTACCCGCGAAATAAAACCACGTGCTGCACGCTCTCGCCGATCGGCCAATTGAGCAGTGACCTCGTTACGCTCCATCAGTTCCCAACGCCTGATTTCGCGCAGCGTCTCATTGGCTCCCAGTGCCTCGATCTGCTCTCGCAACATTGACAAGATCAAATCCGCCGGGGTGCGAGTGGCAAACTCTGCCGCAGACAAGTGTTTGGAATGGTTGGTCCAGTAATCCTGCTCGCTCATCCAAGCCATCAGCAGTCCTGGCATGCCATCGAAATATCGGTAGATGAGTTCCTTGCTGACACCGGCCCGCTTGGCGATCGCATTCACGCCCACTCCGGCCATGCCGGTCTCGCGGATCTGCTCCTCCAGCGCCTGCATGATGGCCTTTTGGGTTTCCAGGCGCTTAGTCATGTTTTCCTCCAGCGCGCATCAAAAAAGTGTTTTGAGCGTGTAGGGCAGACGGAACCACAGTCCCTGCCTCCACATGCAAATACAGTTCAGACATAGAGTTTCCGACCGCCAACCCATCTCGCTTGATCAGGGCTCCCAGGTAGACCACCGTGGTTCGCCGATTCATCTCCAGAAGCCTCGGATTAGCGGTTTCCAGTAGCTGAATTTCATTGTGCTCATTCACATGAACAACATCTTGCGCACCCAGCTTCAATTCCACGGTTTGCCTCAGCGTCACAAACACATCCTGACTCCGTGTTCCCAACAGGCGGCTCCAAGCAATCCCTGCAATACCGGTAACACTGGGGGTTACGCCCTCAAGGCCATAAATCGAGTTGAGCATGAAGGCCAAACTACGCCCCTTTTCCACGCGCTGAAAGATTCCCAGGTCAGCCCGACGGGACACCCGAGCACTGTTTCCTAAGCCGATTTGCCCTTGGAGATTCATGGCGATCAGCCCTGCATCCAACTCCGGCGCATTGCGCAACACCCGATCTACAGCACTTTGCGGATCCTGCCCCGCACCCATCTCTTCCAAAGCAGCACGATTCAAAGGCATACCATCGGTGCCAAGTGAGTTAGGCAAACGATGCCCGGTCACGAAGCCAACGCCACGCGATACTGGAAGAAACTGCGTCAAAGGTTCAGGCCTGTCAGGGCCACTGGAAATCACGGCTGCCGCATCTGCAGTCAGGCAAGCATCAAAGAGCCCCAACGAACTCACACCGCCCTGCTGCGTTGTCAGATACTGCATCTCCCCCGCAGCATCCACATACGCAAATACGGCGAAGCCACCGATCGCTCCACGCCCGAGCAACTCCGTTGCCAGCAGCGCATCAACCACAGCGGCGCCCGCATTAGCTCCATTCGCAACTATCCCAATCGTCATTCCGGCTCCAATGTGACCACGTGGTCACATTGCGGATGTTAGTACTGAAGTGATGCCGAAATCTAGTAGCTTCCTAGCCTAATTTGCCAGTACAAACCCGCAGAATGCAGTGAAGAATCCGCATTTTTTCGCTCGCTCACCACCGGGTTTGCCTTTGTGAGCGTGGTACTGGCAGGCAAACGTAACTGGCACATCCGGTAGTCATCGTGCTTGGTTACACGGCCGAAAGCCACCTGCATACAACTGCAGCCAAAAAGCCGCTCTAGAACACGAAGAAAACTTGGAGATGCGTTGGCATTTCAGGTGCCACCAGTGTTGCCGGTGCATTTGAATGCAGAGGAGTACATATGGTTTCTGTATGACTCGTTGAGTTTGGCGAGTCCACAATCCGCAAGCTTGATTTCGCAGCAAGCGCGTGTTGTTGACATAAGACCAAGAGTGTTGCAGGCTTGGCTCCAAGAGCTTTCTCGCATACCCTTTTAGGGACTTTGCAATCAACATTGCATGTCCAAGTGTTTCCCATCTCGTCGAAGGGTCGGAGCAGCTAACTGCCCAACGCCCCACTTTCCGAGAATTGAGTCACAACTTTTTTAGCACCTAAAGGGATGGAAAATCACGCCGGCAGGCTGGCAGGCAGACACGCACGCCCTTCCTCCACCCCATTAAGCGGCGGCATAACGCCCACTGGGCTCCACGCCAAACTCTCCATTTCACATAAGAACCACGTCATCACCAGCATCTAATGCCGGACAAGAAATTGGGCAAAGCCATGGCGTAAACCACGGCCTGCCCAGACCTCAGTACGTCCTTTATGCGTCGGCAGACGCCATGGCCTCTTTGATGCCTTCTTCCTGAAGCGGATAGTGCTCTTGCTCCCGCTGCAATGCGGCCTGCGAGACAAGTTGAGCGGATTGGTCTTTGTAGACCTCGCCATCCTTCATGACCAGGTTGATTTTGGCGGGGTCCAGCAATAGCGCCAGATTTTCCAGCGGATTGCCATCCACAAGCACCACATCAGCCAGGTAGCCTTCTTTCAGCAAACCCAGCTCGTCAGAGCGCATCATGATGTGTCCTCCCAAGCCGGTGGCAGCAGTCAGCGCCTCCATGGGCGTCATGCCAATGTAGTCAACAAAATACTGGAGGTCATTGGCATTCGTACCATGAGGCATCCAGGCAAAGCCATAGTCACCCCCTGGAAGAATTCGAATGCCGCGCTTATGCATCTTGCGCAAAGTTTCAGACGCCACCTCCAACTCACGCTTGTAGCCCATGGTGGTTGCAATTTCTTCGGTAATGCCAAATTCTGCTGCGTTATAGAGGGTACGAATCAGCCATCCGATTCCTGGAGCGACAAAGTGCTTGTCCTTCGCGGCTTCAAGCATGTCCAGCGCCTCTTCATCCGCAAAGCTCGCGTGGTACACCATCTCGATGCCATGTCGCACGCATTGTTTGACCGACTCGCTGGAGCGCGCATGGGCAGCAATGCGCTTGCCATAGCGCTTAGCCTCCTGTGCAAGCATCGCGATCTCGTCCTCCGAGAAGGGCGACATCTCAGCAGGCAGTCCGGCGATGTATTCACCCGACAGATTGATCTTGAGGTGGTCGACACCGTACTTGATGAAGGTTCGCGCTGAGCGCCGTATTTCCTCCGGGCCACTGCACACGCTTCCAAAGCTCAGCTCGTCGAACTGCATGTGTGGCAGCGTGTTGTCGCCAAGCGCTCCAATGGTGGTGATCTCCTGACTGCCTGCCAAATAGCGCGGCCCAGGGAACTCCCCGGCGTTGATGGCATTGCGCAAAACCACATCCAAGCGCGGCTTGGCTGCAGCCGCACCGACGGCAGAGGTCCACCCCATGTCGAGATATCGCCTCGCCACTCGAACACACCAAAGCATGTGCTCTTCCGGTGGCATGAACTGGATGGCCGCCAGTGACGGCTGGTCGTTCCAGCTGAAATGCGTGTGGGCTTCCGTCATACCTGGCATCAGAAAGCGGCCGTGCCCTTCCACAACGCGCGCGCCCTCTCGGCTGACTTTTCCTGGTGCATGTGCCACCTGAAGAATTCGCTTACCTTCTACCAGTACCTCGCCCCGAAACGGAGCACTTCCTGTTCCATCAAAAATGCTGACATCGCTGAAAACTGTACGCTTCATGATTTGTCTCCTGCAGCCTTATCAGGCCATGATTGGGTACTTGTGATTCAAGCTCCTGCATGCACCCGGTGCTACGCCAGGACGCGGAACTCCTGAAAGAAGCGCTGCAGCTCAGCCACGCAGCGATCGGGATGCTCGTAAGTCGTCCAATGACCGCAGCCCTCAACGACGACATGGCGGGAATGGGCCAGACGGCCTGACATGGCCTCCACCGATGCTGGTGGCGCCACTCCATCTTGATCGCCCGTTACCAACAGCACGGGGGCCTGGATGCTCTCCAGCTGGGCTGCCTGTGCCCGCGCCAGCGCTTCGCAGCTTTGCGCATAGCCTTCCGGGGTTTGGCGCATGACGCTTTCTCGCACCAGCGCCAGCGTCACCGGCTGGGACGCTTTTGTCTGCTTGCTCGTAGCGCCATTGACGATGGCATTGGCAATTTCTTGTAGTTGAGAGATGCCTCCGCGCGCTGCACTGGCTCGCGCCTCGATATTGGGGCGAGCTGCATCAGGTGGAGCCACCAAGGGGCCGAACAGAGCCAGCGACAGCACGCGCTCAGGGTGTTGCTCAGCCAAATGCTGTGCCACGATGGTTCCCATCGAGTGCGCAAGAACATGAACCTTGCCCACCTTCAGCTCATCCAGAACGCCCACCATGGCGGCCACGTACAGCGCAATCGAAAGTGGCTCAGCCGGCAAAGCAGAGCGTGCGCTGCCAGGCAGATCAGGCCGAATGACTTTGCATCCTTGCAGTGCAGGCAGCAACGGCTCCCACACGTTGGAGGAGCCACCAAGTCCATGAATGCAGAGTACGGCATCGCCTTCGCCATCCACTTCTACCGCCAAGTTGTTAATTACATGCGTTGTCATGTGGCACCTCACACAAAGCGGTTTTCAATGCTGCCAAGTCCTTCGACTTCAACCTTCACAACATCGCCAGGCTTCAGGTACACGGGCGGGCTCAGCCCCATACCAACACCCGCTGGCGTTCCTGTCGCAATCACATCACCCGGATAAAGCGTGATGCCACGGGACACCGTTTCGATGAGCGTCGGAATATCAAAGATCATGTTTTCTGTGGGCGCATCTTGGCGCAATGCGCCATTCACCCAGCACCTCACCCGGGTTCTGGTGCCATCCAATTCGTCAGCCGTAACAATCCATGGGCCCATAGGACAGAAGGTGTCGAAAGACTTGCCCATATCCCATTGCCCATGGCGCATCTGCACGTCTCTTGCCGTCACATCGTTGACCACGGTATAGCCAAAGACGTGCGTCATCGCATCGTCTCGCGCGATGTTCTTGCCGCCCTTGCCAATCACAACTGCCAGCTCTGCCTCGTAATCGATCTGCTCGGAAACGGCGCTTGGAATATGCACGTCATCCGTGGGCCCCACCACGCATTCCGGCACCTTGGTGAAGACGATGGGCCACTCATCCGTTTTGCTGGCATTACCCTTGAAGACCGAAGCAGCCAGCTCTTTGGCGTGTGCACTGTAGTTGCGCCCGACGCACCACAGGTTTCGCCGCGGAAGCGGGAGCGGTGCATCCAACGCAACACTGTCGATGGCCACTGAACTGCTCGCAAGCGCAGGGAGCGAGCCCCCCTCGGCCAGCTTCTCGATGATGGGGAGCGCGCCCCGCGACGCTTGCTCTGGCGATAAGTCAAACGGCGTGACGGACTGCCCGTCTGCTGAAACCAAGCCTACGTACCGGCGGTTTCCGGCTAAGAATGTCGCTATTCGCATGTTGAAATCCAGTTTGTTGCAGGTGTCCGCACCTTCTTGAATGCGGTCTGCCAACTTTAAAAACTGTTCAACAGCGCTGCTTATCTGCGAATCTGCACATTTATCGCTCAGTCTGGTGATGTGCTAAGGAGTTACCCTGAACCGCTGTCTCGTTGGAGTTTTGACGCGAAACAATATCGCTGCATCTCATAAAAACAGGAGACAAACATGGCCGCGGGCTACGCGCTTCATGAAAGCAATTTCGGCACCGCTATCGTTTTAGAAGCCGGTGCCAACCTGGTTCCCCATGCACATTCAGAAAGCCAGCTCGCACTGTGGCTGGGCGGATCGCGTGCCCGTGCACGCGTTGGCCAACAAACTGTGGACTACAGCGAGAACCTGGGCCTGGGCGTGAACGCCTACGAGGCCCATGACATGGTGCTGCTGGAGAACACCGGTCCCGCCCTGTTTTTGGTTTTTGTCATTTCGCAGGACTGGCTAGAGCACCGCTCGGCCACCGAGGGCAAGAGTTTCAGCTTCAAATCTCCGCAAGTCTTTGTGGATGCCAAATTGCGACGCTCTTGCTGGAAGGTACTCAATTTGATGCTCTCGCCGGCACCTGCACGCCACGAAGTGGATACCTTGGTGCTGGAGCTCTTGGAAGATGCAGTAATTGGCTCGGAGCCAGTCTCCAAACGGCCAGTCCCCTTGCCAGTCACTTTGGACCACCGCTTGCGTTCCGCCATCAACTACATGCGCGAGAACGTTGTAGAGGGTGGCTCCATGGAAGAAATTGCGGCGCGTGTCGGCTTGTCTCGAGCGCATTTTTTTGCCCTGTTTCGAGACCAGCTGCGCACGACACCACAGGTCTTCTGGAGCGGAGTGAAGGTTGAAGAGGCGATGAAGCGCGTGAGCGAAGGCGCAGTACTGACGGATGTGGCGCTGGATCTGGGATTCAGTGCGCCAGGAAATTTCTCGCGCTTTTTCAAAGAGCATACTGGCGTATCTCCGTCTATTTTCAAGCGCGCAACGCGTAGTGCAGATTCGCCCGTTACCGTCACTGGCGTGCCCCGGATGCCCGCTGAGAAGTCGGTCTATGGCAACGGTGAATGAATACGTATCGCCCATAAGCCGGCCTACTCGTGATTGGAGACTTGGCATTTTCTGCGACCAGAGACGAGCAAACATGCATCTATGTAGACAACGGAGAACGAAATCCAGCGCCCACAACGCCACTTGCTCAGTCTGGTCTAGCCCTGAATCAGCAATCCATCACGCCTGCGTGTCTGCATCCAACGCAGTGTATTTTTCAGCGGCAATCTCTCTAAGCCGCAATACTGCAATGGGCGTTTTTTCAGAGGAGTAGGCAAGGGCTACACCCATGGCATGTCCTTCAGGCAGGTTTTCCACTTCTCTGAAAACTACATGCTTGGGCGCTTGCTTTCTGACAATGGACGGAACCAGCGCCACCCCCATGCGACTCTGGACGAGGCTGATAACGGTTTGCACCTGTGTGGCCTTTTGCACTACAGCAGGCCGTAAACCCGCCCGTTGAAATGCCAGTGAAACCAAAGCATGTAGGCCGGGAACCTGGTTGGCAGAGTAATCGATAAAAGGGTATTGCACCAACAACTCCAGAGGGATACGCCGTCGCTTTGCAAGTGGGTGTCCGGCCTGAATGGCAGCTATAAAGCGGTCCTCCTCCAAAATCTCGTACGACAACGCGCTGATGTGCGTCGTAGGGTACCTTACCAACGCAGCATCAATCTCTCCGGCCTCCAACTGCTTGAGCGCTTGCAGATTGGTGGCCTCGCTCAAGGTCAGCTGTATTCCAGGAAAGCGCTGACGAAATGCAGGCAATAGTGCAGGCAAAACCGAATAGGTCGCGGAACCCACAAATGCGAGCCTTATATGACCATATTCACCGGTGCCCACCGTATTGACCGCGGCAAAGACCTCCTGAGCACTGAACAGACAATTCTTCGCTGCCGCGTATGCGGCGCGTCCAGCCTCAGTCAGCGCTATCCCTCTGCCTTCTCGCACGAAAAGCGGAGCACCCAGCTCCGCCTCCAAATTCCGAATCGCAACGGATAGCGGGGGCTGCGCCATATGCAATGCCTCGGCAGCACGCCTGAAGTTCAGGTGCTCTGCCACCATCACAAACTGCCGTAGTTGTCTCAGTTCCATTGATACATATTAAGTATCAATTTCAATATCGATGGTATTGGACGCGACAGCCTGGGGTTTCTACGATCGCAGCCATCCCATTCAATATCCATCACCATGTCACGCCCTGCACCATCACCCGTCCAACAACGTGTTTCCGAGGCCGAATGGCAGGTTCGAGTTGACCTCGCAGCCTGCTATAGGTTGGTCGCCAAGCTAGGCATGAGCGACCTGATCTACAACCACATCACTGCGAAGGTCCCAGGGCAGGATGGCCATTTTTTGATCAATCCGTTTGGCATGTTGTATTCGGAGATCACCGCATCGTGTTTCTACACACTGGACTACGACGGGAATGTGGTGGACAAACCAGACACCCCTTTCGCGGTGAATCAAGCCGGGTTCGTTATCCATAGCGCAGTGCATAAAGCGCGGCCAGATCTGCACTGTGTCATGCACACACACACACGTGCTGGCATGGCCGTCTCCACTATGAAAGAAGGTCTGCTTCCTCTCACTCAGACAGCTATGCGCTTTTACGGCGCCATCGGCTACCACGACTATGAAGTACCGACGGCAGATATCAGCGAGCGCGAACGCCTTGCCAAGGATCTCGGAACCCACAACGCCATCATCCTGCGCAACCACGGCTTGGTCGCATGCGGTTCATCGGTTCCGGCCGCCTTCAACCTGATGTACTGGTTAGAAACAGCGTGCAAGGTGCAGGTTGATGCGCTCGGAATGGGGCGTGAGCTCAACATGCCCAGCGACGATTTAGCCAAACGGATGGCCAGCCGATACAGCCCCGGCGGCCCCAACATCCACAAATTCACCGCACTTGAATGGCAAGCGATGAGACGCATGCTCGACAAGGAAGACCCCAGTTACCAAGACTGAAAACCAAGAATCCCTATTCAGGAGACAGACAATGAACGCACGTCGAAACTTCATCCAGGCAGCGGTAGCAAGCGCATGCCTGCTGGCATCGGCCATTGCCGCTGCCAGCAGCTACCCGTCACAACCTATCCGACTGATCGTGCCCTACGCGCCAGGCGGGCCCACCGACATCGTCGCCCGCGTGGTCGGAGAGAGGCTGGGGCAGCTTGAAAAAGTGGCGGTCATTGTGGAGAACCGCCCAGGCGGAGGCGCAAACATTGGTGCCGAGGCTGCAGCCAGAGCGTCAGCAGACGGCTACACGCTACTGCTTGCCACCGCAACCCACACCATCAACGCAACACTTTTCCCCAAGTTGGGGTACGACCTAAAAAAAGATTTCACGCCAATCACGACGCTGACCAGCGGCCCCATGCTGCTGGTGACCCAGGCGGAATCGCCCATCAAAAACCTGCAGGACTTGGTGAACAAAGCCAAAGAAAAACCAGGCGCACTGTCGTTCGCATCGTCTGGCAATGGCGCATCCACCCACCTTGCCGGGGAAATGCTCAACCAGCGGGCGGGCATTCAATCGGTGCACATTCCCTACCGTGGTAGCGGCCCCGGCCTGACCGACACGATGAGCGGCCAAACCTCATACATGTTTGACACCATGCTGTCGGCCATGCCTTTTGTCACCGGCGGGAAGCTCAAAGCCCTGGCAATCACCAGCCCACAACGCTCAGCCCTGCTGCCGCAAATACCGACAGTTGCCGAACAAGGCTACCCTGGGTTTGAGGCCATCGCCTGGAACAGCATTGTGGTGCCAGCCAAAACACCCAAGGCCGTGGTGGAGCACCTCAGTCAGTCATTCCAAAAAATACTGGCCATGCAAGAGGTCAGGGACAAATTTGCCGCTCAGGGCTTCACGGCAGACTGGCGGACGCCAGATGATTCCAAAGACTACATGCAAGCTGAGACCACAAAATGGGGGCAGATTGTGAAAGCGGCGAATGTGCGCATTGACTGAGCGCGTCTGAGCCGGAGATTCAACCGAAGCAGTGGCTGGTGGCAATGCATAGCCGCTCCAGCCATCAGATGGGCTGAACGCAGCAGTAGCAGCCCCAAAGCAAAACATGAAAACGAAAAATCCCCAGAGTGTTTCCACTCTGGGGATCAACGTTTGGTGCGGCTGGCAGGAATCGAACCCACGACCCCTTGGTTCGTAGCCAAGTACTCTATCCAGCTGAGCTACAGCCGCTAATCAACACTATGGCGGAGAGGGAGGGATTCGAACCCTCGGTACGTTTGCACGTACGCCTGATTTCGAGTCAGGTACATTCGACCACTCTGCCACCTCTCCGCAGCGCCGAAGCTGAAATTATAGCAGGCAATTTGAGGGTCTCGGGAAGAAACGTGGGTTTCTGAAAAATTGATGTGCTGGAGGGTGGTGGGCGCAGGCATGCAGAGCAAAGGCGGCAGTAGATTCAAGTGAAGACCATACCCCATACCTCCCCCTCCATGGGAATCAATGCCATCGAGTGGTGCGCAAGT
Source organism: Comamonas trifloxystrobinivorans (assembly GCF_043359985.1). NCBI lineage: Bacteria > Pseudomonadati > Pseudomonadota > Betaproteobacteria > Burkholderiales > Comamonadaceae > Comamonas > Comamonas trifloxystrobinivorans. Next base: position 312,332 of record NZ_JBHZGV010000005.1, read on the forward strand.
TGATAGCTGCAAATCCTGCCAAGGCAATGGAGAGCGGACATCTAGGCAACCCTGCGGTCTTTACAACGCAGAAACATGCAACGATGCAATCAAAGCCTGCGTATACTTAAATATTTACAATCGATACATAACCATGTGGAAAACAACATCGGCCATGTGCCTGCTCGCGGCCTTTTTGACGGGTTGCGCTTCGGTCAATATGGCAAGCAAAGAAGAGTCAGCCAAAGCCAAGACCTTCCAACCACCCAGCGCAGGCAACGCTGGCCTCTACGTCTACCGCAACAGCGTGTTCGGTGCAGCGCTCAAGAAGGACATCACGATCGATGGCAAGTGCCTCGGCGAGAGCGCATCCAAAGTGTTTTTCTACACCGAGGTCGAAGGCGGCAAGAGCCACAGAATCGAGACCGAGTCAGAGTTCTCCCCGAACGGCATTGATTTAACGACCGAGCCGGACAAGACCTATTTTGTCCGCCAATACATCAAGATGGGCGCCTTTGTGGGCGGTGCCAATTTGGAAATTGTGCCTGCCGAACAAGGCAAGTCAGACCTAGCAGAGCTGGAAATGGCAGTGCCGGGGAAGTGCGGCGAAAGGCGCGTTCAATAAGCACTGGCCAAGCGCAATGACTTAGCGATTCCATCGAGAGAACTCCGGGAGGAGCATAAGTTGAGAATGGCCCTTGCTCTCTATAAAGAACAAGGGCCATTTTTGATTGGGGGCTGGCGGCCAGCTGACTTGCGGTCGATGCGAAAACGACGGCTGCAGGGAGGCAAGGGTCGGCAGTGGATCAGGAGAGAAGGCGATGCGTCTCCTCCCCTCTCTCCGCCTGAATCAACGCACTTGCTGGCGGCGCAATCTGACCACGGCGAATCCGGCCAGAACAATAGAGAGCAACATCAGCGCCCATTGACCCAATGATGGAACGGGTGCAGCACCTCCATTGCCTGGTTGCCCCGCAGGACTGGTAGCGCTACACGAAGCTTGTTGCAAGCCACCTTTGCTACAAGCTGCGCCTCCTGCCACCTCAGCAGTGACTGTATTAGCAGTGCTGGTCACCACGGCATTGCCAGCCACAGCTGAAATTTGATAAGTCACAGTCGCACCTGGCTGCAAATCAAAGGTCTGATCCAATATAGGGTTGGGTGCAGTCGCAGTTCCCGAAGACATAACGCAGGTTTGGGCAGGCGTACCACCGCTGGCAGCGCATATCCAACTAGCCGACTGCAGCCCTGAGGGGAATAGATCAGTGAGATGCAGTTGTGGCGCAACCATAGTGCCCACATTGGTAACGGTTACGACATAGTCCACGGCACCACCGGCAGCTATAGGCCCTGGCGTGCTCGATGTCTTCGTCACCGTAATCTCCTGGGGGGCAGAAGGGTCCCAACAAGATTGAGCGATATTGCTAAAAGTATGCGAGCCTGTGACTGCTGTGCCAGCAATAAGTCCAGAAACGGTATTGGTTAATGCCGAAACAGGAGCAGCGCCGCAAGATAGCTTAGCGTCATAACAGATTTGCTGAGCATCGCCATTCCACTGTACCGATATGTATGGCTTTGGATCTGCATTGAATGGAGTAGCATTGGTTATTCCCAATAGCTCTACTTCAACTGAGAGACTCGCCGTTGCACCTGAGGTTGGATAGGCACTCAGATCTATAGGGAACGTGGCTGTAGCAGCATTCCAGCCAGGAAGAATATTGTTCGAGGCATCGCGAATAGTAACTTTCGCTGAAGCATAGTCGCTTGCCTGAAGGCCCACCAGGTCAATGCGCGACCAAGTCACCGAGTGAGGTTTTCCATCACAATAGTTGCCAGCAGGGCTGGCTTGCACTTGAGCCTTAACTTCAACTGTGCAAGGACCTCCATTGATTGCGTCTGTAGCCGTTAGCCTGCCAGCATCTCCAAGGGCCCAGACGCAAGTGGGATTGGCAGGATCATAAGTGGTTTCGTACCACCAAGGAGAAAATCCAGTGCTGGGGTCATACCCTGCACAAGCAGTGTTGGAAGACCAGTCCCAGCATAATTGCGCTGACGAATCTTGCCAGTAGGTACGCCCATTCAGCAGGAGTCCATAAGAGTATTGATACATGGCTGCAGCATGTGAATTCAGACTTGCCGTAAATGCAGATTTACTCGAAGTAATATCGTTACCATTCAGGTCAAAGCACTGTGCCTGTAATACAGTAAAACTGCTGTCGTAGCCCTCGAAGCACATACCATCAGCCACGCCCGCGCTATTGGCTGTCGGCAAGAAGCCCATTTGACCCACATAATTGTTAGTCGCGCTTCCCGAAAAGCCCGCACAGTCGCCATTGATTGCCATGTCAAAACATGCAAGTACCGGCCAAGTAGAGGTATCGGTCTGTGGCCAATACAACCTAGAACCTACTTGACCAACTTTCTGATTCGTTGCCAAGGCTGTTCGTGTCCCAGAAACAGGAAAGGCTCCATCTGCACCAGTACCAGCGCAAGGTGCGAAAGTCGCAGTGTCAAAACACAACATGCGCCCGTCGTCGGAACTGGTGTAATAGCGACTACCTTGTCGGCCACCACTGCTGAAGTTACCTGAATAGCCTAAATCAGCGGCATTGCTAAATTCATAGGAGCCGCAACTCGTTTGGGAAGCCAATTCTGCACAGACAACAACCGGCTTGGAAGTTGTATTGTTGACAGCATAAAAGTACAATCGTCCTGTATTTCGGTCGAGATAATCATGTACGACATTGAAGGTCGTATACCAGTTTCCACCGACTTGCACGAACGGACTACCCGAGGCTGCTGGCACTGAAGTTGGAAATCCTGGACATGCCGTGCCTGTGGCCTGATCACCACAATACAGTGCATCACCTCCGTTATGGTGATAGATCGAATAGACCTTCCCGTTATAGGGAATGGCACGGTAACCATCTCCTCCAGCGCCACCACTGGCACTGGCCACCGGCGGCGTGGGCAACGTTCCCATTGCCGAAGTAGCAGCCATGTAACTACTACCGGTGACGCGAAGGTTAGTCACTGCCGATGTAGGCGACGGCTCAACCCCGACGTAACTCGTACCATTGTTAATAGACCAAGCCCCCACTGCATTGGATGGCAATTTGAGCGAACCCGCCACATATTCCATTCCTGATGGAATTGCGTCAGAAACATCCACTGCTGCAGTCTGCCCTGCGGGTAACCCGAGCGAGACTGCATAGCGCACAGTGCGCCCTACTTGGGTATCGGTGGTGCTCTGGGTCGTTAAGTCTCTGCCAGTCTTGGTAACAGATTGGGCAATGACTTGACTAGCGCTGAAGGCTAACAAAGCAGTCAGAACGGCGACCGATCTTCTCTTTAGCCCCTCGTAGGATCGAAATGTATTCATATGGATTATTTATCGTGGGTGTAGAAATCGATATAAGTATACATTTATAAACATGTTTTTGCGCTTTAGTTGACTATTTTTGACAAATGAGAGGCGGGCGAGGGTGAGGCGGTAACCAAGTCGTCTTCAATCCGCTGGCTTACATTGCCTTGATATCTCGCATGTTTATCGCATTGCTATCTGTAGACCGCGTCTCCCAGAACGATAGAGGCACGCGCCCCAGCCTCAAACAGCAACCTTGCCGCTTGAATTCAGACTCGCACCCAAAGTCTTGGGCAATCTTCGCTCGCTCTCCTCTCACTGAAAAAAGCACTCTGACGCTCCTCTGCTGGATCAGGTCTATATGGAATTGAACAGGCGGAGCGGATTGCCCAAAAGGGGTAATTAGGAGGAGAGGAAACTGGCCTTGACCGAAAGAGGCAATTGCCAGTGACAATCCTCAATAGATCAACGCGTCCTCGAACTACGGACACCCATTGCAACCAATCCGCCGAACATTAACGACAGCAGGGCGAGCGCCCATTGGCTGAGCGAAGGCACTGGTGTGGGGATCGCAGTCGGGGTGTTCTGCTTGACCAGCGTGTTTGTGATGGCCAGAGTCAAGTTGCCTCCCAATGGCACAGGCCCAGTCGCGGTGGGCAGCGTGGCAGCGCCCCACCCATAACCACTGGGCGCTGCAGGCAACGCGCCCTCTGCTACCGAGCAGGAGCTGCCAGCAGTAACCGTGATCGGTTCGACTGTGCCTGCATTGTTCACGACCGCGATGCTGCCTTGCTGGCTGAGGTCGGGCGAGACACAGGTGAGTGTGAACGGAATGCTGCCACTAAATGCTGGAGCACCCTCAGGGCCCACGACCGTCTTGGACACCTGTACCGTGCCCGTATTAGCCTGGGATTGCAGGTACCAGTTGTTGCCAATCTTCTGGAGAGAATAGAGAAACTGACCTGCTATCAGTGACCCACCGGGCAAGGCAAACGTACCCGAAGAGCTTCCGTCAACCTGCACAACCAGGATGCCATTGCCGGTAGTAAGCGCACCCGCTCCACCCAGGTTGTTAACCTGCAAAACGGTGGAACCTGCTGTACCACCTGTGATATGAAGAACATCCGAGGCAGAGTTGCTGTCTCCCAGCACGGTATCGATCTTCGCCACACCGACGCTATCAAAGTCGCCATGGATGGTGGTTGTCGCGGTCGTCCCTTCTTGCAGATCCAGGGTTGATGCCGCATTGGAGAGCTTCAAGATACCCGTATTGGCAGTATCGAACAAATCACCGGTCAAACGCAGTGCCCCGCCATTTTGGACATCAACCGTCTCCCAAAGTGTCAGGTTAGCTCCAAGAGAGGGGTTGTTCGCACTGGCAGTGAAAGCACGCAAGCTGATGCCATCAATATTGAACTGGTCCGCGCCTGCCCCTCCATCGAACAGGGGAACCTGGGTCACATCAATGTCCCCAGAGAGAGTGATGACATCATCACCATCCCCCATGGATATGCTGCCAATTATTGCGCCCCCGCTCGCCTGTAAATTATCGGCTCCAGCTCCGAGACTCACACTCCCGACAAGTTGACCCGCAGTTTGAATCAAGGTGTCATTGCCTGCTCTCGTCAGAATCGGACCTTCAATACGTCCATTATTTGTGATTTGTACGGGGTTTGTGATGGCATCGGCGCCGTCGAGCACGATGGCGTAGCTGAATGCATCCGCACGGATAATGCCACCCGCAAGATTCTCAACCTGCTGCACGATGGTGCTTCCCGCCAGGGAGCTCAGCTCAACCACACGTCTTGTTGCCGAGTTGGTAGTACCGCCTTTGAGTTCTAACAAGCCACTGTTTGTAATCTTCAACTCAGTGGTAGCTGCATACATTCCAGTGGAGACAGCCGCAGCGCTGGCCCCGGCACCGTTGATGGTCACATCACCAGAATTGTTCACAACCGCGGCACCAGCGGTTGCCCTTGCTGTTAGTCCATAGGCTCCCGCTCCACCCGGGATATTAATTCCTACCGTACCTTCGTTCACAACCGTAGCACTTCGTCCTAACGCGTCAATTCCATCGCTTCCACTAGATGATGTAGTGCTGTTGTTAGTGATAGATATGGTTCCACGGTTGATCAAGCTCGCGGGACCGTTAATGGTATAGAGGCTGGCTCCAGAGATGTATCGATTCGCCGCTAAATTGGATGTGATGGATGCACTAATTGAAGCACCCGTCTCATTCAAGAACGATGCAGAGGTGAAATTATTCCCAGTTGTGTATCCCACATTTGCAACCGACCGCGTTCCCGTACCGCCACCACCATACAGTGCATTAGTCCAATCAATACTGCCTTGATTAATGACAGATACGCCATTAGCGAGGTTCTGAGTTGCATAAATTACGCCTAGGAGCGCACCTGTGGCTGTCCAGCTTCCAGAATTGGTGAAAGAGACATTCTGAGCATTAATGAGGTACTGACCGGAAGTCGTACCAGTGCAGGAAACTGTGCTCCCCGCAACGGTGACCGGACTGGGAGGGGTGCATGCACCCCAGCTTGTTAACGGAAATGCGAAGACGCCGTACAGCGCCAAGCTTACAGATGCAATCTTCATACAAGCCCCATCAGAAACCGTCAAGTATGAAGCGAGTGATTACATTTATAACATGTCGAAAGTGTCAACAATCTTCACGAGACAAGTAGCACTGACCACCAGCTATGGTGCTTCATGCCCCCCGCTTGAGCACATATGTTCGGCCAACAGCCTGGAGATAAGTACGCGTGGTATCAACAGAACTCACTACTAGCCAATCTAAATAAGCCACCATCACCGCCAAGATCCCATTCGCAATGCGGCTTCTAGGTAGCTCGGGGTGCGCTACCCATCATTCTACCCGCCGTAGTCTGGGCAATACACCAGTTTACTGCGACGATGTTCCGTCGAAATATGATCTATCAGATAACCAACGAGGCAGATTTGGAGACATCGATGGACAAAAAAGAGGCGCAAGAATACCTTCAACTAACGCAGATAGCAGAAGACACTGGGATGTTGTATTGGGGCGCTCACGGCTTGGCACCAGACCAATCAGAACTAGATAAGCTCAAAGGAATAACACGCGGGCTTCCCAGAACCGCCCAATGCGCCGAAGCCGAAGCTGACGCGGAGGTCAACAGTCCGATTGACGTGGAAATTGACAGCGATCTATGGGATTTGCACAAAGCTCTCCAAATACTTAGAGAAAACTCGAAAATTAAAAACCCGCTTGTTGGGCCCGGGGCGCTGCGCGCTACCCTTAAGGAGAAAGATCAATTTCAGTCTTTTGCAAACGCGTGTCACAAGCTATCCAAGATGCTCAACGAATCATGCACTGACAGTGACGACCCATACATCAAAATCGGACAGGCAATCGCTCCGCACCTATCACGCCCCGCTCACGAATCAGCCGACGAGGCTTGGAAAAATTATTGCGTCGACCTACGGGGGCAGCTAGACAGGTTGGCGCAATCCGCATCACATCAGGGGAGCAGCACTCAGGCCGTTAGCCGTAAAAAACGGGAAAACTTCCTAGTCGAGCTCATTTATATCCGGGTCAAGCGCTTTCGCAAGCGCATGCCACGCAACAACGGCAGGCAAGACGAAAGGGAATTCAAGGCTAAAGAGCTGGCTGAAATCACTTATCAAATCTGGAATATCTACTTCTCAGATACCCCAATGACTCTGACCAAGGTGCGTCGAGCCATCAAAGAGCTCAATAGCTAACCGACAGCTAACTTGGTTAGGTCAGACAGCGGATCTCATAAAAAGACAGGCTAAAGCGGAAATGTGGGTATGAGCCTGTCCATTTTTCACATTCGGTGATTGTTGAGAGATCATTAGTCACACAGCACCGTGAAAGCGAAAAATGCATCAGTCACCACATTGCCCCACTGCGATCGTCTCGCAACGCATATCTAAGCATGCAGAAGCGCCGCCTTAGCGCCACCGGCCAAGCTTAGATTTACCTCCACTCCTATATTTCATCCGCGCAGATGCAGCGGGAGGGGTTGCTTTGCGCAATTTTTATGAAAGTATCGCCGTGATTAAAGTCATCAATGACCACACCGTCGTTTTTACATCAGACGATGAGGAATACAACGAAGACACCTACGCCTCTGAACCCGAACAAGAAAACACAGGCTGGAGCATGAATCCAGACCAAATTGCGCTCGCAATGCTGACATTCAACCTGCTAATGCAGGACGAAGCAATGACGCGCATTGAAGCAAAGCTCGACGGTCTGCTTGACCGCGTAGCGGTGGTTGCAAACCATGCATTGCGGTCAAGGCACGTCCTCCTCCAAGCCATTGCAGCATCTCAACCCAAGGCAAGCAAGCAGGCAAGGAAGTCACGCTCCGCTCGCAAGAATGCTCCCAGCAACCAGCGAGTAGGCAAGCGAGCATAACCTGAAGTGACGGAGGGCAGACCTCCATCCACTTGCACGAAATAGAACTTCAGCGCCAAGTCGTTTGTGGACACGAATAGGCCCGCCTAGGTCTGGTGTTCTGCATTTATCAGCATAAATTTCAATATCACATTATGACAAATACTCAAACTAGCTTCCAAGAAGTTCCGGAGATGAATCGCCTTCAGACCGCAGCAATGAAAATTGTCGCCTTGCACAATGAAGAAGAGGCCACCGAACTGGCGGAAACGCACAAACCTGCCTCCAGCCAAAGCAACCTCGCCACGGAACCGGTAGAAGCAGAAATGTCCGACCAGTCAGCAGACGAGGACACCAGCGAGCCCACGCAAACATTGCCGGAGGATCACGCAGAACCCACAGTAAACGAAGCAGCTGGTGGTCGCGGCAATGCTCGGCTACCTGCACAAGCCCGTGAATATGGTCTGCTCACCCGCAACGATATCGAAGCTGAACCTTCGGCCATCCCATTGATTCACGGCCTAATCGGCAAGGGCCAGCTTGTCATGATTGCAGGCCCCTCGGGTTGCGGTAAGTCTGTGCTCCAGATGCATTTGGGTGCTGCATTGGTTAATGCCGATGAAGTATTTGGTCACCGCATCCCAAAACGGTCGCGATTTGTATACGTCAACTTGGAGGGCGAGCTCAAGCAGCGCCTGGAAGCCATCGAGCAGCACCATACCGGCTGGTCATTTCCTGCACCGCAAGCAATGTTCATGACGCGCGCATGGCGGTTGAACGACGAGTCCGAAGTGATCGAACTGGCTCGCCATGTGAATCAGGCTGGTGGCGCAGATGTGATTTTTATCGACACCTTAAATCGTGCCATCCCCGGCAGTGATGAAAATCTCTCGACTGACATGGGCATGGTGATCGCACACGCCAACCAGTTGATCAAGTTGACTGGCGCAGCGGTGGTACTCACCCACCACACGGGCAAGGCCAAAGACAGGGGGCCACGCGGGCACTCTAGCCTGTATGCCGCGCTCGATACCTGCTTGATGGTGGAGCAGACCGACTCAGGCGTGCGGGCTGTTGAGCTGGTTAAGACGCGCCAAGGAGCCGGAGGCAAGAAGTACTACTTCAATATAGAGAACATCGAGCTGGGCGAAGACGATTATGGCCTGCCGGTGGTGGGGCCTGCACTCACCGAAGTGGAAGGGACGCCCGATGTCGAAAAGGCTGCGGCAGCACCTGCGCTAACGCCTCAGCAAAAAGAAGCACTGGTTGCTATCGGGTTGCATTTGCAGGCTGGATTGAACGGCGAGCCCCTTGCGGGAATCAACCGTGAGGAAGCACTAGAGGTTGTCAAAGCGGCCTTCAGTGCGGTGTCATCCAAGCACCGGTCTACCCGCGCACGCGAGGCACTGGATGCGTTGATTGAAGCTGGTCAATTGCAGCAAAGTGATAGCGGCCTGCTGAAAACCGCCTCCTGAGCAGTTTATTCCACAGCTCCGGCAATTGACTGCCGGGGCTGGAGTCACTCAGTTATCCCTTGTGTATGGCGGTGCCGAAAGTGCATGGCCATTGCACTCTCCAGACATGGACAAAATCATGCAATCGAAAAATCATGTGCGGCTAATTCAGCGCGTAAAAACCGCATTAGATATCCTCAGCAGAACAATCACGCAGCCCATCTGCTACAGCGAAGCAGCCTTCCACTTAGGGTTGCCCGCTTGCAGGAAAAACCGCTACTGCAGCGGAATCATTATTCGTGCGCTCAACCTGATGTGCAAGGAGGACAGGTTACAAAACCGCCCGCTCCGCGCATCGCTGTTCGTATCTAAAAACCATGGCATTCCAGGCAAGGGCTTTTGGGAATCGGAAGACGTTGGGCTGGACTGGGTTGCTGAGGTGGACAAGCGCAATGAGCACGAAGCGCTGTTGACGGAGTTGTTGAAGTGGAGGGATGAGCTCCCTGTCCAAGGTGCGGGGCAAACGGAATGTCCCAAACAAGATGGCATGGGTGTGAAACGGCGTGATTTTGGATAAATCTAATTGACTTATGGCTGTCCACCCCGCCCTACAACACCTTCGGTGCTGGGAGCGGTGGGCAGTTCAACATACCCTGGGCGGCCAATCTCCCGCGACTGACGCATAACGCCCCATAGCGGCTGTGCGCAGTGCTCCGAAGCGGTCACTCAGAAAACACGATGAGTCGACCGACTGTGATCCAGAAAGCCTGTGCAAGAAAAGGCCCCCTTTCTTTCAGGAAGGCCTTCTTGCTCTATCCCCTGAGGATCACCGCCTGATGTGCCTGCAGAAACTCTCGCATGCCCATTGGGGTCAATCCAGGCAACGCTCTTAACAACTCGCGCAGGTCGCTGACTGGGATCTCCATTTCGCCCTTTGCAGTGCTGCGGTCCATGCCGGCGAAAACGCTGGCCATGCCTGGTAAAGCACCGCATTTGCGCCACGCCGCCTCAAGCTGATCCGGCGGTGTTTCAAGTGCCTCGATCCGGGTGCTAAGGACTTCCGATGCCAATGACGCAAGGGCGCGGGCATCCAACGCTTCTTCCCCAGCTACAGAAAGCACACGACGTCCGTCAAAGCCATCCACCAGCGCAGCCGCAGCGGCCGCGGCGCAATCAGCGCGCGCAACCAATGTCATGCGCCCGCGGCCTTGCGCGCAAGGTAACTGACCGCTCCTGCAAGCCAGTGGCAGGGTCGCGAGCAGCAGTTCGGCATAGATCGCATTGCGCAGAATGCTAAAGCCCGTCTGCCCTTGACGCAGTTTTCGTTCGGTTGCCGCATGGTCGACTGCTATCGGGCTCGGCTGTGCAGCACCGGCAGTAGCAAACGACGTGTAGACCAAATGCTGCACACCGCAGCGCCAAGCTGCCTCGATAGCGTTGCCGTGCTGTGTGGAGCGGCGTGGTGGCACACCCTGCGTGTTGGTGCTCACCAGCAGCATGCGCGACGCTCCCTTGATGGCGACATCAAGCGAGTCGGGTTGGTCAAAGTCCGCAAAGCGCACCGATACACCGCGAGCCGCCAAGTCTTCCAGCTTGTGAGGTTGACGGGTGGTTGCAATGATGGGCTGGTGTGGCCGATACCGCAACAGCAGCTCAATCACTTGGCGCGCGAGCGCGCCAGAAGCTCCGCTTACCAGCAACGAGCCGCTGGTGGAACTGGAACAAATGGAGTTCATGAGAAAAGGTCTTTCGTGTCTGGAGCGCTCTGATTGGCACTCCGTCAGATTCGGTGGTTCCTCCAGGCGGTCAGGCGCGCACATGCCGCGTGCACAAGGCAAGCGAGCAGACCCTAAACAGTGGAGGCGATAAAATGGAAGCGACCCGCGCGCATTAAAGCGCGGGCGGCTTCCAGAATCAGCGAAAGACAATTTGCATGAACGAATAATCGCACACTTTCTCGAGTACAGCTACTCTATTCAGCGCGACCAGCTTGTCAGGGCGAAGGGTAAAGGACGACGAGCATTCAAACGACCAGGCAACCGCTTGCGGGAAAATTCCGCATCAGCGGCGGATGACTGTTGTTGGCCGTCTCCGGACAGCCCACCCCGCCCGGCCCCGCAGGGGGTGCGGGCGGGGTGGGCAACCCGATCCCGGATGCGCATCCCGGGTGTAGCGAGTCTAGGTCGTGTACCCCGTACGCTGCGAATATGTCAGATGGGTATCTCCTCGGCCCACGGCATAGCCACAGAGACCTAGCCATGACCCCCATAGTGGCGGACTGTACGAGACACAAGCAAATACATCTCTGCAAGCCCAAATCTTCGGCAAACAATCCGCAAATCCATTCTCAGTAGAACCCCAGAAAAAATATCCACAGCACACTCCAAACACCATCGGCCAACTCCCCCCCGCCCACCTCCCCCTAAAAGGGGGGGCGGGGGGAGTCGGGCCGGGGTGGGGCTATCGGGGTAGCGTGCAAGCAATCGACCGGGCAAGTGGTGATAAGCGGATATCGAGGCACAGGGCTGGAGCCCTAGCAGGCAAGCCACCACCTCGCGATAGTGCAGAAGTGCCTCCGAGAGGTACCGAAGTGCTGCACGGGAAGCCTAGCCGCTACCCCCATAGTCCAAATATCCACGAAACACGCCTAGGTATCACCTCGCGTGCCGACTGCAAAGCAGCAAAGCATCAAGCAGACCAACATAGGCAGGTCGATACAACACCCCGGAACCAAGGACTCCAATGCTATACCCCAACACCCGCACCCCGCCCGACAACCCCCTTCGGGGGTGTCGTGGCGGGCGGGGTGCCGGGGTATTGAGTGCGGAATAGCAAGACATGCCGTGTACACGCATCGAAACCAGAAGACGCGAAGCAAAGAAACTACTCCCACCCGAAACTCGGGACTACCGGGTGGGCTGCAGGGTATTCAACAAAGTGACCGGGTCGAGAGCTGCAAGGTACGGCAGCAAGTGTGATGCCTGTGTGCCACCAGCCGCCTCAAGATTTGAGAAGCTGATCCAATGCAAGCCCGGGCCGAACTGCGCAAACTTGGCACCATCGGGCAAACAGAATGACGTCTACGAAATTCTCACCACGCTCCAGCTTGGAGATGTAGGACTGCCCTACACCTAACTGCTCGGCCATATCTGTCTGTGTCAAGCTCGCACCCACGCGCATATCCCGAAGTGCTGCACGCAGCGCTTCGTAATCGGCATGGTAGAGAGACGTGGACATCCATGCATCGTCTAGTCGAATATGGAATAGTCGTAATCAGACTAAATGCGGTACGATTTATTTGCTCCGATATTCAAACGGCCAACCAAACTACTGCAAACAGGGACATATGTACGACCTCTACCATTCCGACCAAGACGACCAATGGCGCTACGTCCTAGGCCGCTCGGGTGCCAATCCACTATTCATCATCGGCCTCAACCCCAGTACCGCAACCCAAGAAAAACTGGATCAGACGGTCACCCGTGTGGAGAAGGTCGCCCAGCAATCGGGATTTGATGGGTTCGTGATGCTCAATCTTTACCCCGTGCGCGCTACCAATCCGCAAGACCTGACGGAAAAAGCCGACCCCGTTGCATATGAGCGCAACCTGGAAGAAATCGAAAAAATCGTGGCCCAGTATCCCAAGCCCACTATTTGGGCGGCCTGGGGGGAGATCGTGGTCAAGCGACCGTATCTCACGCGGGCACGGGATGCGCTGTATCAGCGTCTAGAAAAATATGCCCCTCAATGGCGTAGATTCGGCGAGTTGACGGTCAACGGCCATCCACGCCACCCGCTGTATCTGGACTACAGCTGGACACTGGAGCCGTTCGAGCCAAGCTAACCATGCAATGGGTAGCGCACACGGTTGCGCTACCTGCCATGTAACCCATCGCCGTAGGCCACAGCGGCCATCACTCGCAAGAAAACCGAGCCACTGGCTCGCCCTTCAAAGCAGCGGGTCTACCGCGAGTAGCCCCCTTCCGTCGTCAACAAAGGCTATTGAAAATCAATGATTTAGGAATCATTGATATGAAATTGATAGCATCAATCACAATAACGAAGGGGAGAGAGAAGCATCGCCTTATTCCATGCGGGTTTCAGCCCTCCAAAATCGAAATTTCCTACGCCCTCTTGTATTTCTCCACACTGGGCGTTATGGAAGAGCTGCAACGATCTGACGCACTGCGTGCACCCCGGCAATTTATCTATCTTCATCAGACCGGGGTAGTACCCAGCCTGCGTACCTGGCTTGAGTGGCTGTCAGAAGGCCGCAGCCGAGATGTCGAAGGCGACCTGATCGGCATGACCGATGCACGGGCACAGGAGCGACTGACCGATGCCTTGCAGGGTGACTGGGATGTACTACCTCCCGGCTATTCCCAGCAATGCGCTACGCATCAGGAGGCTCAGCCATGATGCCCAAAGCAGCTAGCAAAGAACTCGGAGCGGCACAGGTAGCTGCGATATGGCGACGTGGATCGACACATGTCGGCGGCGTGCGTGGCCTCGTGCTCAACGTCACCATGTACGGCTCGCGCAGCTGGCTATTGCGCTACCAAGTCGCAGGCCGACGTCGTGACCTGGGGCTCGGATCGTACCCAACGGTCACCCTCGCACAGGCCCGGGAGCTGGCACGAGAAGCCCGCCTCAAACTAGCGCGTGGCATCGACCCTATAGCGGATGCACAGCGCCTGCGTGCCCAGTTGGTGCAAGATATGCAGCGGGCCATCAGCTTCGCAGAGGCTGCTACCAAGTACATCGACGCCCATGAAAAAGGCTGGAAGAACGTCAAGCATGTGGCGCAGTGGCGGTCGTCGCTGGCGACCTATGCGAATCCGGTACTCGGCAAGGTGCCAGTGGCAGCGGTCGATGTAGAGATGGTGCTGCGGGTGATCGAGCCGATGTGGGCCACCAAGACGGAAACGGCCAATCGCGTGCGGGGCCGGATCGAATCGGTATTGGACTGGGCAGTGGCCCGCGGCTATCGCAAGGATGCCAACCCGGCACGCTGGAAGGGACTCCTGGACAAGCTACTACCGGCACCAGCAAAGGTCACCAAGACCGTGCACCACCGTGCCATGCCCTATGCCGATCTACCGGCGTTCATGGTGCAGTTGCGAAGTCAAGAAGGCAATGGCGCGCTGGCCCTGCAGTTCCTGATCCTGACGGCAACCCGGTCAGGCGAAGTGCGGGGAGCAAGGTGGGATGAGATCGATATTGCCAACCGGGTATGGACGATCCCAGCCGAGCGGATGAAGGCCCATAAGGAGCACCGCGTACCTCTGTCGGATGCAGCAATTGAGATCCTCAAGAACCAACGCGACGTCGTACCTGCATCGTGCCTCTATGTGTTCCCGGGCTACCGAGCAAGTGCCGATCCCGAGACGGGAGCGCCGCTATCGAACATGACGCTAACTGCCGTATTGCGTCGCCTGAATGTGAACGCCGTGCCTCATGGGTTCCGGTCTACGTTCCGCGACTGGTGTGCCGAGAAAACGCAGTACGCCAATGAGGTCGCGGAGATGGCCCTCGCACACACCGTCGCGAGCAAGGTGGAAGCCGCGTATCGACGCGGAGACATGCTGGAAAAGCGCCACGCACTCATGCAGGACTGGGGCAGCTACGCCATGACCGACGGTCATACCCGCGGGCAACCTGCGGCAATAAAAACTGCCGCCGCGAATGACAACTCAAACCCAAAAATCAACCAATCCAATTAACCAATTAGGAGTTACATCATGGACCAACAACCACTCAGCAAGCTCGCAAGGTTCAAGGCATGGCATACACGAACCTGGAGCGCAGGATGGATCGGAAAAGCTAAGATCATCGTACTGTGGTACATGGTCATCATGCTCTGCGCAGCCATCTTGCTAGGCGAGAAAAGAATGCCTACGGATGGAACGCTCGTATCCTCAGATACGGAGGTGGTGACGCGCCAGGTATTGACCACGTCCAATGGAGCCAGAGCTATTGCACAGCGGACACTGCACGACGTGTATGACCTCGCTCAGCAAAAGCCACAGCTGCAATCGGTGCGCATGGAGTTCGTCATGTCTAGCGCAGGGGTAAAAGACCAGTACGGCAATCCCATCAAAGAGGATAAGCCTATGGGTAAGTTCGAATGGAGCGCGGGTGAACTGGCTGAAGCGCGCAAATACAGGGCCTTCCACCTGTGGGCTGATGACCGGACTATTACGCTATACGGCGCAATGCTCAAACAGATGCCAAGCGGACACCTGCTGCGGGACTATTGACACGGGTATGGGCATGACTATCCAAAATATAGCGAGAAGTACCCTCGTGGCCCTCCCGTGTGCCGCCGCGATATTGGCTATGGGGGAGGTCATGGCCGCACCCTCAGATTGCTACGCGATTAAAGATGGGGACAAGCGTGCCTACTGTCTCGCAGCTGTGAAACAGGACTACCAATACTGCTATCGGGTCAAGGATAGTGACCAGCGCAATCAGTGTCTCGCAGAGATCAAAGGCAGTCGGGATCGGTGCTACGCCATCAAGGAAAACGATGCGCGCAGGCTGTGTTTAGCGAAATGAAATCTCCACACTGAACTCTGTTATAAGTTGATGCGGTCAACAATCCCGTCCGCACCGCATAGACGACCACGCCCCAATGAAATATCGCCACCCAGTCACCCCCATCGATCCAATGAGCTCGTTTGCTCAAGAAATCAAGAAGAAGTTAAAAATTAAAGAAGACCCGGTCTATATCGACGTCGAACTGTCTAAACATGCGATCGTCAATGAATGCTTCGCCAATACCTCATCCCAAGTTGATCTAAATGGAGGTCAACAAGTACTCGGATGGGCGCTCTGGGAACTGCCAGGAGTTTATTTCGAGGCCGAGTTCCATGCTGTGTGGGAAAGACCAGATGGCGTACTAATCGATATAACTCCTAAGAAAGAACTGACAAGTCGAATTCTATTCCTCCGTGACCCGGGAACAAGCTACACAGGAGAGCAAGTTGACAATCTGCGGCTCCCTATCTCAAATGATCCTGCGGTAATGGACTTTATTCAAGCGAGCGAAGAAGAAGTCAAATTCATGAACGAAGGAAGCAGGCAGGGTCAGTATGGCGAAATTACTCTCACAGAGAATGAAGCTGCACACTACGACCAGATACAGCAACGAAAAACAATGGCTACGCTAGGTTGCATTCGTCTACTCCAAGAAATTGGGCCATATACGCCTTGCAGTTGTGGTTGCGGTCGAAAGACAAAGTGGTGCGATAAAAGAAAGCTGTAATGCCTCTATCAGATCGCAGTGACAGAAAGTCGACAGGAACTGATATACACGTGCGCGGCTACGATAGCTATGTCAGCGGACACTAGAAGCGCACCTGGACGTGGTCGAGGCCCTTAGGCTCAAGTCTCCGCGGAGGTCTAAGGTAGACCAGAAGATAGATAGAGCCTGGAAGATGCGGCCACAGAACCAAAGCGGCGTATCAAGCGGACAACTCACCGGTATGGTGCGCGCGCCGCACTGCAATGGCATATATCCGGCTAAATAGTAGGTAAAACGGAAGGTAGAAATGCAAAACGGGCCACATGGGCCCGTATTTCATGAATTCTTAACTAGGAGGGAGGGATTCGAACCCTCGGTACGTTTGCACGTACGCCTGATTTCGAGTCAGGTACATTCGACCACTCTGCCACCTCTCCGCAGCGCCGAAGCCGCAATTGTAGCAGGGAGTTTTCGGCCCTCCGACAAAAAACGAAGATTTCGATGAAATTGTTGTCAGCCGGAGGCCGAGTCTGGAGAGATGGGTAGCGGCGAAGGTAGAGGCGGAGCGAGCTCCATACCTCAACCTCCCTCCTCGCCAATCACCGCAATGGAGAACGTCGTAAGCCGACTGCGGCAAGCCCTCCAAGAATCAAGGACAGCACTGCTAACGCCCACTGACCAAGGGACGGGATAGGTGCAGCGACTGCGAACTGGTCATCGTCGTTGACGCTCACGGTGTCCTTAACCTTGGCTCCGAGCCCATATCCCGTGCCAGGCTGCAGCTGCAGCAATGCGGTCACGCTGCCGTCTCCGGCAACGATATTCGGGGTTGCGGTGATGGTGCAACTAGCAGTGCTCGCTCCCGCCGCAACGGCGAGCGGCGATGCGCAAGTGGTGCTATAGCGACTGTTGTCGGCAGGTGCCGTGATAGCAACGTTCAAGCCGCCAGCGGGTGCGGGAGCGCTCAACGTTATGATACAGATGGACACTTGGTCAGTAGAATCCACTAGGCTAGAGGGCGTACATGCCACATTGGCCAAGGGAGGTGACAGGGCCACGTCATCATCTCTGATCAGTATACTGGCCTGGTTTGGCGTGCCCAGTTGGTAGCCAGCGCCGGTAGCAGGCGTTGCCAAGGCGAGTGACACGGTCACATCCCCATCACCCACCACGGTGTTGGGTGTAGCTGTAATGGTACAGGTGGTGCTGCTAGCACCTGCCTCGATGACTGCCGAGTTGCCACACGTGGTACTGAAACGAGGGCCGCTAATGGGCGACGTTAAACGAATGGTCATACCGCCAACTGGGGCCGGTACGTCTGAGGTGATTGTGCAAACAGCCACTTGAGATTCTGCATCCACGAGACTATTAGGCGTACAGCTAACTCCTACGGAAGGGAGGTCATCGTTGCGTACTGTCACTGTGGCAGCGATAGGAGTGCCCAACACGTAGTCGGCCATAGCGTCAGGGGTTGCTAGTTGCAAAGTCGCACTAACGTCCCCATCGGCAGGAACAGTGTTTGCAGTCGCGGTGATACTGCAGCTCGCAGAGGTTTCACCTGCAGCCACACTTATCGCGGAGCCGCAGGTGGTGGTGTAGCGTGAGTTAGCTGGCGGAGGTGCCAACGCTATCGACAAACCGCCCAGGGGCGCGGGCTGGTTGATCGTTACGGTGCAGTTCGCTACCTGACCAGCTGAGTCTACGAGATCGGTAGGAGTGCATTGGAGCGTTGCGACAAACTTAGGCAGACAAGATGCAGCATCACCACCATTGGCCGTTGCAGTGGCTTGGCTGCTGCCGAGGGTCCCAGCTGGGATGGTCATAATTCGTGTGCTTGTACCGAAAAAGGCTAGCTTGGTGGCATCATTAGGCAACCGAGCGGCCCCACCGAATGAGGTACTAAAATAAGAACTGCCTATAGATTCCACGACACCACTAGACAGGTTAAATCGATAATTTTGAGCAAATATTGATGAGGTAATGGCAACACCATATGCCCACTGACCTGCCGCATCTATGGCGAAGTCGCCTGACTGACCACCCGGAATATTGGCAGTCAATGTCAAAGTGCTTACGACCTTAGGTGGCGTCTGAGTTACATCAACGCGGAACACGCGATTGAGCGAGCCCCCAGTCTGAAAACTAGCAACGTACAAGATACCCGTTACTGGGTCGACGTCGGCAGCATTGAAGTTGGGCCCGAGTCTTGCGTCTAGCGCTCCGGGCACGGAGGTACCGCTAGGATCGGTGGATGTGAGATAGGGCCCCAGGCCATCAACGATACCTAAGTTGTCCACGCCATCACGACCGTAACGAAATAACTCATAGTTACGCGTATGGGTACGCCAACCGCCTCCTTGCCCACTTCCCCAGCCTGCTGCAGGGCTGGTGTCCCACTTGTTGTCTCCATCAACCGCGCGAATGGCATAAATGTAGCCATCGTTGCCCATGCCTCCCGCTACAGAGGCTCCTGCAGGTAGCGGCGCAGTTGCAGGAGCCAACGGTATCTCTCGAGGAGATACAGTCGGGGCCGCAGCTGCGTTCCAAATCTGCGATAGCGCCACAGCACCAGTGGCAGGTACGGTAGCAAGCGACAAATTGGTCGTGGGCGGCGTGCCCACCGCGGCGGGACTGCTGTAGCGCATAAGGTAGAAAGATGCGGTACTAGCATCGCATCGCGGAAGTGGGGTTCCAGCGGCTGCCAATACGCCTGTGGATACACACAAAGCAGTTACAGCAGTTGCTGTGGCTTTGTAGGAGTGCCGAAAAATCGACAGAATGTTCGTTAATTGTTCCATTTGACAATCCTTGTAGAAATTTAACTCTAGCTATACAAAAACCAGCAGATTGCAAAACAGTTTAATGCATACGGTAATCCCCCCACAAACCACCGCTCTGAGAAGTAGAGCTATGCGGCCATGGCCAGCCGCTGTTTGGGGGTGATGCC